>NZ_CP122458.1:3737142-4048571 GCF_032598905.1 Streptomyces sp. 11x1 | reverse complement strand
GACCGCGCGGGTCCGATTGCTCCACCGCACGTTCACCAGCGACTTCGCCGACACCTCGGTGAACCCCCGCATCGCCGTGGCACCTTCACCGGCACCCCGCCCTGCCCCGACCCGTCACCCCTGCGCCGCCACGTACTTCCGCGCGATCTCCAGCACTTCCGGATGCAAGGCCTCGTCCGCCGCCAACAGCCTCGGCAGCAGGGAGTGTTGATCCATCATGGCGCGGAAGACGAGCGCCACGGTGACATCGTGGTCGGGCCGGTGGACGATCTCGATCGGATCGCCCGGGCTGATCTCGCCCGGCCGGATCACCCGCAGATACGCTCCGGGCGCGCCCTGGCGCGTGAAGCGCTTGACCCAGCCCCGTTCGCCCAGGTGGCGCTGGAAGTTGAGACAGGGGACGCGACCGGAGGTGACCTCCAGGACCACCTCGGAGCCGATCCGCCAGCGTTCGCCGATGAGGGCGCCGGAGACGTCGAGGCCCTGAGTGGTGAGGTTCTCGCCGAACACCCCGCTGGGCAGGGTGCGGCCCAGTTCGCGCTCCCAGCCGTCCAGGTCCTCCCGGGCGAAGGCGTAGACCGCTTGGTCGTCGCCGCCGTGATGCCGGGTGTTGCACACCGCGTCCCCGGCCACGCCGCTGGCGCCGACCCCCTTCGGTCCGGGCGTCGCCACCCGCACCGGCCCGTCCACCGGCCGCTTGTCGATGCCCGAGACCCTCTTCGACTCCTTCACGACGTCGACGGCTCTGGCCCGGCCCACATTCAGTGATAGAAGCTTCATACCGGCACCGTAGGCGCGCACGGTCAAAGCGTCGACGCAATATCCGGCACGCGGTCCAAGCCCCGCTTATGCTCGACCGCGTGATCGAGGCCCGTCATCTCCGCGTCCTGCGCGCCGTCGCCACCACCGGCTCCTTCTCCGCCGCCGGCCGGGAACTCGGCTGCACCCAGCCCGCCGTCAGCCAGCAGATGAAGGCGCTCGAAGCCTCTGTCGGCACCCCGCTGCTGGTCCGCACCGGCCGGGAGATGCGGCTGACCCAGGCGGGCGAGGCGCTGGTACGGCACGCGGCCGGCATCCTCGCCGGGCTCACCGCTGCGGAGGAGGAGGTCGCCGCCATCGCCGGGCTGCGCGCCGGACGGGTCCGCCTGGTCTCCTTTCCCAGCGGCAGCTCCACCCTGGTGCCCACAGCCCTGGCGGCCCTGCGCGCCGATCACCCCGGAACCCGGGTCTCCCTGGAGGAGGCCGAGCCGCCGCGGTCGGTCGAGATGCTGCGCGACGGCGACTGCGACATCGCGCTCGCCTTCCGCTACGAGGGCGCCCTGGGAACAGAGGAGGGGGAGTGGGACGACCTGGTCGTGCGCCCCCTGCTCACCGATCGACTCGTCGGGCTCGTCCCGCACGGGCACCGGCTGGCCCGGGCGCGCTCCATCGGCATCGGCGAACTCGCCGGGGAATCCTGGATCGCCGGCTGCCCGCGCTGCCGGGGGCAACTGGTCCGGGTCTGCGAGAGCGCGGGCTTCACGCCCCGTATCGACTTCGCGACCGACGACTACCCGGCGGTGGTCGGACTGGTGGGCGCGGGGCTGGGCGTGGCCGTGCTGCCGGAGCTGGCCGTGGAGTCCGTACGCCCCAAGGGGGTGCGCACGGTGTCGGTCGAGCCGGTGGTGCACCGGGAGATCGTGGCGCTCACCCTGCCGGACCTGGCCCTCGTGCCCACGGTCGCGGCGACGCTGGACCGGCTGGCCGGAGCGGCCGCGCGCTAGCGCCATGCGCTGAAGAAACGTTCTTTCAGGTATCCGAACCGCTGTCGCTCCCGGACGCGGACGCCGTCACCAGCCGGTGCCGGGCCCTGCCCATGAGCTCCTCGCGCTCGTCCTCGGTCAGCCCGCCCCACACGCCGTACGGCTCGCGCACCGCCAGGGCGTGGGCCGCGCACTGCGCGCGTACCGGGCATCGCATGCAGACCTCTTTGGCCGAGTTCTCACGAGCGCTCCGTGCCGCACCGCGTTCTCCTTCGGGATGGAAGAAGAGCGAGCTGTCGACCCCACGGCAGGCCGCGAGGAGCTGCCAGTCCCACAGATCAGCGTTCGGTCCGGGAAGGCGGGAGAAATCTGCCATTGCGTGTCCCCTTGTTGCCGTTCTGGGAGGAGATGGTGCCCACGACCGTACATCGACTATCTAAGGAGATGAAAATATGACTCATTGCGAATCTAGCCTCAGACACCAATAAATGGGAACAAAAACGTCTGAATGGGGCATAGGTTGTGATGAAACGTTGAGGGTCCGTCGCGCATGTCTGCATCGTGTCCACCCCCTCACGTAGAGTGCCGAAGGTGACCAGCCATCCCGTAACTCTTTCGAGTGACCGTCGTTGAGACGGGCGGAGGCGGTTGAAAGAACAAGCGCTCGGGCAGGCGTTCGTGTCCGCTCGTGAGTGTCGACCGCACAGGTGACGATTTCGTACCAGCCTGGAGGCTCAAGGTGACGCGCATCAGCTGCGGAGGGCGGCCATGACATCCGTCCTCGTCTGCGACGACTCCCCGCTTGCCCGAGAGGCGCTGCGCCGCGCGGTGGCGACCGTGCCCGGCGTCGAGCGCGTGACCACGGCGGCCAACGGCGAGGAAGTCCTCCGCCGCTGGGGGGCCGACCGCTCGGACCTGATTCTGATGGACGTACGCATGCCCGGTCTGGGCGGCGTCGAGACCGTACGGCGGCTGCTGTCCGCCGACCCCGGGGCGCGCATCATCATGCTGACCGTCGCCGAGGACCTGGACGGCGTGGCCCTCGCGGTCGCCGCCGGCGCACGGGGCTATCTGCACAAGGACGCCTCCCGCGCGGAGCTGCGCGCCACGGTGACGCAGGCCCTCGCCGACCCGACCTGGCGGCTCGCCCCGCGCCGGCTGCGCTCCGCCGAGATGGGGGCCGCGCCGACGCTCACCGCGCGGGAGATCCAGGTCCTGGAGGGCATGAGCCACGGCCGCTCCAACGCCGAGATCGGTCGCGAACTGTTCCTCTCCGAGGACACGGTCAAGACCCATGCCCGGCGCCTGTTCAAGAAGCTCGGCGCCTCGGACCGCGCGCACGCGGTGGCGCTCGGCTTCCGCTGGGGTCTGGTCCGCTGAGTGGACCGTGCCGGGGGTGGTCCCCCACGAGGGAGGAGCCCCGCCTGCCGCACGGCCGGCGGGGGTGACGAGACGATCCGCCGGGTGCCCGCTGCTCGTTTCGCCGCGGATGCCGCATCCTTGAGGTGTGGAGTCCCTAGGGGAGCAGTCGAACGAGCGGGAGGGGAGGGCGCAGGAGATGAGTTCCGGCGCGCCTGCTCATAACGCTTCGGTGCACAACCATGGACGTGGCGCCACGGACCGGACGGCCGCAAGGCACCATGGACCGATGCGCGACGACGAGACGACAGTGATCGGTGCGCTCGTGCATCGCGCGGTCGACGGGGACGAGCAGGCCACGCATGATCTGCTCGCCCATGTCCACCCCTTGGCGCTGCGCTACTGCCGCACCCGTCTGTCCCGGCTGCCGGGCGACGCGCGGCACTTCGTGGAGGACCTGGCACAGGAGGTCTGTGTCGCCGTCCTCCTCGCGCTGCCGCGCTACAAGGACACCGGAAGGCCGTTCGAGGCGTTCGTCTTCGCCATCGCCGGCCACAAGGTCGCCGACCTCCAGCGGGCCGCGATGCGCCACCCCGGATCGACGGCCGTCCCCTCGGACGAGATGCCGGAGCGCCCCGACGACTCCCTCGGCCCCGAGGAGCGCGCCCTGCTCAGCAGTGACGCCGAGTGGGCCAAGAAGCTTCTGGCCAACCTCCCCGAGAACCAGCGGGAGCTGCTGCTGCTGAGGATCGCGGTGGGGCTCACGGCCGAGGAGACCGGACAGATGCTGGGGATGTCACCGGGTGCGGTCCGGGTGGCCCAGCACCGGGCCCTGAGCAGACTCCGGGCGCTGGCGGAGCAGTAGCCGCCCTCGCACGGACCCCGGGGGGCGCCCCGCGTGAACAGGCGGGGCGCCTTTTCCGTACGAACATACGAAGCCCGGCGGTACTTCGTACCGTGGAATGTGTGCCCCGCGCTTCCCGTTAGCATGGACATCCGCACCGATCAAGGCCATTTGGGGAAGGTGTCATGACTGCCAACGTCGACGGAGTGCCCGATAAATTCGCGACGCTCGGGCTGACCTACGACGACGTGCTGCTGCTGCCCGGCGCGTCGGACATGGCACCCGACGAGATCGACACCGCCTCGTACGTCTCCAAGAACGTGCGGGTGAACATCCCGCTGCTCTCGGCCGCGATGGACAAGGTCACCGAGTCCCGCATGGCGATCGCCATGGCCCGTCAGGGCGGCGTGGGCGTGCTGCACCGCAACCTGTCCATCGAGGACCAGGCCAACCAGGTCGACCTGGTGAAGCGCTCCGAGTCCGGCATGGTCGCCGACCCGATCACCGTGCACCCGGACGCCACGCTCGCCGAGGCCGACGCGCTCTGCGCCAAGTTCCGCATCAGCGGCGTCCCGGTGACCGACGGCAACAAGAAGCTGCTCGGCATCGTCACCAACCGCGACATGGCCTTCGAGACCGACCGTTCGCAGCGGGTCCGCGAGGTCATGACGCCGATGCCGCTGGTCACCGGCAAGGTCGGCATCACCGGCGTCGAGGCCATGGAGCTGCTGCGCAAGCACAAGATCGAGAAGCTGCCGCTGGTCGACGACGCGGGCATCCTCAAGGGCCTCATCACGGTCAAGGACTTCGTCAAGGCCGAGAAGTACCCGCACGCGGCGAAGGACGGCGAGGGCCGCCTCCTCGTCGGCGCGGCCGTCGGTGTCGCCGGCGACGCCTTCGAACGCGCCCAGGCCCTCATCGAGAACGGCGTCGACTTCATCGTCGTCGACACCGCCCACGGCCACTCCCGCCTGGTCGGCGACATGGTCGCCAAGATCAAGTCGAACTCCTCCGGCGTCGACGTCATCGGCGGCAACATCGCCACGCGTGACGGCGCCCAGGCCCTGATCGACTCCGGCGTGGACGGCATCAAGGTCGGCGTCGGCCCCGGCTCCATCTGTACGACCCGGGTCGTCGCCGGCATCGGCGTCCCGCAGGTCACCGCCATCTACGAGGCATCCCTCGCCGCCAAGGAGGCCGGCATCCCGGTCATCGGCGACGGTGGCCTGCAGTACTCCGGCGACATCGCCAAGGCCCTGGTCGCGGGCGCCGACACCGTGATGCTCGGCTCGCTGCTCGCGGGCTGCGCCGAGTCGCCGGGCGAGCTGCTCTTCATCAACGGCAAGCAGTTCAAGTCCTACCGGGGCATGGGTTCGCTGGGCGCCATGCAGTCGCGCGGCGACCGCAAGTCGTTCTCCAAGGACCGCTACTTCCAGGAGGGCGTCGCCTCCGACGAGCAGCTCGTCCCCGAGGGCATCGAGGGCCAGGTGCCCTACCGCGGCCCGCTCTCCTCGGTCGTCCACCAGCTGGTCGGCGGCCTGCGCCAGTCGATGTTCTACGTCGGCGGCCGCACCGTCCCGGACCTCCAGGCCAACGGCCGGTTCGTCCGGATCACCTCCGCGGGGCTCAAGGAGAGCCACCCGCACGACATCCAGATGACCGTCGAGGCGCCGAACTACAGCCGCAAGTAGAACGCAAGCAGAAACGGCACGACGCTCCAGGGCGGTTCCGGACACTCCGGAACCGCCCTCGGCGTGCCCGTCGGCGATACTGGTAGACGCTGAACGCATCAGGGAAAGGCCACAGACGTGACTGAGATCGAGATCGGGCGCGGCAAGCGCGGCCGCCGGGCGTACGCCTTCGACGACATCGCCGTCGTCCCCAGCCGCCGTACGCGGGACCCGAAGGAGGTCTCGATCGCCTGGCAGATCGACGCCTACCGCTTCGAGCTGCCGTTCCTGGCCGCCCCCATGGACTCGGTCGTCTCCCCGGCCACCGCGATCCGCATCGGCGAGCTGGGCGGCCTCGGCGTCCTCAACCTCGAAGGGCTCTGGACCCGGTACGAGGACCCGCAGCCGCTGCTCGACGAGATCACCGACCTGCCCGTCGAGGCCGCGACCCGTCGCCTCCAGGAGATCTACGCCGCTCCCATCAAGGAGGAGCTGATCGGGCAGCGCATCAAGGAGGTGCGCGACTCCGGCGTCGTGACCGCCGCCGCGCTCTCCCCGCAGCGCACCGCCCAGTTCTCCAAGGCCGTCGTGGACGCGGGCGTCGACATCTTCGTCATCCGCGGCACGACCGTGTCGGCGGAGCATGTCTCCGGTTCGCACGAGCCGCTGAACCTGAAGCAGTTCATCTACGAGCTGGACGTCCCCGTGATCGTCGGCGGCTGCGCCACCTACACGGCCGCCCTGCACCTGATGCGCACCGGCGCGGCCGGCGTCCTCGTCGGCTTCGGCGGCGGCGCCGCGCACACCACGCGCAACGTGCTCGGCATCCGGGTCCCGATGGCGACGGCGGTGGCCGACGTCGCCGCCGCGCGCCGGGACTACATGGACGAGTCCGGCGGCCGGTACGTGCACGTCATCGCGGACGGCGGTGTCGGCTGGTCCGGCGACATCCCCAAGGCGATCGCCTGCGGCGCGGACGCGGTGATGATGGGCTCACCGCTGGCCCGCGCGACGGACGCGCCCGGCAAGGGCAACCACTGGGGCATGGAGGCGGTGAACGAGGAGCTGCCGCGTGGCATGAAGGTCGACCTGGGGACTGTGGGGACGATCGAGGAGGTCCTCACGGGGCCGTCCCACACGCCCGACGGCTCCATGAACCTCTTCGGCGCGCTGCGGCGGGCGATGGCCACGACCGGGTACAGCGAGCTCAAGGAGTTCCAGCGGGTCGAGGTGACGGTGGCGGATTCGCCGCACATGCGGTGACATGACGCTGCGCTCGGCTTGAGCGGGGTTCGGGGCTCGGTTGCCTTGGGGTGACCGGGCCCTTTTGTCTGCCCAAGTGGGGTGGTGGGGGCGTGAGTTGTGGGGTGGGGGCGCGCGGGTGTGTTGGGGACGAATGTGGGCCGAACGGGCGTAGCCGGGCGATAGCGTTCGTGTCCGGCGCCCCAGCTTGGCTGGGAGCCCCCTTCCAAGGACACGATCCGGACCCCGCCCTCGGGGCCCGGCCCGATTCCGACGGACCGTCCACCGGGCACTGGGCGGTGTCGTGGAAGGGGGCGCCCATGGGACGTCACCGCAAGCCCACTCGCTGGGACCGGATCCGTCTGCGGATGGTGAAGTGCCGGAGGAGGTGGATCTTGCGGATTTTCGGATGGTGAGCGGCCGCCCCCACGCAAGCTAGGGGCGGACACTCCGTGAACCATCCAGGAGCTCGTCGCAGTCCCACCTGCGGCGGGCTCCACCTGTTTCCGTACGGTACCGGTGGAGGCGGGCGGCTGCCAGCGGCCCCGGAAGTCAGGGCTGTGTCGTGCGCCCCCTCTCACAACCTGTGCGCCGCCCCCGTGGGTGTGGCCCCCCGCGTGTCCAGCAGGAGCTGGGCCTTCACCGACAGGCCCTGGAGGTCGTAGGTGCGGTGTTGCTGGAGGAGGATCGTCAGGTCGGCGTCGGCGGTGGCCTCGTAGAGGGAGTCGGCGCGGGGGATGGGGCGGTCGAGGACGCTCCAGGTGGGGACGTGCGGGTCGTGGTAGCTGACGTGGGCGCCGAGTTCGATGAGGCGGCGGGCGATCTCGTCGGCGGGGGTGCCCTGTTGGTCGGGGACGTCGGGCTTGTAGGTGACGCCGAGGAGGAGGACGCGGGCGCCCCGGGCCGACTTGCCGTGCTCGTTGAGGAGCGTGGCGGCGCGCTGGACGACGTACTGGGGCATGCGGTGGTTGACGCGCTGGGCCAGTTCGACCATGCGGAGGGAGCGGGGGGCGTGGCCCGCGAGGTCCTGGGGGAGCGCGTGGCCGCCGACGCCGGGGCCGGGGCGGAACGCCTGGAAGCCGAAGGGTTTCGTCTCGGCGCAGCGGATGACGTCCCAGAGGTCGACGTTCAGGTCGTGGCAGAGGGCGGCCATCTCGTTGACCAGGGCGATGTTGACGTGGCGGTAGTTGGTCTCCAGGAGGTGGACCGTCTCCGCCTCGCGCAGGCCGCGCGCGCGTACCACCTTGTCGGTGAGGCGGCCGTAGAACGCCGCCGCCGATTCCGTGCAGGCGGGGGTGAGGCCGCCGATCACCTTGGGGATGTTGGCCGGGCCGTAGGCGCGGTTGCCCGGGTCGACGCGGGCCGGGGAGTAGGCGAGGTGGAAGTCGCGGCCCGCGCGGAGGCCCGAGCCCTCTTCGAGGAGGGGGCGCAGGAGATCCCCGGTGGTGCCCGGGGGGACCGGGGACTCCAGGATGACCGTGGTGTGGGGGCGCAGCCGGGCGGCCAGCGTGCGGGCGGCCTCCTCGACCTGGGTGAGGTCGAGCGAGCCGTCGGCGCCGAGTGGGGCGGGGGCGCAGATGACGGCCGTACGGACGCGGCCGAGTTCGGCGGGGCTGGTGGTGGGCTTGAAGCCGCGGGCCAGCATGCGGCGGAGCTCGCCGGGGGTGAGGGAGCCGGAGTCGGGGCCGGTGCGGTAACCGAGCGTGGCGATGCCGGCGGCCACGGCGGCCTGGGCCAGCGGCAGCCCCAACTGGCCGAGTCCGATCACGGCGAGATCTGCGGGCATGGCGGGGCCGTCCTTCCCAGTAACCGAAGCGGGACAGACGCGCAAGCCCGGTGGTCTGGATGAGCGAGCGCAATGTCACATTAGGCGGAAATATGACCGATATGCGGGATTGGGGAGTTGTTTTTCTGTGCGCGTCCTGCGGAGTTATCCACAGGCTGGGGGCCGGTGGTGGCCGAAGTCGGGCAACGCGGTCAGAATTTTGGGCAGGGGATGCGAGAGGGACGAAAGAGCTGGGTCTCGCCGACGGGCACGGACGGATGAGGCCGACGCGACGGACAGCGGGAGGCAGCGGTGAGGACAGCGGCACTGGGGCCGGCGCAACGCGCCGAGTCACTGGCGGGTATGGCCGAGCACGAGCTGGACGTACTGGTCGTGGGTGGTGGCGTGGTCGGTGCGGGCACGGCCCTGGACGCCGTGACCCGCGGTCTGTCCACGGGTCTGGTCGAGGCGCGTGACTGGGCATCGGGCACCTCCAGCCGGTCCAGCAAACTGATCCACGGCGGTCTGCGCTATCTGGAGATGCTCGACTTCGCCCTCGTCCGGGAGGCCCTCAAGGAGCGGGGGCTGCTGCTGGAGCGGCTGGCCCCCCACCTCGTGAAGCCCGTGCCCTTCCTCTATCCCCTGCAGCACAAGGGCTGGGAGCGGTGGTACGCGGGCTCGGGCGTCGCGCTGTACGACGGGATGTCCATGGCGCGCGCGCACGGGCGAGGGCTGCCGATCCATCGTCACCTGACCCGTCGCCACGCCCTGCGGATCGCCCCCTGCTTGAAGAAGGACGCGCTGGTCGGTGCCTTGCAGTACTACGACGCCCAGATGGACGACGCCCGGTACGTCGCCACCATGGTGCGCACGGCCGCGTCGTACGGGGCGAAGGTCGCCAACCGCGCGCGGGTGACCGGGTTCCTGCGGGAGGGCGAGCGGGTCGTCGGGGCCAGGGTGCAGGACGTCGAGGGCGGCGGGGAGTACGAGGTCCGCGCCCGACAGGTCGTCAACGCGACCGGGGTGTGGACCGACGACACCCAGGCGATGGTGGGCGAGCGCGGACAGTTCCACGTACGGGCCTCCAAGGGCATCCATCTGGTCGTACCGAAGGACCGGATCCACTCCACGACCGGGCTGATCCTGCGGACCGAGAAGTCCGTGCTGTTCGTCATCCCCTGGGGTCGGCACTGGATCGTGGGCACCACGGACACCGACTGGGACCTCGACAAGGCGCATCCGGCGGCCTCCAGCGCGGACATCGACTATCTGCTGGAGCATGTGAACTCGGTCCTGGCGGTGCCGCTGACGCGGGACGACGTCCAGGGGGTGTATGCCGGACTGCGGCCCTTGCTCGCGGGGGAGTCGGACGCCACCAGCAAGCTCTCTCGTGAGCACATCGTGGCGCATCCGGTGCCGGGGCTGGTCGTGGTGGCCGGGGGCAAGTACACGACGTACCGGGTCATGGCCAAGGACGCGGTGGACGCGGCCGTGCACGGGCTCGACCAGCGGGTCGCGGAGTGTGTCACCGAGGACGTGCCGCTGCTGGGCGCCGAGGGGTACCGGGCGTTGTGGAACGCGCGGGCGCGGATCGCGGCGAGCACCGGGCTGCACGTGGTGCGGGTGGAACATCTGCTGAACCGGTACGGGTCGGCCACCGAGGAGGTGCTCGAACTGATCGCCTCCGATCCTTCGCTGGGGGAGCCGCTGCGGGCGGCCGACGACTATCTGCGGGCCGAGGTGGTGTACGCGGCCTCGCACGAGGGGGCGCGGCATCTCGACGACGTGCTCACGCGGCGGACGCGGATCTCGATCGAGACGTTCGACCGGGGGACGCGCAGTGCGCGGGAGGCGGCGGAGCTGATGGCTCCGGTGCTCGGGTGGGACAAGGACCAGATCGAGCGGGAGGTTCAGCACTACGAGAAGAGGGTGGAGGCGGAGCGGGAGTCGCAGCGGCAGCCGGACGACCTGACGGCGGACGCGGCGCGGTTGGGGGCGCCGGACATCGTGCCGCTGTAGCCGGACACGGGCTGGTCCGTTTCTGGGCCGGGCTCAGAAACGGGGCCCCGGTGGTGAAGTGTGGGCGGGTGTGGTGAGGGTCTTGGAGGTGGGGTGGCCGGTTGAGGGGGGCCCTGGGCGTGGGGCCGTTGGCGGGTGGGTGACAATGGAGGCTCTGTCAGGGCGGGTTGTATGAGGGGACGCATGTCGGAGGCGGAGCGGGCTGGGGAATCCCGTCAGGACAAGGACGCACGTCTCCTCGCCGGGCGGTACCGGCTGGGAGGGGTGCTCGGTCGCGGCGGCATGGGCACGGTGTGGCGTGCCATGGACGAGACGTTGGGCCGTACGGTCGCCGTCAAGGAGCTGAGGTTCCCGTCGAGCATCGACGAGGACGAGAAACGGCGGCTCATCACACGCACGCTGCGCGAGGCCAAGGCGATCGCGCGGATCCGGAACAACGCCGCGGTGACGGTGTTCGACGTCGTCCATGAGGACGACCGGCCGTGGATCGTCATGGAGCTCGTCGAGGGCAAGTCGCTCGCCGAGGTCATCCGGGAGGACGGCGTCCTCGAACCGAGGCGCGCCGCCGAGGTGGGGCTCGCCATCCTCGACGTGCTGCGCGCCGCGCACCGCGAGGGCATCCTGCACCGGGACGTGAAGCCGTCCAACGTGCTCATCGACAAGCACGACGGCCGGGTCGTCCTCACCGACTTCGGTATCGCCCAGGTCGAGGGCGACCCCTCCATCACCTCGACCGGCATGCTCGTGGGCGCTCCCTCCTACATCTCGCCGGAGCGGGCGCGCGGGCACAAGCCCGGGCCCGCCGCCGACCTGTGGTCGCTCGGCGGTCTGCTCTACGCGGCGGTCGAGGGGGTGCCGCCCTACGACAAGGGTTCCGCCATAGCGACACTGACCGCGGTGATGACCGAGCCGGTGCCGCAGCCGAAGCGCGCCGGGGCCCTCAAGGACGTCATCTTCGGCCTGCTCACCAAGGACCCCGAGCGACGTCTCGACGACGCCGGCGCACGGGCCATGCTCAACAGCGTGATCCACGCGCCCGACCCGAAGGACGTCGATCCGGTGGACGCCACCCGGGTCGTGCCGTTGCCGCCGGCTCCGGAGGAGCGCGCGAAGAAGGGCGGTTCCGGTGGGGCCGGGGCCAAGGGCGGTGCGGACGAGCGGGTTCGGGCGCCCCGGTGGTCCATGCGGAAGGGGCCGGCCGCGGCTGCGGCCGGGGCCGCCGGTGGGGCAGCGGCCGGCGGAGCCGGCACCGGCGTCGGCGCCGCGCGGGGTACCTCCGGTGGGACTTCGGGAGGGGCCTCCGGCGCGGTTTCCGGTGGGGGCGGTCCGAAGTCCTCGGCCTCGGCGGCCGTGACGACGCGGTCTGCTTCCGTCGGGGTGTCGTCCGGGGCCGACAGCGCGACGAAGGGCGGGGGCGCGGCGCAGGCGGACAAGCCGGCGTCCGCGGTGCCCGGCCCCCGGGCCGGCGGAATCGGTCAGGGCGCGGGCCCGGGGAACTCCGTGTCGACGGGGCGGACTTCGGGGTGGCCCGAGATGACGCCGCCGGATCTGCCGCCGCGGCCGGTGCCCAGGGCGCCGATCACGGACGTGGTGTCGCGGCGGACGCTGGCGGTCATCGCCGTGGCCGTGGCCCTCGCCGTCCTCGGAACCGTCCTGGTGCTCACCCTCGGTGGGGACGACGGCAGTTCGACCGGCAGCAAGGGTGCCGACACCAAGGCGGCCGCGTCCAGCGGGTCGGCGTCGGGGAGCGACGCCGACGGCAAGGACGCGGACAAGGGCACGGACGAGGACACCGGCAAGGAGAAGGGGTCCGACCCCAGCCCCGACGGGGAGACGACGGAGGAGGCCACCGGGTCGGGTGGAGCGGGCGGCAGTTCGCCGAGCCCTTCGGGCGGGTCGAACGGCGCCGGAAGCGGTGACGGCTCCGGCTCGGGCGACATCGCGGCCGAGACGTACAAGAGCGCTCAGGGGTTCTCGATCGGGCTGCCCGACGGGTGGAAGTACCAGTCCACGGACAACGCGGGTGCCCGGTTCTCCGGCCCCGACGGCCAGCGTCTGCTCGTCGGGTGGACGTCCACGCCGAAGAGCGACCCGGTCGCGGACTGGAAGAACCAGGAGCGCTACATGACGCGTTCGCAGTACAAGCGGATCCGAATAGAGTCGGTGGACTACCGGGGCTGGAACGCGGCCGACTGGGAGTTCACCTACATGGAGAGCGGGACGAAGAACCGTTCGATCGACCGGGGGTTCGTCGTCGACTCGCAGCAGGGATACGCGTTGATGTACACCGCGAAGGCCGCGAAGTGGAGCGGTGAGCTGCGCAAGGACACCTGGCGGACGTTCACGAAGACGTTCGAGCCGAAGGCGTAGGGCTTCGCGCCCGGTGTGTGGGGGCGCGTGGCGGTGGGTGTTGTGCGCCGGTGTGTTGAGGGTGAGGGTGCTGTGCGGGCCCGTGCCTTGGTTCGGGGTGCCGTACGGGGGCGTGCGGGTGCGCGGGGCGGGGCGAGGCGGCTCCGTATGAGCTCAGCTTCGGGAGTTGTGCCCGCCGGGTGAGTTCGGCGACGGGTCTTCCGGGGAAGATCGGATGCGTTCGAGCGCATTCGAGACGAACGAGATATCGCATCGAGTCAATGTGAGTTGCCTCCGGCACGTATCGTGAAGGGCTGCGGATCGTACGCATCCAGCACGGAACGGGTCGCTGGGCGAGCGGAATTGACCAACCGGGCGGTCGGGGGAGGGCATTGTGGACGCATACGCGGGGCGGGTGCTCGCCGACCGCTATCGCCTGCCGCTGCCGCCCTCCGACGAGTACGAACTCGCCGCCGAGATACGCGCCTTCGACACCTACAGCGGGCAGGAAGTCCTGGTCCGGCAGGTGCCGCTGCCCGAGGTGGTCGAGGCCGAGGTGCTCGACTCGGACGGTCTGCCCGAGGGGTTCGTCGCGCGGGACGGCGGGGCGCGCCGGGGCGCCGGACGGGCCGCGCGTGGGTCCGCCGACCCCGCCGTACGGCGGGCCATCGAGGCCGCGCAGGCCGCCGCGCAGATCCCCGACCATCCCCGGCTCGACCAGGTCTTCGACGTGTTCGCCGAGGGCGGCTCGTTGTGGATAGTGAGCGAACTGGTGTCCGCCCGCACGCTGGAGGCGCTCCTCGCCGAGCAGCCGCTGACGCCGTACCGCGCGGCCGAGGTCGCCGCCGACGTGCTCACCGCGCTGCGGGCGCTGCACGCGCACGGCTGGGTCCACCGGAACATCACCGCCCGCACGGTGCTGGTCTGCGACGACGGCCGGGTGATGCTGACCGGGCTGGCCGCCGGGGCGGCGGAAGAGGCGCTGTGCGGGTACGACCCGGTGCCCGCACGGGAGTACGAGGACAGGCCGCCCCCGGCACCCGGCGGTGGCGCGGGAGCGCCCGCCGGGTCCGGTGCGGGACAGGGGCCACGACAGGTCCCGGTGCCGCCCGGCGGGGTGCGGGACGCACGGCGTGGCCCGGTGCCGCCCGGAGGTGTGGCGGACGTCGGGCGTGGCCCGGTGCCGCCCGGTGGTGTTCCCGGGGCCCGTGGCGGTGCGCTGCCCGCGAGCGGCGGCGGTACGTTCGGCGGTGCCCGGGGCGGGGTCCCCGGGGGCGCGGTCGAGGATCCCGAGGCCGCTCGGCGGGCCGCGATAGAGGCGCGGGCGGCTGGGAGTGCGGCCCCGGGGGCGGATCCCTCCGGAGGGCAGCGCGCGCTGGAGGCCGGCGGGGACGCGCGCGCGGCGCGGGCGGGTGCCATCGCGGCGTACCGGGCTGGTGCGCGGGCCGCGGCCCGGGTGCAGGACGACCAACGCGGCGGGCCGGGCACGGGGTTGCCCGCCCAGCGGCCGGCGCCGCAGGACCGGGCGCCCGCGGCAGGACCGGACAGCGGCCCGACGTCCGGCGCGGCGACGCGCCCGGTGCCGCTCCACCAGATCGCCGACCCCTACGGCGTCCTCGCGAACGGCGGCGCCACGAGCGCCTGGCACGGCGCCCTGCCGCGCGGCGGGACGACCACGCCCGGCGCGGGCGCGGGCGGGACGCACGACAGCGGCATTCGCGGCACCCACGGCACGTCCGGTGGCCCCGGCGGCTCTGGCGGCCTCGACGGCTCCGGTGGAGGCGCGGCCGGTGAGGCGTCGTACGGCGGCGGGGCTCCCAGCGACGCGCCGTACGGTGGTGGGTCGGTCGGCGGGGCGACGGTCGGCGGGGCCAACTCCGACGCCGTGCCCGGCGCGCCGGTTCCCGTGGGTGTGACGGATGCCGTTCCGTGGGGCGGTGCCGGGGCCGGAACCGCGCCTAGGCGAGGCCCCGCGACCGCGCTCGCCGCCGAGCGCGCGCGGCAGGCGCGGATGGCCGTGGTGGGGCCGGTCACGGAGCGATGGGCGCCGGAGCAGGCCGGACCGGTGCATGAGAACTGGCAGTTGGCCGCGCCGATCGGACCGGCCACGGACCTGTGGGCGCTCGGCGCGCTGCTGTTCCGGGCCGTTCAGGGACACGCGCCGTACCCGGAGGAGAACACCGCCGAGCTGGTGCAGATGGTGTGCGCCGAGCCGCCCGCGTTCGCCGAGGAGTGCGGACCGCTGCGGCCGGTCGTGGAGTCGCTGCTGCGGCAGGACCCCACCGAGCGGCTGGACTTCGAGGAACTGCGCGGCTGGCTGCGCTCTCTGGTGCGGTCGGCGCCCGAACCCGAGGCCGGTACGCACGTGGTGCCCGCCCCGCCCGTCGACGCGAGCCGGCTGCCGATCGTACGGCGGCGCGGCGAACTCGTCCGCAGACGACGGGCCGGGCTGCCCGCGACCAGCGCGCACGCCCGCCACAAGCGCACCCGCCAGGACAGGCGGCCCCAGCCCCGCAAGCTGGGCCGGAACCTGCTCCTGCTGATACTGCTCGCGCTGGCCGCCGCCATCACGTACGCCATGGTGTTCATGCCGAAGGCCACGCCGAGCAGTCAGGGCAGTGACCCCGGCAGCCGTACGGACAGTGTCGGGCAGCCGAGTTCGGCGCCGGAGGCGAGCGGTGACTCCCGGCCCGGTCAGAACTCGAGTTCGCCCGACGGAGGTGAGGAGGGCCGGAGCGACGCGAGCCCCTCACCCTCGGAGTCGTCCGGGTCCACGCAGACGCAGACCGGTGACCCCGAGGTCGCCCAGGGGTTCACGCTGCGCAAGGACCCCGAGGGGTTCCACGTCGCCGTCGCCACCGGCTGGGACCGCGCCGGCAAGAACGGGCGCGGCCAGATCGTCTACTCCCAGGGCGGCTTCGAGCTGATCGTCGTCCCCGGGCGGGACAGCACGTCGACGTACGGCAGCGATCCGCTGAAGTACCAGCGGGAGGACGAGCGCGAGTTGCAGCCCTTCCGTGACTCGACCTGGGCCACCTCCACCGGTATGCGGCTGGTCGAGGTGGGCGGGGTGACCTCGGCCGAGGGGCAGTTCACCTGGCAGGACGCCGAGGGGCGCGGTGTCTTCGTACGGAACCTGGCGATCCTGCTCGACGGGCGGTACCACGTGGTGCAGGTGCGCGGGCCGGAGGCGGAGCGGGACGAGGTGACCCGGCTGTACGAGCAGGCGGCGGCCACGTACAAGGCGACCGGCTGAGCGGCAACGTACAAGGCGAGCGGCTGAGCGGACACATACAAGACGACCGGCTGAGTTCGGTGAGGTCGCTGTTCGGCAAGGTGGCGGAAGGTTGCGCTCCGTTCGCGGAAGCGAGAACCGTCACAGTGCGGTCTCTGTGCGGCCCGGCCGGTTCCCCGGGCCGTGGGCCGCTCCCTACTCTGACCCTGTCAAGAGCATTGCGGGGCAACGTGAATCAGATGCAGGGCCAGCTCCTCGCGGGGCGCTACCGGCTCGTCGACACCATCGGCAGCGGTGGCATGGGACGGGTCTGGCGTGCGCACGATGAGGTGCTGCACCGGGCTGTCGCGGTCAAGGAGTTGACGGCCGCGCTCTACGTCTCGGAGAGCGAGCAGGCCATCCTGTTGCGACGGACCCGGGCCGAGGCACGCGCGGCGGCGCGGATCAACCACTCGGCAGTCGTCACCGTGCACGACGTGCTGGAGCACGACAACCGGCCGTGGATCGTCATGGAGTTGGTCGAGGGTGTCTCGCTGGCCGACGCCGTGCGGGACCGGGGCAGGGTGGAGGCGCGCGAAGCGGCGCGGATCGGTGTGTGGGTGCTGCGCGCGCTGCGGGCCGCCCACCGCGCCGGTGTGCTGCACCGCGACGTGAAGCCGGGGAACGTGCTGCTCGCCGAGGACGGCCGGGTCATGCTGACCGACTTCGGTATCGCGCAGGTCGAGGGCGACACCACCATCACCCGCACCGGGGAGATCGTCGGTTCCGTCGACTACATCGCCCCCGAGCGGGTGCGCGGGCAGGAGCCCGGACCCGCCTCCGACCTGTGGTCCCTGGGCGCCACCCTGTACACGGCGGTGGAGGGCAAGTCGCCGTTCCGGCGCACCACTCCGCTCACCACGATGCAGGCCGTGGTGAGCGAGGAGGCCGAGGAACCGGCGGGCGCCGGGGCGTTGGGGCCCGTCATCGCCGCGCTGCTGTGCAAGGACCCGGCCGTACGGCCCGGCCCCGACGAGGCCGAGCAGATGCTCGCCGAGGCGGCGGAGGGGCGGCGGCCCCGGGAGGCGCAGGCGTATCTGGCGACTCGGGAGCATCGGGAGCAGACGGGGGGTGCGGCTGCCGGGGATGAGGGCTCGGGGCGCGCGCACGTTCATGGGGCGAGTGGAACGAATGGTGGGGGCGGGCTGGGCGCGCACGGTGCGCCCGCGCGGGAGTACACCACCGGGGCCCAGGTCGGCTGGGGCGACGGGTCCGGTGGCTTTGGAGGCCCCGGGGCCCCGGTCGCGGGGGTCTATCAGCCGGGTTCCGCCGGGGCGCCCGTCGCCTCCAGCGGGAAGCGGCGCCGTCGGGGCCGTACGGTCGCGCTCGTGCTGGCGCTGGCCGTGCTGGCCGGTGGCGGCGGGGCCGTCGCCCTGCAGTACGCGGACGGATGGTGGGCCGGGAGCGGCACCTCTGCCGGATCGGACGGTTCGGGCGGGTCGGAGGACGGGGACCAGTCGGCCGACGGGGTGCCCGAGGGGTGGGAGCGGGTCGAGGACCCGGAGGGTTTCAGCCTCGCGCTGCCCAAGGGGTGGAAGCGGCAGGTCGAGGGCTCGCAGATCGACTACACGCCCGACGGCGGTGAGCACTTCCTCCGCGTTGCCGTGGACGACTCGCCGGACTTCGACAGCCCGTACCACCACCAGCTCGACCTGGAGGAGCAGGTGCGGACGCGGTCGGAGTACCGGCAGGTGCGCCTGGAGGAGAACATCTTCCGCGACCGGCCGGGCGCGCTGTGGGACTTCATGTGGACCGCGTCGGCGAAGGACGCGGAGTTCCCCGGGCCGCGCCGGGCGATCGAGCAGATGTACCTCTCCCGGGACGGCGTCGAGTACACGATCTACATGTCCGCGCCGGCGGGGGACTGGAAGGCGGCCGAGGAGCAGTTCTACGCGGTGCTGCGCAGCTGGCGGCCGACGGGGCGGTGAGTCCGACCCGCCGGGCACGACCGAGCGAGTCTGCCGGGGGCGCTCCCTCCTGACACGCGGAGACTCGCGCCCGGAAACACCAGCCCCCGGATGGTGACGGGTCGCACGAGGGCCCCACGGAAGTGCGGCGGGGGCCCGCGCAAGCGCCGGAGCGGGCTCTGCGTAGGTGCCCGGCGTGGTCCCTGTGGCGGTGCCAGCACGGGCCCTCGGAAGCGCGTCGAGGGCGGGGCCGCTCCGGCCCAGTGCCCCTTCCCTTCCCTGAATCCGCCGGCTCTCGGCCTTCGCGCGGCGCTCGCAAGGTGCTCGTGAGACGTGTGTGCGGCGCTTGTCGGCCAGCCCGTCGCGCGGCACCGGAGGGTTCGGGTCCGGTGCGGCATGATGGGGCGCATGGGGACCGAGGGGGAGAGTGTCCGTGTCATAGCCGGGCGGTACCGGCTGGAGGCCAGGATCGGCCGCGGCGGTATGGGGATCGTGTGGCGCGCCACCGACCAGCTCCTCGGTCGGCAGGTGGCGGTCAAGGAGCTCGCCCTGGACGACTCGCTCCCCGAGGAGCGGTCCCGGGAGCGGCGCGAGCGCACCCTGCGGGAGGCACGCGCGGTCGCCCGGCTCGGGCACCCGCACATCATCGTCGTGCACGACGTCGTCGAGCAGGACGAACGCCCCTATATCGTCATGGAGTTGATCGACGGCGGCTCGCTCGCGGAGCGGATCGAGGAGCGAGGGCCCGTCGACGCGCGGGAGGCGGCGCGGATCGGGATCGCCCTGCTGGGCGCGTTGCGCCGGGCGCACGACGCCGGAGTTCTGCACCGGGACCTCAAGCCCGCGAACGTCCTGATCGAGACCGGCACCGACCGGGTCGTCCTCACCGACTTCGGTATCGCCCAGGTGGCAGGCGCGACCACGCTCACCGAGAGCGGGTCCTTCGTCGGCTCACCCGAGTACACCGCCCCGGAGCGGATGTCCGGGGTCCGCACCGGCCCGGAGTCCGACCTGTGGTCGCTGGGCGCGCTGCTGTGCGCCGTGCTCAGCGGGGAATCGCCGTTCCGGCGTGACTCGTTGGGCGGGATCCTGCACGCGGTCGTCGTCGACGAGATCCGGCCGCCCGCGCAGGCCGCGCCGCTTCTTCCCGTCGTACGGGGGCTGCTGGAGCGTGATCCGGACCTGCGGCTCGACGCGGCGGAGGCCGAGCGGCTGCTGCGGGCGTTCCGGGAGACGGGCCGGACTCCGCGGACGACCAAGAACCCGAGGGCGTCGCACGGTTACACCCCGACGCGGCGTGACGTGCCTCGTCCGGGCCGGGACGCGTGGCGTACGGCCGCCGCCGGTGGCGCGGGGCACGCAGGTGCTGCCGCCCAGGATGTGACCGCCGGGGGCGGACAGTCGCCCTCGGACCCGGGCGGACCCGGTGCGGCGGCGCCGGGGGAGCGGCCCGGGGAGGGGCGCCCGACACACTCCACGCGGAGCGTGCTCGTCGCGGCCGCGCTGGTGGCGGCGATGGCCGGGGCCGGCGTCTCGGCGGCGGCACTGCTGATGCGCGAGGGGGGCGGTGGGGGCGGCACGCCCGGCAGTTCGGCACCGCGGACCCCGGGCGTGTCGAGCACGGCCGGGGATTCGGGAGGGTCGGGAGAGTCGGGAGGCGAGGGGGAGCCGGGGTCGGCGGGCGAGTCGGGACAGTCCGGCTCGCCGAGTACTCCGCACACGCCGGGCGCGTCGAGCTCCTCGGGCGGGTCCGGGGGGCCCGGCGGCACAGCCGGTCCGTCGGGCGACGCCACACCCACCGTGACACGCTCCCGGGCGGCCACCGCGCCGACCGTGCCCTCGGGGTACCGGCTCGCCCGGGACGAGCGGGGCTTCAGCCTCGCGGTGCCGGACGACTTCACCCGGGAGCCGCAGGGGGAACGGGTCTTCTACATGTCGCCGGGGCAGGTGGTCCGGATCGGCGTCAAGGTCGACGACCCGGGGGAGGGCGGGCCCACCGGGGTGATGCGGCGCGCCCATGCGAAGGGGCCCTCCACGAACCCCGGTTACCGCGACGGCCGGGTCACCGAGACCAGGCACGACGGGCGGCCGGCCGCGCTCTGGGAGTTCACCTGGGACGGCTTCAGCGCGGCGGAGGGACCCCGGCACACGTACGACCTGTGCTGGGAGCGGGACGGGCGGCTGTACGACGTGTGGGTGTCGGCGCCGGTCGGGAGGGTGAGCGAGGCGAAGGAGTACTTCGACGTGGCGGTGGACACGTTCGTACGTAACTAAAGCGGAGATAAGTGGTGTTCTGCGTCACGGGTCTGTGACCGGAAAGCGGCGGGGCTGGCTGCCGAAGCGCTTGCCGCGATACAGATGAACGTATGAGCAGCAACGGGGGCGCCCCTTACGGAACAGGGCCTGGGCCCGGCTACGGAGCCGACGAGCCGACGAGTTTCGGACTGCAACCGCCGCAGCCGGGCGCGTCGTACCCCGGGAACCCGTACGCGCAGCCGACCCGGGCCGCGGACCGGCCCGCGCCGCCCTCGGCGCCGCAGTCACAACCGCAGGCCCATTCACAACCGCAGGCGCAGCCGCAGTCACACCAGCAGGCGCAGGTGCAGCCGCAGCACGCGCAGGAGGCTCGGCCCGTACCGCCCTCGCACGCGGCGCAATCCGCGCCCGCCGCGCAACCCGCGCCCGCCTCGCCGGATCCCGGTACCGGGCGGCTGATCGCCGGTCGCTATCGGCTGCTCGCCAAGCTCGGGCACGGCGGTATGGGCACGGTGTGGCGGGCGCAGGACGAGACGGTGGACCGGGAGGTCGCCGTCAAGGAGCCCCGCGTACCCGACCACCTTCCCGAGCGTGAACGGGCCAACGCCTACGAGCGGATGCGCCGCGAGGCCCGCGCGGCGGCCCGGCTCGATCATCCTTCGGTCGTGAACGTGCACGACGTGGCGGTCGTCGACGACCGGCCGTGGATCGTCATGGAGCTGGTACGGGGGCGCTCGCTGGGCGACGCGTTGCAGGAGGGCACCCTCGGCACCCGTGACGCGGCGAGAATCGGCCTCGACGTGCTCGGCGCGCTGGAGGCCGCGCACGCGGCGGGCATCCTGCACCGGGACGTCAAGCCCGACAACGTCCTCCTCGGCCGGCACGACCGGGTCGTCCTCACCGACTTCGGTATCGCCCAGATCGAGGGCGAGACCAATCTGACGGACACCGGCGGCTTCGTCGGTTCGCCCGAGTACATCGCCCCCGAGCGCGTGCTCGGCCAGCGCCCCGGGCCCGCGTCGGACCTCTGGTCGCTCGGCGTCGTCCTCTACGCCGCCACGGAGGGCGTGTCGCCCTTCCGGCGCAGCAACACGCCCGCGACCCTGCAGTCCGTGCTCAACGCCACGCCCGCGGCGCCCGCCTCGGCCACCGGTCCGCTCGCCGAGGCCATCAACGGCCTGCTGCAGAAGGACCCGGCGCGCCGTCCGAGCGCCGCCCGTGTCCGCGAGTTGCTGGAGACAGCCGCGAACCCGCCGGCGCCCGTGCTCACCCAGGTGGTCCAGACGGCCGCCGGGACCCGGCCGGGGGAGCCCAAGGGCATCAGGATCGGCGCCAAGACCCTCGCCGGGGTCGGCGCGGCGGTCGTCGCGACGGCGGTCGCCGGGCTCGGTGTGCTGGGCGTGGCGGCGGCGGTGACGGCCTACGTGGTGATCGCCGACCCCTTCGCGGGGCCGCTGCCGGACGGCTGGAAGCAGCGGGACCTCGGTACGAAGGTCGCCGCGAGCGTGGGCGTGCCCGGCGACTTCGTGAAGGACCGGTTCGAGCCGGACGAGACCGACGGAACGTTTGCGCAGTACAGCGACCCGAGCGGGCTGATCCGGATCAACGTCGACCGGGACATCAAGAAGGACGACAAGGAGAACGAGATCCCGGGCGTCGCGTTGGACAGGGCGTACGCCGACTGGGAGCTGGTCAAGGACGGCGAGTACTCGCTGGACGTCGCCTACGACCCCGCGCCCAAGGGGCGGCCGCAGGAGGCCCGCTTCCAGGACCACGACGCCGCCGAGAACACCATCCGGTACACGACCACCGACAGCCAGGACCCGCGCCAGCGGGAGGCGCGGGTCCTGTACTACCGGGCCGGCAACGGTGACATGTACCGGTTGTGGATCGACTATCCGGGCAAGGGGCACTTCACCGAGCAGGGCCGCGAGATCGCCCGTACGGTCATCGCGAACCTGAAGATCGACACGATGTAGACGCGGCCTCGCCCCCGAAGCGTCGGCCTCACGAGAGCGCGAGGGCCAGGTCGTTGGTGACGGTGAAGAAGAAGCGGGCCTGTGGCACGGATCCGTTCGGTGTGGTCATGGTGACCGCTGGGTACTTGTCGGTGTCCTTGCGGTCCACGATGTCGTCGAACAACCGGCCGAGCCGGATGAGTTCGGCGTCGGGGGCGGGGCGGAGGAACAGGTCCCAGATCACCTTGTCCGGGCCGGCGGGGCACGGGAGGGACGTCAGCCGCGCGCGGAATCCGGGTCGCCCGGTCGCGCGTGTCCCTTCCGGGCCTGTGCCTTCCGGGTCTCTCCCCTCCGCGCCCGTCTCCTCCGCGCCCGTCTCCTCCGCGCGTGTCGCCGGTGTCTCGAAGTCCGCCACGTCCTCGCCCCGGGCGACGCCCACCAGCATCGCGCCCTCGCCGAGCACGGCCCCGTGCAGGACGCCCTCGACGGCGAGCGACCCGTCGTCGACGGGCAGCGCGGTGACCTCGGCGTGCGCGGTGCGGTGGAAGGTGCGCAGCGCCAGGTAGCCGTCCTTCGTGGCGTACGGGATCCACCAGGCGACCGGCGACCGGTCCGGGAGCTCGGCGGTCAACAGGCCCCGCTGCTCGACCAGTCCCGCCCGCAGGCGGCGGCGGGCCCCGTCCCCGCCCCGCTCGACGTGCAGGTCCCAGCGGCCCTCCGCGAGGGCCGGCTCGTCGCGGCTCAGTGCGGCGGTCCACGGGCTCCTGGGGTCGTCCGGCGTGTCCTGCCGCAGGGGGACGCGCACCTCGTCGTCGGCGTGGCGTCGGCGTAGCACGAGCGTCAGGTCCGCCCCCGACACGCCGGACGCGGCGACGGTGACCCGCACACCGCCGCGCCGGTCGACACGACAGCCGGCCTTCGGACGTAAGGGTTTCGCAGCCCCGGGTTTCGCGGCCCCGGCCTTCGCGTTCCTGGTCGTCGGCTCGGTCGCTCCGGGCTGCTCGGCCGGCGTCGAAGGGAGCCACCCCAGTGCCCGGCGTAAGCGGCGGCCCAGTTTCACCGGGGCCGGGGTGCGGGCCTCCTGGAGATCGGCGATCAGCTGTTCGTACTCCGCGGCGATCGTGCGGGGCGCGTACCGCTGGACGGTCGTGCGGCCGGCGGTGCCGACGCGCTGCCGCAAGTCCGGGTCGTCGATGAGCCGGAGCAGGCCCGTGGCCAGTGCGTTCGGGTCGCCAGGGGTGACGAGGAGGCCGTCGGTGCCGTCGGTGACGATCTCACCGGGGCCGTGCGGACAGTCGGTGGCCACCACGGGGACACCGGCGTGCATGGCCTCCAGGATGGTCATGCCGAACGACTCCCACTCGGAGCTGACGGCGGCGACGGAGGCCTTCGCCCACTCGGTCTCCAGCGTGGCCCGGGCGCCCATGAGGAAGACGTGGTCGCCCAGCCCGAGTCTGTCGATCGTGGCGCGCAGGTTCGCGCGCTCCGGGCCCTTGCCGTAGATCCGCAGCCGCCACTCGGGGCGTTCGGCGACGACCTTGGCGAAGGCCTCGATGAGCAGGTCGTACCGCTTGACCGGGAACAGACGCCCGGCGGCGACCACCAACGGCGCGCGCAGGTCGGAGGGTTCGGGCTCGGGCCGGGGCGCGGCGTTGGCGATGTTGGTGATGCGGGTGCGCAGGCCGGGCAGGTGCAGACGGTGGTCGGCGGCGTCCCGCGCGGAGACGGTGACGAAGGCGTGCAGACGCTTGATCGCCGCGTTCTGCGCCTCGCGTACGCCGGGCACGTGGTTGTCGTACGACAGGTGCTCCTGCCCGATGAGCAGCGGGCCCCGGCGGGACGCGCCGGTCGTACCGAAAGCGCCGGACGCGACGGGCGGGCGGCGCGAGCCGACGCCGCCGTGTCCGGCCAGGGCCACCACGAGCGCCGGGCGGGTCGCGACGACGACATCGGCGTCGGTGGTGTCGAGGAAGGCGCGCAGACGTTCGTCGGTGAGGGCGGTGTAGCGGTGGGCGAGCACCTCGGTGGGCGGGACCACGGCGGAGGGCCGGGACATCAGCTCGTGGCCGCCGTCGTAGGACTCGGCGTCGGGGCGCTCGTCGACGAGCGGTAACAGGCGGACCTTGCCGCTCATCCCGAGCAGCGGGCGGTCCTCGGTGCGCAAGACGGAGACGACCTCCACCTCGTGACGGGCTGCCAGGGCTCCGGCGAGGTTCAGCGTCGAGCGGACGGTGCCGCCGATGGCGTACGCGTTGTGGAGCAGAAAGGTGATCTTCATGGTGCTCAGTGCGTCCTCTCAGCGATCCAACCCAGGACCCGGTCGGCGACCCCTCGCTCCTTCAACAGCGCTCCGCCGTGCGAGGAACCGGCCACCGTCTCCACTGTGACCCCGTTGGCGGGCATGTTGTGGTCCTTCTCCTCGGCGGCCTCGAGGTCGAGCGAGTGCCGGACGGGCACGAAGTCGTTTTCGGAGTGGAGCAGGAACATGGGGGCGTCGTCGCCGCCGGAGGCACGGTTCCTGACGACCATGTCCGTCCAGGTGTCCCGGCAACCGGGGTGCGCCGAGGCGGAGTTGTCCGACGGGTCGGGGTGACAGCGGGCCAGAAGCGTGGCGTTGTCGCGCAGCTTGCGCTGCCGGGCGGTCGCGTCACCGGCGTTGCCGTCGCGCCAGGCGCGGTACGGGTCGTTCACGGGGGACAGTGCCACGACGCCGTCGACGCGGAAGGCGCCGGAGCGGTAGGTGGCGACGGCCGTGGCGATCTGACCGCCCGAGGAGGAGCCCAGCAGGACCAGTCGGTCGGCGTCGAGGTCGAAGTCGGCGGCGTGTTCGCGGATCCAGTCCAGGGCGGACAGCGCGTCGGTCCGCTGGGCCGGCCAGGGGGCGTCGAAATTCAGCCGGTGGTCGACGGCGAAGACGGCGTACCCGGCGTCCGCGAACCTGCGCGACCAGCCGGCCCAGCCGGTGTCCTCGTACCAGTGGCCGCCGTGCAGGATCACGATGCCCGGCTGCTCCCCGCCCCGGTCCTCACCAGCGGTGTTCCAGTAGGCGTCGAGGGTCTGCCGGGGGTGCGAACCGTAGGCGTGGGAGCTCTCGTTGCGGCCGGCCGCCTCGCTCGTGCGGGTGTCGTGGACGAGCAGCGCGGCAACGACAGCAACGCAAAGAATGAGACAACCCCAGAGCCGACGCACGGCTACCTGCCCTTCGAGTGACCTGACGGCAGGCGACGTCGTCCCCGGGCACGGGACCCGACCGAAACGTCCACGGCATGGGGGCGCCCGCACGGCCTGCTTGCGTGAGCAACCGGACTATAGGCGGCCCGTGCGAGCAACCGTCAATCGGGGTAAACGAGTTGGCCGGAAATTTCCGGCCTGAATGGCTTGGCGGGGGTCGAGCATGACATATGCAAACATCTCCATGGCTGTGGATGACTCATGAAGAAAGAGGGGTTGACATGTAGGCGACGTGCGCCTTTAGCTTCCCCTTATGTGGCCAGGGGTGTTGCTGTGGTCACTCAACGGGGATATAGGGGTGAGTTGTGCGAATACGCACACGCACAGCAGGGTTGGCCCTGCTGGCTTCCGTCGTCATGTCATCGGGGCTGTTGCCCTCCAGCGTCGCCGGGGTGGCAGCGGCGGCCACCTGCACGGCGGGCACATCTACCGACTTCAACGGCGACAGCGTCGTCGACACGGTCGTCGCGGACCCGAACGCCACGGTGAGCGGCGTCAAGGGCGCCGGCCTGGTGCGGGTGATCCTGGGCGGCGGCAAGGGGGTCTTCGAGATCTCGCAGGCCACTCCCGGCATGAACGCCGCGCCCGAGCCCGGTGACGGCTTCGGCACCTCCCGCACCACCTACGACGCCGACGGCGACGGCTGCACCGACCTCGTCGTCGGGGTGCCGTACGAGGACATCACCAAGGGTGGAGTGAAGCTCGTCGACGCCGGGGCGATCTACATCATCCACGGCACGCCCACCGGTATCGGCGAGGGCTCCGTGATCGAGGGCTACAGCCAGTCGGGGCTGGACCCTGACACCACCACCGAGGCGTACGACTGGTTCGGACAGTCCGTCAAGGGCGGCGAGACCGCGACCGGTGCGCCCTACCTGGTCGTCGGTGTGCCCGGCGAGAACGTCGTCACCGGCGGCACCGACTACGCGGACGCCGGCTGCGTGCACTACATCCAGGGCGGCACCAGGACGACCGTCAACCAGAACGACCCGGGGGTGCCCGGGACCGTCGAGGCCCACGACCGCTTCGGCTACTCCGTGGCCGGCACCAACCGCTACTTCGGCGTCGGCATCCCGGGCGAGGCCATCGAGGACAAGACCTTCGCCGGAGGTGTCGCGGTCTTCAACCACACCCTGGCGAACGGAGTTCCCACCGCCCTGGCCGGATTCGACCAGGACGCCGCCGGGGTGACCGGCACGGCCGAGGTCGACGACGGCTTCGGCACCTCGATCGCCATGACCGGCTACCGGCCGAGCGGCCAGACGTACAACTCCGACGTCCTGCTCGCCGTCGGCACGCCGGGCGAGGACATCGGCACGGTTGCCGAGGCGGGCGGCGCGGCGGTCTTCCGGATCCAGCCCTCCGGCACGTACACCGAGACGGCGGCCATCGACGCCGCGGTGGCGGACGTCGAGGGCGACCCCGTGGCGGGCGACTTCCTGGGCCAGCGCGTGGCCATCTCCAACACCAACACCAGTGTCGTGACCACCGCCGACACCGTACGGCTGGCCGTCGGCATCCCGGGCAAGGACGTCGGCGCCGCCACCGACGCGGGCGCCGTCCAGGTCTTCCGGCCACTGGGCACGATCGGCGCGGCCGACCGGCTGGTCACCCGCGGCTCGGGCCTGCCCGGTACCGCCACCCGGCGGGACCACCTGGGCATGTCGCTGACCGGCGGCGCGAAGAACCTCTATGTCGGGGTGCCCTTCAGCAAGGCGTCCGGCACCACCAAGGGGGTCCTCCACGTCCTGACGTGGGCCGACCTCGACGGCACTACCAGTACGGGTGCCACCACGTACCAGCCGGGATCGGGCGGACTGCCCGACAACGGCGTCTCGTTCGGCGTGGTCGGGTGACGGACGGCATGGAGAGAAGGAAGTACACCGCGATGACGTTCCGTTCGAACAGAAGTACGGGAGGAGGGGTGGGTGCCTCCCGTGCGGGCAGGCGTCCGGTCCGCTCGCTCACTGTCGCCACCGCGCTGACGGCCCTGCTGGTGACGGCACTCGGCAACGCCCCCGCCCCCGAGCCCACGGCCGCGACCGCCGCTGCGGGCAAGGCCGCCGAGAAGGCGGACAAGGGTACCGGCCCGGCCCTCACCGAGGACGCAGCCCAGGACCGGGCCGCGAAGACCGGGAAGAAGGTCGAGATCACCAGCCTGCGCGACGAGCGCAGCACGACGGTCGCCAACCCGGACGGCACCTTCACCGTCACCGAGTACGTGCAGCCGGTCCGCACCCGCAAGAACGGCGTCTGGACCGAGATCGACACCACGCTGGTCAAGCGGGACAACGGCACATACGCCCCCAGAGCAGCCGTCACCGCGATGGCCTTCTCCGGCGGCGGCGACCGCACCTTCGCCGAGATCGAGAAGGACGGCCGCGCCCTCTCCCTCGACTGGCCCGGCACACTGCCCGAGCCCAGGATCGACGGTTCCACCGCCACCTACCGCGACGTCCTGCCCGGCGTCGACCTCAAGGTCACCGCGAACGCCGAGGGCTTCTCCCACGTCCTCGTGGTCAAGAACGCCGAGGCCGCAGCCCACCCCGACCTCGCCACCCTCGAACTCCCGGTCGACACCACCTCGGTGGAGCTGACGGAGAGCGCCGGCGGCGGTCTGACCGCCACCGACCGCGGTTCCGGCGGCGCGGTCTTCGAGGCGCCGAAGCCGTTGATGTGGGACTCCGGCGAGGGCACGGGCGAACCGGCCGAGGCCCCTGCGCCCCCCGGCGGGGACATCACACCCCCCGACGGCGCCACCGTCGAGGACGTGGCGGTGGCCGTCGACTCCGACAGCGTCACCCTCACCCCCGACGCGGACCTGCTCACCGGCGACGACACGGTGTACCCGGTCTACATCGACCCCGTGTTCCGCACCGCCAACCGCACCGGCTGGACCATGGTGTCCTCCGACTCCCCGTCCGACTCCTTCTGGAAGTTCGGCGACGACGAGGGCGTGGGCCTGTGCCCGTCCAACGTCTCGTTCCGCTGCTCCAGCAGCAGCGACAAGAAGCGGCAGTTCTTCGCCATCCCGACCGGGACGTTCGAGGGCAAGGGCATCGTCGAGGCACAATTCGCCGTGACGCTGGTCCACTCCTACAGCGACTCCGCGCGCGAGGTGCAGCTGGCCCGCGTCAACAGCACCGGCGCGAGCGCGATCAGCTCGAAGACCAACTGGTCCAACCAGCCCTCCTCGAAGGACACGATCACCGCCAAGTCGCCGACCGACACGGCCGGTTCGTGCACCTCGACCAACCAGAACGTGCGCTTCGGCGTGACCGGCACCATCCGGACGGCGGCCGCCAAGGGCTGGGACACCACCACGTTCCGCCTCAAGGCCGCCAACGAGTCGGACGTCTCGTACTGGAAGCGCTTCTGCGGTAACGCCCACCTGGAAGTGACCTACAACCGGCCGCCGTTGCAGCCGGACCAGGGCGCCCTGCAGATGAAGCCGGGTGGCTCCTGCGAGTTCGGCGCGGCCACCGAGCACTACGTCACCGAGGCGCCCCGCGTCAGCGTCGTGCTCAAGGACTACGACCACAACGACACCGGCTCCAACTCCGAGCAGCTGCAGGCCCAGTTCAAGGTCTTCTGGGAGAAGGACGGCCAGACGGTCACGCACTACGCCACCACGGGTCAGCGCGCCACCACCAACGTCAGCAAGAAGATCACCCAGACCGGTCAGGCGACGTCCTTCTACACCATCGGCAGTGACGTCAAGGACGACGGCGAGCCCGGCTTCACCCTCCCGAAGAACACCGTCATCGGCTGGGCCGTGCGCGGCTACGACCAGGTGGCCTACGGTGCCTGGTCCTCCGACGGCGCGCAGACCCGGTGCGAGTTCATCTACGACACCACGCAGCCCAGGTCGGCGACCGTCACCTCCGCCACGTACCCGGACGACGAGGCCTGGCACGTCGGCACCGGCGACTACGGCAGCTTCACCATGGACTCGCCCTCCGCCGACGTCACCAAGTACACGTACCGCTTCACCGGCCCGCACGCGGTGAACACCCCGAAGACGGTGGCCGCCGAGTCCACCGGCGGCCCGGCGACCATCCGCTGGATGCCGCCGAGCGAGGGCACGTACGCGCTGCAGGTGACGGCCGTCGACGGGGCGGGCAACGCGCAGAAGACCCCGACGGTGCACGTCTTCCTCGTCAGCGACGGCCGGGCGCCGGTCGCGGCCTGGACCCTCGGTGACGCCAGGGGCTCCACGAAGGCCGCCGGCAGCGGGGACGCGCCCGACGCCACCGCCGGCTCCGGGGTGACCTTCGGCGCCGGGGGACCGCTCGGCTCCGCCGACACCGCCGTCTCCTTCGACGGCACCGAGAACGCCTGGCTCGACGCGGGCGAGCCCGCCGTCGACACCGGCAGGACCTTCTCCGTCGGAGCCTGGGTGATGCTGCCCTCGCTGCCGAAGGAGAACATGACCGTCGTCAGCCAGGACGGCACCGCCCAGCCCGGCTTCGAGCTCGGCTACGACGTGGACTCCGCGTCGTGGACCTTCCGCATCCCCTACGGAGACATCGAGTCGCTCGGCACCTGGAAGGTCTCGGGCGCCGCCGCCGTCCCCGGCAGCTGGACGCACCTCATCGGGGTCTACGACGCCGAGCAGCGCAAGATGATGCTGTACGTCAACGGCGTCCTGGTCGCCGACGACGTCCAGGCCCGCCGCACCACCTGGAACGCGGGCGGCGCCGTACAGATCGGCCGCAAGCTGGCCCTCGACGGCTACCTCGGACACCTCAAGGGCACGGTCGCCGACGTCAAGATCCACGACCGGGTGATCCCGCCCGCCGAGGGGCAGGAGCTGGGCGGCGTCCAGCCCCGCCAGCTCGCCTACTGGCCGCTCGACGTGTCCGCGTCCGGCATCTCCCCGGAGGTCGACGGCGGCACCGGTCTGACCCTGGGCGGCGGCGCCTCCGTCTACCTGCCCGACGACTCCTGCGACCCCGAGGCCGACCCGGAGTGCGTACCCCCGGCCGAGCCGCTGTGGGGCGACGGGCACCTGGCGCTGAACGGCACGAACGCCTACGCGACCCGGGCCGCCGGCGTGCTCTCCGCGGAGGACAGCTTCACCCTCACCGCCCGCGCCCGGCTCGCCTCGACCGGCTCCACCGCGGACCAGACGGTGCTCTCGTTGTCCGGCGCCAGGGGCAGCGCGGTCACGGTCAAGTACCTGGCCGCGAGCAACCGCTGGCAGCTGAAGGTGACCGACGCGGACGCGACGGACCCGGTGGTCACCACGGTCCTCGACCACGGCGACCTGCCGAGTGCGGAGGGCGACGGCGACCATCTGGCGCTCGTCCACAACGCGGTCTTCGGTGACGTGCTGCTCTACGTCAACGGCGTCGCGGTGGCGGAGGCTCCCTGGGACAACACATGGAACTTCACGACCACGAGCCTCCAGGTCGGCCGCACGCTCACCGGAACGGCGGGGAGCGAGTACTTCTCCGGGGCGGTTGACGAAGTCCGCATGTACCAGGGGCCGTTGGACGCATCCCTGGTGACGCTGGTGGCGGTCATGCCGGCGGGCTCAAGCATCAGTGAAGGGTGACCAGGGCGTTCTTCGTCCGCGGACCGTCCGTGGCTGATCGCGCAGTTCCCCGCGCCTTAAGGGGCGCGGGGAACTGCGCGAACGCCCCCACCGGCCGGTGGCCGCGCAACCGACCTACTCCGCCTGCCCATGGCGCACCGGCCCCACCCTCACCCATTCGACCCCCTCTCTTCCCGATCCCCTCCTGACGGGAGACGTCATGTCCTCGCCCCCCTGGTACCGGTCCCCGAGACCGGCCTGGCGCACCGGCCGTCGCCGCGCCGCGCTCGTGCTCGGCCTCGCGCTGTCGATCGGCCTGCTCCCCCAGTACTCCCCCCAGGCCCTGGCCGCAGCCGACGGCCTCACCAAGCCCGGCACCCAGACCAACCTCGACGACCCGGTCCGCGGCAGGAACGCCAAGCCCGAGAAGTTCAGGCAGAGCGACGACGTCGCGAAGGCCGCGGTCAAGGACGCCGAGAAGACCACCTGGCCCAAGGCGGCCACCGCCGAAGTCGCCCTCACGAGCGACAAGGCCACCCGGGCCGAGGGCCTCCCCCTGACCGCCAGGGCCATCGGCGGCAAGAACGCCGCAGACTCCCTCCGCGTCGAGGTCCTCGGCCGCAAGGCCACCACCGCGGCCGGAGTCGACGGCGTCCTCTTCACGGTCGCCCGCGCCGACGGCGAGGACAGCAGGGGCACCGCCCAGGTCGCCCTGGACTACTCGGCCTTCGCGGACGCGTACGGCGGCGGCTACGGCTCCCGGCTGCGCCTCGCGCAGTACCCGGAGTGCGTACTGACCACGCCGGAGAAGAAGAGCTGCTCGACGCCGACGTACCTGAAGAGCACCAACGACGCGGCGAAGCAGACCCTCACCGCCCAGGTCACGGCGGCCGGCGACACGGCCGGCACCGATACCCAGCTGATGCGGACCGCGTCCGCGAGCACCTCCTCGGTGACCGTCCTCGCGGCCACCGCCGGCGCGGAGGGCGACGGCGGCGACTACAAGGCGACGAGTCTGAAGGCGTCCTCCGAGTGGGGCGTCGACACCTCGTCCGGCGCCTTCACCTGGTCGTACCCGCTCACCACCCCGCCCGTCCCCGGCGGCTCGCAACCCAAGGTCGGCCTCTCCTACAACTCCCAGTCGGTGGACGGCCAGACCGCGGCCACCAACAACCAGGGTTCGTGGATCGGCCAGGGCTTCACCTACGAGCCCGGCTTCATCGAGCGCAGCTACAAGGCCTGCGCCGACGACGGTCACGAGGACACGTACGGCGACCAGTGCTGGGCGTACGACAACGCCACGCTGTCCCTCGCGGGCGGCACCTCCGGCGAGATCGTCAAGGACGACACCACCGGGGAGTGGCGGGTCAGCGGTGACGACAACTCCAAGGTCGAGAAGCTGACCGACGCCGCCAACGGCGACAACAACGGTGAGCACTGGAAGGTCACCACGACCGACGGCACCCAGTACTTCTTCGGCCTGGGCCGCCTCCCCGGTCACAGCAGTGGCAAGGAGGAGACCGCCTCCACCTGGACCGTTCCCGTGTACGGAGACGACTCGGGCGAGCCCTGCCACAACGCGACCTTCGCGAACGCCCACTGCACGCAGGCCTGGCGCTGGAACCTCGACCACGTCATCGACCCGCACGGCAACGTCATGTCGTACTACTACGGCAAGGAGACGAACCACTACACGCAGGGTCTGAAGACCGGCGAGAACGGCAAGGCGTACGTCCGCGGCGGGTACCTCAAGCGGATCGACTACGGTCAGCGCGCCGGCAAGGTCTACTCGACCGAGCCGTCCGCCCGTGTCGTCTTCACCACCGCCGAGCGCTGCATCGGCGATCTGACCGACTGCGAGCCCGGCGACCTGACGGACGCCACGGCCGCCGACTGGCCGGACGTGCCCTGGGACCAGAACTGCAAGGCCGACACCAAGTGCGTGGGCCAGAACTCGCCGACGTTCTGGACCCGCAAGAAGCTCACGAAGATCACCACACAGATCCGCACAGGTGACTCCACGTACTCGGCGGTCGACGAGTGGGCCCTCTCCCACGACTTCACCGACAACGGTGACGGCTCCAAGTCGCTGTGGCTGAAAGCCATCGATCACACCGGCAAGGTGGGCACCGACGTCCCGATGCCGTCCGTGGAGCTCTACGGCCAGCAGCTCGCCAGCCGGGTCGACGTGGCCGGCGACAACATCCAGCCCTTCCACCGCTTCCGGCTGTCGGCGGTGAAGAACGAGACCGGTGGGGTCCTCAGCGTCAACTACGCGGACACGCAGTGCACATCGAGCACCCTGCCCGCCGAGGACTCCTCCACCAAGCGCTGCTTCCCGGTCAAGTGGAGTCCGCCGGGAGCCGAGGAGCCGATCGTCGACTGGTTCCACAAGTACGTCGTCGCCTCCGTCGTGGAGCAGGACCTCACCGGCGGCAACGCCGAGAAGGTCACCTCGTACACCTACCTCGGCGACGCCGGCTGGCGGAAGGTCAGGCCCGACGGCATCACCACCGCCGAGTTCCGCACCTGGGGCGACTGGCGCGGCTACGGCCGGGTCCGTGTCGAGACCTCCGACGGTACCAACTCCGCCTCGAACACGAAGTCCGAGCACGTCTTCTTCCGAGGGCTCGACGGTGACGTCGACGCCGACGGGGACGCCCGCTCGGCCACGGTCAAGGACTCCGCCGGTACCTCCTACGAGGACTCCGACTGGAAGGCCGGCCAGGAGCTGGAGACGATCACCTACAACGGCTCCGACATCACCCAGCGCGCGGTCACCCTGCCCTGGACCCACGTCACGGCCACCCGCGTCGAGGACTGGGGCACCCGCCGGGCGCGCTACCTCGACAAGGGCTCCGTCGACACCTACGTCTCCCTCGGCTCCGGCAACTGGCGGCACCTGAGGTCGACGACGTCCTACGACGACAAGACCGGGCGCGCCGTGCGGGTGGACGACGCCGGCGAGGTGGGCGTCGCCGACAACGAGTGCACCCGCACCGAGTACGCCGACAACGCGAGCCTCCACCTCTACTCGTACGTCTCGCGCGTGGAGAAGGTCGGCGTCGACTGCTCGACGACGCCGAACCGCAAGACGGACGTCATCTCCGACGAGCTGACCCACTACGACGGTTCGACCACCCTGGGCGCGGCCCCCACCAAGGGCGACGCGACCATGACCAAGAAGCTGTCGGCGCACGACGGCACGACGGCCACGTACCGGACGACCGCCGTGACGACGTACGACGACTACGGCCGCCCCCTGGTGGCGAAGGACGCCCAGACGGCGTCGTCCGGCACGGCGTACACCTCGTCGACCACCTACACGGACACCTTCGGTCTGGCGACGAAGTCGACGACCACGAACAGGCTGGGCTGGACGACGTCCACCGAGTACGCACCCCAGTGGGGCCTGCCCCGTGCGAAGGTCGACCAGAACGGCAAGCGGACCGAGCTTGCCTACGACGGGCTCGGCCGTCTCACCTCCGTCTGGCTGCCGGACCGCATCGGGCTGAGCGCCTCGATCAAGTACCAGTACCTGGTCCGCGGAGACGACGCACCGACCGCCGTCCACACCCAGCGGATCGAGAACGACGGCACGTCGTACGGCAGTGAGTGGTCGCTGTACGACGGCCTTCTGCGGCCCCGTCAGGAACAGACCGAGGGCGCCGACGGCGGCCGTATGGTCGCGGACACCCTCTACGACGGCTCCGGCCGTGTGGTGAAGGTCAACGACACCTACCATGTCGCGGGCGCCCCCGCCGCCACGCTCTTCGAGCCGGTCGACGCCGACCTCGACGCGCAGACGGTGACACAGTACGACGGGGCGGGCCGGGTCACCGCGACCCTCTTCAAGGTGCAGGGCGCGGAGAAGCACCGCACGACATACACGTACGGCGGCGACCGGGTCACGACGACACCGCCGGCCGGCGGCACGAAGTCGACGGTCGTGACGGACGCGCGGGATCGCACCACGACCCGGATCCAGCACCCGGCCTCCGGTGGCGCCGTCACCACCTCGTACGCGTACACGGACGCCGGCCTGCTGTCCAAGGTGACGGACGACCAGGGGAACACATGGTCGTACACCTACGACCAACTGGGCCGCAAGAAGTCGGCGGTGGACCCGGACACGGGCGAGACCACGTTCACGTACGACGAACTGGACCGGCAGACCTCGTCCACCGTCAACGGTGCCAGGACGTCGACCGTGTACGACGAACTGGGCCGCCCGGTCTCGACCTGGGACGGCGAAGCCACCACCGGCACGAGGCTCTCCGTCACCCGGTACGACACGGTCGCCAAGGGCGAGCTGTACGGCGTCTACACCTACAAGGACGGCGCTGTCCACTCGTCGGTGACCTATCCGACGCTCGACCCGGAGAACGACTACAAGCCGGTCTCGACGAAGTACTTCCTGTCGAAGACGGCTGAGCCACAGCTCGGCGGCACCTACGAGTTCACCACTCAGTACAACGACGACGGCACCGTACAGGGGCAGGGTCTGCCGGCGGCAGGCGGTCTGGCGGGCGAGGCGCTGTCGTACTCGTACGACGAACTGCAACGCCCGGTGGCGCTGAACACCTCGCTGGGCGGCGGCAGTTACGTGTCGGACGTCTCCTACTCCCCGACGTCGAACCTGGAACAGCTGGAGCTGTCCACCGGGGACGCGTCCGCTCCCAAGACGTGGATCACGAACACGTTCGAGCGGGGGACGGACCGGCTGACCAGCACGCGGACGGACGTGGAGGGCGCGTCGAGCGTCGCCTACGACGCGAGCTACACCTACAACGCGGTGGGCGACATCCTCTCCATCGCCGACACCCCGACCGGCGGCACGCGGGACGTGCAGTGCTTCGCGTACGACGGTCTGCGCCGACTGACGGACGCCTGGACGTCGTCGGTGGCGCCCGGCGGCGCGTCGGGCACGGCTGCCTCGCAGACCGCGTGCTCCTCGGGGGCGTCGTCCACCACGGTCGGGGGAGCGTCCCCGTACTGGACGGAGTACGGCTACGACTCGATCGGCAACCGCACGAGTGAGGTACGGCACGGACTGAACGGCGGCCCGACGTCGACCCGTGCGTACGCGTACGGGGAGGAGGGCTCCGGTCCCGCGGGAGCGGCCTCGGGCGCCCACACGGTGTCCTCGGTCACCGAGACGACCACGGCGACGGCCACGACCCCGCAGATCACGTCTCGGGACACCTACACCTACGACGCCTCGGGCAACACCAGGACGCGGGTCCTGGACGGGGACACCCAGTCGCTGGGCTGGGACAGGCAGGGCGAGCTGACGACGGTCACGAACGCCGACGGGTCCGTGACGTCGTACACCTACGACGCCTTGGGCCAGCGGATCGTTCGGGACGCCCCCGACGAGAAGACGTTCTACCTGCCGGGCATGGAGCTCCACCTGGCCAAGTCGACGTCCACCGTGACGGCGACGCGTTACTACACCTTCGCGTCCGTCACCGTGGCGATGCGGGAGGCGGACGGTGTCCGCTTCCTGGCAGCCGACCACCAGGGCACCGCGCAGCTGTCGGTCGACGCGAAGACGGGCGGGACGACCCGCCGCCGCACGGACCCCTTCGGCAACGCACGGGACGACTCCACGTCGTCCGCGACCGGGTGGGTCAACGACAAGGGCTTCGTCGGCGGCACCGTCCAGGGATCCACCGGCCTGACGACGCTCGGGGCACGCGAGTACGACACGGACACCGGCCGTTTCGTCTCGGCGGACCCGATCGTCGACTACACCGACCCGCAGCAGATCAACGGTTACGCCTACTCCAACAACAACCCGGTCACCTTCAGCGACGCCTCCGGACTGCGACTCGCGGAGTGCGTGGGCGGCTGGCAGGAGTGCGGGCCGTGGCCGACCGGCCACAAGCGCGGCGCGGTGGCCGCCAACGCCGACGGCACGGGTGGTGTCGCCCCCGCAGGCAACGCACACACCGCCGCCCAGGCGAAGGCGGACCACGCCCGGGCGGAGGAGGAGGCGGCCAAGCAGCGCGCCATCGCCATCGCCAAGGAACTCGGCAAGATCATCGCCGACGAGCTGGGCATCACGGACGCGCTGGACTGCTTCACCACGGGCAGCCTCGGCTCCTGCGGGGCGACCGCCGTGAACGTCGTCACCTCGCTGATCGGCGGTGGTCCGGTCGGCAAGCTCGTGTCGAAGTACTGGTACCGGCTCGACAAGGCGTACGCCCTCGGCAAGCGCGTCGTGGGACTCGGCAAGAAGCTGTGGAACGGGTTCAAGGACTGGCGCAAGAGCAAGAAGGCCGCCGACGCGGCTGAGAGCGCGGCCTCCTCGTGCAACAGCTTCACGCCCGACACACGGGTGCTGATGGCCGACGGTTCGACGAAGCGGATCGAGGACGTCGACATCGGCGACAAGGTCCTCGCCACCGACCCGGAGACCGGGGAGACCAGGACCGAGACCGTCACCGCCGAGATCAAGGGCACGGGCCTCAAGCACCTCGTCGAGGTCACCGTCGACACCGACGGCGACAAGGGCACCGAGACGGCGTCGGTCACCGCGACCGACGGTCACCCCTTCTGGGTGCCCGAACTCGGGGAGTGGCTGCGGGCCGAGGACCTCGCGGCGGGACAGTGGCTGAGCACCAGCGAGGGGACGCGGGTCCGGATCACGGCCGTGGTGCGGTGGAGCGAGCCGACAGCCACGGTGCACAACCTCACCGTCAGCGAGCTGCACACGTACTACGTGCTGGCCGAGGACGAGGCGCTCCTCGTCCACAACAGAAGCAGGCGCAGCGACCCGGAGCAGGTATGCCCCATCGGCAACTACGCCGGCGAGTCGATTCCCGCCCGGAGCAAGTCGCAGCGGTTCACGGACGAGGAGCACGACCAGATCGACGAGCTGGGCTTCCGGTTCGGATGCCATACTTGCGGCACACTCGACCCGGGGGGCAACGGCCGGTTCGTCCCCGACCACCAGCCGATCAGCTCCTGGGTTCCGGACGGCACGCCCCAGCGCCTCTATCCGCAGTGCCGCCCCTGCAGCAGTCGACAGGGTGGTTGGGCAGGCCGCTTGAAGTCGGTGATGAAAGGGCTCTATGACGCACAGGGCTATTGAGGGCCGTGAATGGCTGGAGACGGACGGCGGTCCCTTCCTGCTGGCTCCGGTGTCGCTGCTTCCCACCTGGACGGGATACGAGGGTGACTACGATCTCGTCATCGAGGGGACGGACGCCGGACGGTCGGAGTGCTACCTGCTGCCGGGCCGCAACGTGGTGGTCCTCGGGGACGAACCCCTGGCGAGCACGGTCCTGGAGTCGCGTTCTCTGATCGTCCAGTGGGTGCACGCGAACTCCGAGGACGAGATGCGTGCGCACGCGTCCGAGGTCGATCTCGACTCCATCGTCTGGCGTGAGGGACCGGTGCTGGAGAGCGACGGAAGTCTCGCGCTCATGGACGCGGCGCTTCCGGGCGCCGAAGCGACCGAGGACGACCTGTTCGTCCTCGAAAGCGAGGCGGGTGCCTATCGGATCGACAGCGCCGAAGTCCCGCTCGCTCCGCACTGCGCGGCGAGACTGCACCGGCTCGTGCCGGTGAAAGCGGGTTAGTCCGCGACACATCCGGTGGGTCACCGCTTCGGCGGTGGCCCACCGGATCTTTTGTCCTCGTCCTCGGCAATCGTCGCTTCGCCCGGCCCGCAGCCCCTAACATGCCGTGTCAAGTGCATGATCGGCGCGAAGGGCGAGCGAGCGTGGGCATCGAACACCTGGACGTACGGGCGCACGCGAGACAACGCTGGGCGGCCAGGGCCGCCCTCGGCTGCGCGGTCCTCGCCGTGCTGCTGCCCCTCGGCTACGCCCGCGGGGCGAGCCTCCTCCTCGTCGCCGGTGTCGTGCTGGGCGCCGGCCTCACCGTGGCCGCCCTCTGGTGGGTACTGACCCGGCGCGGCCCCGCCCGCGTCGCGGCGGGAGTGCTGGCCGTGGCCGCACCGGTCGGCGTCGTCTGGTGGTTCGCCGTCGTCAACCTGCTCTGGGTCGTGATCGTCTCCGCCGCCCTGTGGAGCGTCGCCGTCTGGTCCGGCAAGTTCGCCCTCAGCAGCACCAAGTCCCATCAGGTGCACGTCCCCGAACACCGCGTCCCGGCCCCCACCCGCCCCTTCCTCATCATGAACCCCAAGTCCGGCGGCGGAAAGGTCGAACGCTTCCGGCTGAAGGAGCGCGCCGAACGACTCGGCGCCACCGTCCACCTGCTCGACCCCGCGCGCCACGAGGACGTCGCCGTCCTCGCCCGGGACGCCGTCAGGAACGGCGCCGACCTCCTCGGCGTCGCCGGCGGCGACGGCACCCAGGCCCAGGTCGCCGCCATCGCCGCCGCGTACGACGTCCCGCTGCTCGTCATCTCCGCCGGCACCCGCAACCACTTCGCCATGGACCTCGGCCTCGACCGCGACAATCCCGCCGCCTGCCTCGACGCCCTCACCGACAAGGGCGTCGAACTCCACGTCGACCTCGGCTACGCCAGCGGCCACCCCTTCGTCAACAACGCCTCGTTCGGTGCGTACGCGGCCGTCGTGCAGAGCCCCGCCTACCGCGACGACAAGGTCCGCACCACCCTGGAACTGCTGCCCGAACTGCTCACGCACCAGCGGGGTCCCCGGCTCACGGCCCGCATCGGGGACGCCGTCATCGACGCGCCCCAGGCCGTCCTCGTCAGCAACAACGTCTACCGCAGTGACGACCTCGTCGGTCTCGGCCGCCGCGAACGGCTCGACGCCGGCGTGCTCGGTGTCGTCGGCGTCCGCGTCGACAGCGCCGCCGAGGCCGCCGGACTCGTCCTCGGCCCGAACGCCCCCGGCCTCAGTCTCCTCGTCGCCGACGAGATCGTCGTCGAGGCCGACCGGCCGGAGATCGAGGTCGGCGTCGACGGCGAGGCCCTCGTCCTGCCGACCCCCGTCCACTGCCGGGTCTCGCCGAAGGCCCTGCGCGTCCGCGTGCCCCGCGACCGCCCCGGCGTCCCCGAGCCCAAACCGCCCCTGGACTGGCGCCGGTTGCGCAAACTCGCCGCCGCGGTCGGCCGTACGGCGCTGCCCAAGCACCGCGAACGGTACGGCTGGGCCCAGGAGTTGTGGAACCGCCGACGCTAGAAACGCCGGTCGACCGGGTCCGCGTCGACAAGCTCCGCCCTCGCACGGTACTGATGGGGCATGAGCGACGACGGCGAACATCCGCGCGACGAACTCCCGTCCGGCGTCCGGGCGTCCCGGGCCACCGGTCGTCTCGTCGGCGGCCGTTACCGTCTCACGGAACGCGTCGGATCGGGCGGCATGGGCACCGTCTGGAGGGCGGTCGACGAACTCGTCGACCGCGAAGTCGCCGTCAAACAGCCCAAGCTCCCTGGCGACCCGTACGGCTCGCACGACCTGAACGGCCCGCATGGCTTGGACGGTCCGCATGGCCCGTACGGCCCCGGTTGTTCGGGCAGTCCCGGCGGGCCCGGCGACCCTGAGCAGGACGCCCGTCGGCGGGCCGCCAACCGGCTCTACCGTGAGGCCCGCGCCGCCGCCCGCGTCGACCACCCGTCCGCCGTCACCATCCACGACGTCGTGGTCGAGGACGGGGCGCCGTGGATCGTCATGGAACTGGTCCGCGGCGAGTCCCTGCACGAGGTGCTCAGACGTGGCGCCCTCACCCCGGTCGAGGCAGCCCGCGTCGGCATCGCCGTCGTCGGAGCGCTGCACGCCGCGCACGGCGTCGGCATCGTGCACCGGGACGTCAAACCCGCCAACGTCCTCCTCGGTCCGCACGGCCAGGTCGTCCTCACCGACTTCGGCATCGCCCACGTCCAGGGCGAGGAATCGCTCACCGTGACAGGGGAGTTCGTCGGGTCGCTCGAATGCGTCGCCCCCGAGCGAATGGCCGGCCCCGGCGCCGCCGGCCCGCCCTCCGACCTCTGGTCGCTCGGCGTCCTCCTCTACGCCGCCGTCGAGGGCTGGTCCCCCTTCCGCCGCACCACCCTGGAGTCCACGCTCGCCGCGATCCTCGCCGCCGAACCGCCGGCGCCGGAGCGGGCGGGCCCTCTCGCCCCCCTGCTCGTACGCCTGCTGGCCAAGGACCCGGCGCTCCGCCCGGACGCCGAGGAGACCGCCGGGTTCCTGAAGGAGGTGGCGGAGGGCCGGACGCCCGACCTCCGGACGCCGTCCGGGCTCCGCGAGTCGAGCGAGGACGTGGGGACGCGGACGCTACGGCTCGGCGAAAAGCCGCAGGATGCCGCCGGGCCGCAGCAGCGGAGGCCGCAGAACGTACGGGGTGAGGAGCCGGAGAGCGCACGGGGTGCGAGACCCGAGGCCGTGCAAGGTGCGAGGCCCGAGGCCGTGCACAGTGCGAGGCCCGAGAACTTACGGGGTGAGGAGTCCGAGAACGCACTGGGCGAGAAGCCCGATGACGCGCCCGACACCGAAGTCGGGCCGGTCGGCGCCGTGCGCCCCCGGCGCAGGTCGCGTGCCGGTCGTCTCGTCGCTCTGGCCGCCGTCGGGCTGCTGCTGACCGCCGGGGGAGCCTGGGCCGGGGTCGCGCTCGACACCGGCGGCGGTGTCACCGAGGTCGCCGAGCCAACGGTCGGGTGGGTGGACGCCCGCGTCGAGTCCCCGAGCACCGACCCCACTTCGGGCACCACGGCCGGCACGCGCTGGGTGGCCCACCGCGAGGAGGCCATGGACGCCGTCCTCGCCCTCCCCGTGCCCTATGAACGGATCCGCGCGGAAGGCGGCGACGACGAGCAGCCCCGTGCCGTCACCTACGAGGGCGAGGAGGTCGTCCGGGTGCGGCTGACACAGTGGGACGAGGCGCCCGCCTCACCCATGGAACAGGCCAAGGACTCCACGGACATCGTGGCGGGCGACGTGAAGTCGACCGCCAACTACACCACCACGAGCTTCCACGACCAGGAGGCCGTCCTCGCCGACACCACCCACTACCTGGACGGCACACCCACCCGCGTCCTGGAACTGATCGTCCGCACCGACGACGACCGGATGTACGAACTGCGGGTGGACATGCCGAAGGGCACGGCGGACGAGAAGAAGGGCACGGCCGTCTTCAAAGGGGCGCGGGAGCGGCTGGAGATCGGACCGTAGGCAGCCGCCGCGCACGGACGTGATCCACGCCGCATTCGCGGCCGCACGCCACCGCCCGCCGCCCTGATGAGCCACTTCGTTGCCAGCGATCACTGGCGTGGTGTGTGCGCCCGGTGAAAGCCTGTTACCGCCGGGTACCCAAAGTCGTACGGTCCGGAATACCCTGCGCGTCATGACGGACTCGCAGGCCCCCGAGAAGACCGGTACGACCACCACGGTAACGACCGGCACCAACCCCCTCGCGGCAGCCCCGCAGGGCGCCCGTACCGCCGCCGACGTGGTCACTCCCGAACTGGTCGCCCAGCTCACCAAGGGCGTGGTCGGCTCCGGCCGCACCGCCAACCACACGCCGTTCACCGGTGAGAAGCTCGCCGACCTGCCGGAGTCCACCCCCGAGGACGTGGAGCAGGCCTACGCGACGGCCCGCGCCGCGCAGGCCGTCTGGGCCCAGCGGTCCGTGCGGGAGCGCGCCGCCGTCCTGCTCCGCTTCCACGACCTGGTCCTCGAACGCCAGGCCGAGGTGCTCGACCTCATCCAGCTGGAGACCGGCAAGGCCCGCCTCCACGCCCACGAGGAGGTCCAGGCCGTCGCGGTCGCCGCACGTCACTACGGCCGCAAGGCCCCCTTCTACCTCAAGCCGAAACGGCACACCGGCGCCGTCCCGACCCTCACCAAGGTCACCGAACTCCGCCACCCGCGCGGCGTGATCGGCCAGATCGCCCCCTGGAACTACCCCCTCGAACTCTCCGTCGGCGACGCGATCCCCGCCTTCGTCGCGGGCAACGCCGTCGTGATGAAGCCCGACACGGAGACCTGCCTGACCGCCCTGTGGGCCCGCGACCTGCTCATCGAGGCCGGCCTGCCCGCCGACGTCTTCCAGGTCGTCCTCGGCGAGGGACCCGTCATCGGCCCCGAGGTCGTCAAGCACGCCGACTACGTCTCCTTCACCGGCTCCACCCGCACTGGGCGCGAGGTCGCCCAGGGCGCGGCCGCCCGCCTCGTCGGCGTCTCTCTCGAACTCGGCGGCAAGAACGCGATGCTGGTCCTCGCGGACGCCGACATCGAGAAGGCGGCGGCGGGCGCCGTCCGCGCCTGTTTCTCCTCCGCCGGCCAACTCTGCATATCCATCGAGCGGTTGTACGTCCACGAGTCCATCGCCGACGCCTTCCTGGAGCGCTTCGCCGCCCGCACCAAGGCCATGCGCCTCGGCACGTCCCTCGCGTACGGCGCCGACATGGGCTCCCTCGTCGGCGAACGCCAGCTGGAGACCGTCACCCGCCACGTCGACGAGGCCGTGGAGAAGGGCGCGAAGGTCCTCGCGGGCGGCGTGGCCCGCCCCGACATCGGCCCCTACTTCTACGAGCCGACCATCCTCGACGGCGTCACGGAGCCCATGTCCGTGTGCACGGAGGAGACCTTCGGCCCGGTCGTCTCCGTCTACCGCTTCACGGACGAGGACGAGGCCATAGCGGAGGCCAACTCCACCGCGTACGGCCTCAATGCCTCCGTCTGGACCAAGGACGGCCGCCGCGGCCGCGAGGTCGCCTCCCGCGTCCGCGCCGGCACGGTCAACGTCAACGAGGGCTACGCCTCCGCGTACGGCTCCGTCCAGTCCCCCATGGGCGGCATGAAGGACTCCGGCCTCGGCCGCCGCCACGGCTCCGAGGGCATCCTCAAGTACACGGAGGCCCAGACGGTCGCCCAGCAGCGCCTGCTGCCCATGGCCCCGTCCCTCGGCATGGACGACGAGAAGTACGCCCAGTTCATGAGCCGCAGCCTCCGGGCGATGAAGGCACTCCGGCTGCGCTAGCGGCCCCTGCCCTCAGGGGCGCGGGGCTGTATCGACATGCGGCTCCGCCGCGTGGGCGCGAGCAACCACATACGGCCCGCAGACAAGGACCGTTCTCAACGAGGAGAACAAGTGTCGTACGACTACGACGTCATCGTCGTCGGATCCGGTTTCGGCGGTTCGGTCACCGCCCTGCGCCTGACCGAGAAGGGCTACAAGGTCGGCGTCCTCGAAGCGGGCCGTCGCTTCACCCGAGCCACCCTCCCCAAGAACTCCTGGGACCTGAAGAACTACCTCTGGGCGCCCGCCCTCGGCCTGTACGGCATCCAGCGCATCCACCTCCTCGGCAACGTCATGGTGCTGGCCGGAGCAGGCGTGGGCGGCGGCTCCCTCAACTACGCCAACACCCTCTACGTGCCGCCCGAGCCGTTCTTCGAGGACCCGCAGTGGAAGGACATCACCGACTGGCAGGAGGAGTTGAAGCCGTACTACGACCAGGCCCGCCGCATGCTCGGCGTACGGCTCAACCCGACGATGACCCCGTCGGACGTGCACCTGAAGGCCGCAGCCGAGCGGATGGGCGTCGGCGACAGCTTCCACCTCGCCCCGGTCGGCGTCTTCTTCGGTGACGGCGAGGACGCCGACGGCAAGGCGAAAGCCGCGCCGGGCGACCAGGTCGCGGACCCGTACTTCGGCGGCGCGGGCCCTGCCCGCAACGCCTGCACCGAGTGCGGAGCATGCATGACCGGCTGCCGCCACGGCGCGAAGAACACGCTCAACGAGAACTACCTCCACCTCGCCGAGAAGGCGGGCGCGGTGGTCCACCCGATGACCACGGTCGTGGCCGTGACGGAGGACTCGCAGGGCGGCTACGCCGTGACGACCCTCCCGACCGACAACCGCAGGAAGGGCGAGAGCCGGGTGCTCAGGGCCCGCCGCGTCGTCCTCGCGGCCGGCACCTACGGCACCCAGACCCTCCTGCACCGGATGAAGGCGAACGGCCAACTCCCGCACCTCTCGGACCGCCTGGGCATGCTGACCCGCACCAACTCCGAAGCGCTGGTCGGCGCCCAGACCGACAACCGCCGCTACCGCAAGGCGCACGGCGCGCCCGAGGTCGACTTCACCCGCGGCGTGGCGATCACCTCCTCCATCCACCCCGACGAGAACACCCACATCGAGCCGGTCCGCTACGGCAAGGGCTCCAACGCGATGGGCGGCCTGTCGATCCTCCAGGTCCCGTACGCGGGCAGCACCGCGTCGGGCACCGCCCGCGTCCTCGGCTGGCTGGCGTACGCGGCCAAACACCCCTTGCTGGTGGCCCGTTCGCTCTCCAACCGCCGCTGGTCGGAGCGGACCATCATCGGCCTGGTGATGCAGTCCCTGGACAATTCCCTGTCGACCCACCTGAAGCCGAAGGGCCTGGGCAAGGGCCTGTTGACGGCACGTCAGGGCCACGGCGCGCCCAACCCCAAGCAGATCGAGGCCGCTTCGCGGGCCGCCTCCACCATCGCCGCCGAGATCAACGGCTTCGCCGGCAGCAACGTGGGCGAGCTGATGGGCACCCCGCTCACCGCGCACTTCCTCGGCGGCTGCCCCATCGGCGCCACCGCGGACGACGGAGTGATCGACCCGTACCACCGCCTCTACGGCCACCCCGGCATCTCGGTCGTCGACGGCGCCGCCGTCTCCGCGAACCTGGGCGTCAATCCGTCCCTGACGATCACGGCGCAGGCCGAGCGGGCGATGTCGTTCTGGCCCAACAACGGCGAGCCGGACCGGCGCCCCGACCCCGGGGAGGCCTACGAACGCCTCACTCCCGTGGTGCCCCTGCACCCGGTGGTCCCGGGGGACGCCTTCGGCGCGCTCCGGCTGCCGCTGATGCCGGTTCCGACGGTGCCGCCGAAGAAGTAGTTACGGAGAAGGACCCGCACCCCCCTCCGAGCGCGGGTTCTTCTCTCGTGTGCCAGATGTGACTGGTGAGTGCCGTGAAAGGTTGCCCGCAATAACTGCTTTCTTGTGTGATGTGAGTCACGTGGATGGGTCGTCGGGTCGGTACAACCGACGGGCACGCCCCGCCGTCACATACATGTTCGATGGGGCCTATGGGGCCCCTGTGAGGCATGAAACGAAAGTCATGAGGGTGGGGGACATGAAGTCGACGATGTCGCGGGTGGCGGTGGCCGTCTCGGTCGTGGCCACGCTGGGATTGACCGCGGCGTGTGGCGGGGGCGGCGACGAGGACAAGGCGGAGAAGAAGCCGTCGGCCGCGGGCAGCGCCTCGGCAGCCGAGGACGCCAAGAACGGGGAGGACGGCGCCGGGAAGGCCGCGCTGACCGCCGCCCAGCTGAAGGAGGCGGCCCTCGCGAAGGGGGACGTGAAGGGGTACAAGATCGCCGACATGCCCGCGGAGGACATGCCGGCCGAGACCGTTCCCGCGCAGCCGGCCGCCTGTCAGCCCCTCGCGAACATGTTCTACTTCACCTCCGACCCGCAGGCGAAGGCCCGCGCCGGACGCACGGTCACCTCGGAGGACGAGCTTTCCGCCAGCGTCATCTCCCTCGCCCTGGCCGCGCACGAGCAGGACGACGCCGAGAAGGTCATGGCCGATCTGCGCAAGGCGACGGAGAGCTGCGACGGGTACGAGCACGTCGGCAACAAGTACAGCGGCATCGAGGCCCTCACCGCTCCCGACCAGGGCGACGAGGCCGTCGCCTACAAGGTGAAGGGCGACATCGAGGGCGCCGAGATCCCGATGTCCTTCACGGTGGTGCGCAGCGGCTCGACACTCATCGGGTTCTACTCGATGAACATGCTCGACGCGGACAAGGCCGAGGTGCCGGACGCGATCCTGGACGCACAGGTCGCGAAGGTGGAGAAGGTCGCCGGCTGAGCGCCCCCGGCGTGACGAAGGGCCCCGCGGAACGGCAGGCTCGGCCGTTCCGCGGGGCCCTTGGGGTCGGTGATCTGTTCCGCGTCGTGAAGGGGGAACGGGCTCCGTGACCGTCGCGCCCACCTCGGAACAGTTCCGCCGGTCGGCCCCGGGCGTCCCCGGAGCCGGCCGTTCTCTTGAGTGACCGGGCTGCTGTCCCCTGCCGTCCGGTCACAACCCTGGAGCGAGGTCCCACGGCGCACGGCACGATCCGGACGCCTCATCGCTCCAGCGGAGCCACGCGTGGTTCTTTCGGGCCCGCACCTGGCTGGCACGGACACCGACACCAACGAAACGCGTCGTACGGCGGTCACGCGCCGTACGGGTGAGAGGACAGGCGTACGTATGTGCGCCGCCGGTGCGCGCCGGTCAGACACGGCCCCGGCACAGCTCCAGCAGGGTCATGGCGAGCGCGGTGCCCGGCTTGCCGAGGGCGTCCCTGTAGTGGGCCAGGACCTCCATCTCCCGCGACAGGTTCACGCGCCTGCCGCCGGACTCGATCCGTGCCTCCTGGATCACGGCGGAGACCGCCACGCGTTCCTGGATCAGGCCGATGATCCGGTCGTCCAGGGCGTCGATGCGTTCCCGGGCACCGGTGATCACACCGGCCGCCTCGGAGGTACGGGCACCGGTCTTCTCGGTGGAGGTGAGGGTCATCCTGGGGCTCCTCGTCGGAAGTCGAACGGACCCCCGGAGCGGCAAGACCCGGAAAACGCCAGCCGCCCCGGACCTTGTCGGCCCGGGGCGCCTGGGGAAGTCGCTTGTCAGTTGCTCAAGCAGCACGACCATGGCAGCCGGTGGGCCCGGTGCCATAGCTAAAGACAAGGGTCGAGTGCGCGAACATGAGCGCCAGTATGCCACGCCCCGCCCCTACCGCCCGGCCCGCGCCCCTTTTAGGGGCGCGGGGAACTGCGCGACAAGCCACGACGAGGGCGCCAGTCCGCCACGAACCGATCCCGGCAGACGCGTGTCCGGAAGTTTGACGCACTCGCGCGTGTCCGGAATCGCGGTGGGGCATGCCGGATGCCCGGGCGAGGGCGGGCCGTCAATGGCGCCCGGGCGCAGGCGGCGACCGCCTCCCCGCGCCGGCCCATCCTTTGCGCGGCCTCGCCCCACCGTCCCCACCCGACGAGAGTCCTTCCTCCCGCAAAGGGGGCGCGGCGGTCCCCGGCCGAGCCACCGGTGGCCCGCTTCACGAGCGCCCACCCCGGTAGACTCGGACCACACAGACCCCCGCCCCACCGCCGGAAGGCACCTCGTGTCATCAGCGAACCCCGCTGCCGCCGTTCCCGACACCGTCCTGGTCGTCGACTTCGGCGCCCAGTACGCCCAGCTCATCGCCCGACGGGTCCGCGAGGCCCGGGTCTACAGCGAGATCGTGCCGAGCACCATGCCGGTCGCGGAGATGCTCGCCAAGAACCCGGCGGCGATCATCCTCTCCGGCGGCCCCTCCTCGGTCTACGCCGAGGGCGCCCCCCGCCTCGACCGCGAGCTCTTCGAGGCCGGCGTCCCCGTCTTCGGCATGTGCTACGGCTTCCAGCTGATGGCCACCACCCTCGGCGGCACCGTCGACAACACCGGCGCCCGCGAGTACGGCCGTACCCCCCTGCACGTCTCCAAGAGCGGCAGCACCCTCTTCGAGGGCACCCCCGACGAGCAGTCCGTCTGGATGTCCCACGGCGACGCCTGCTCCGCCGCCCCCGAGGGCTTCACCGTCACGGCCTCAACCGACGTCGTCCCGGTCGCCGCCTTCGAGAACGACGAGAAGAAGCTGTACGGCGTCCAGTACCACCCGGAGGTCATGCACTCCACGCACGGCCAGCAGGTCCTGGAGCACTTCCTCTACCGGGGCGCGGGCATCACCCCCAGCTGGACCACCGGCAACGTCATCGAGGAGCAGGTCGAGGCCATCCGCGAGCTGGTCGGCGACAAGCGCGCGATCTGCGGCCTCTCCGGCGGCGTGGACTCCGCGGTCGCCGCGGCCCTCGTCCAGAAGGCCATCGGCTCCCAGCTGACCTGCGTCTACGTCGACCACGGCCTCATGCGCAAGAACGAGACCGAGCAGGTCGAGAAGGACTTCGTCGCCGCGACCGGCGTCCAGCTGAAGGTCGTCGACGCGGAGGAGCGCTTCCTGAAGGCGCTGGCCGGGGTCTCCGACCCCGAGCAGAAGCGGAAGATCATCGGCCGCGAGTTCATCCGCGTCTTCGAGCAGGCCCAGGCGGAGATCATCGCCGACGAGGGCCCCGAGGTCGCGTACCTCGTCCAGGGCACCCTCTACCCGGACGTGGTCGAGTCCGGCGGCGGCACCGGCACGGCCAACATCAAGTCCCACCACAACGTCGGCGGCCTGCCGGAAGACCTCGAGTTCAAGCTGATCGAGCCGCTCCGCAAACTCTTCAAGGACGAGGTCCGGATGGTCGGCCAGGAGCTGGGGCTCCCGGAGGAGATCGTCCAGCGTCAGCCGTTCCCGGGCCCCGGCCTCGGCATCCGGATCGTCGGCGAGGTCACCAAGGAGCGCCTCGACCTGCTCCGCGAGGCCGACGCCATCGCCCGCGAGGAGCTGACGGCGGCCGGCCTCGACCGCGACATCTGGCAGTGCCCGGTGGTGCTGCTGGCGGACGTCCGCTCCGTCGGCGTCCAGGGCGACGGCCGCACCTACGGCCACCCCATCGTGCTGCGCCCGGTCTCCTCCGAGGACGCCATGACCGCCGACTGGTCGCGACTGCCGTACGAGGTCCTCGCGAAGATCTCCACCCGGATCACCAACGAGGTCGCCGACGTCAACCGCGTCGTCCTCGACGTGACGAGCAAGCCGCCGGGCACCATCGAGTGGGAGTGAGCCCCGGGCTCAGGGCCCTTCGGGGCTCGGGGCTTCGGGCTCTGTAGGGCTCGGGCAGGGGCTCAGGTCCGTTTGAGGGCGCGCACCGGCTCTCCGGGCTTCCAGACCTGGACGACCAGGTACTTGTCGTCCTCGACGTAGGTCCGTACGACCTCCGTCAACTCGGCGCGGAAGAGGTGGAACGGCTCCGGCGGTTCCACCTCTTCGCCGTACGCGGCCTTCTCCGCCGGATCGTCGACCTCGACCGCCCGCCCGCTCACCCGCACGTCCCCGCCGCCCATCCCCGTGCCCGGCCCCGGGTTGGCCTGCAACGCGAAGCGGGGATCGCGGCGCAGATCGAGTGCCTTGAGCGAGTCGGGCATCATCCCCAACCACAGCTCCCCCCGCTTGAACCGGACCTCCAGCCCGGTCGTACGCGGCGACCCGTCCTTGCGCAGGGTGGCGAGGACGTGATGGGTGAAGGCCCCGAAACGCGCTTCGACGGTCTCGGCGAGCTCAGGTTCGGCGGCGACGAAGGCGCCCCAGTTCGAAAGATTCTCCGGCATACATCGAGTCTCACCCGGATACCCGACAACCATTGTCCGGTTACCCCGAGCGACGTACGGCCGACATGCGGCCGATGTATCGGCGCCGCGGGGCGCCGTACGGCGCTGCCCGACCCGGCCGAGCGGTGCGCCACCTGACGCGCTTCGGTGACTTGCGTAACGGTTGCGCACTCTCTTCACGGGACGGACCTGTTCTCCCTGGGGACCGACGGTAGCTTCCGCTTCGTAAAGGAAGTCATTCTGGAGGACACATGCACGGGCCCACACCGCCCCTGCCTCTACCCACCGACCAGCTCCGGTTCGCCATGCCGCCGATGCACGAGTCGGTGGAGGACGAGCGACGGCACCGCAAGGAACGGCTGGCCGGGGCCCTGCGGATCTTCGGGCGCATGGGGTTCGAGGAGGGGGTCTCGGGACACATCACCGCGCGCGACCCGGAGTTCAGCGACTGCTTCTGGGTCAACCCGTTCGGGATGCCCTTCAAGCACGTCACGGTGAGTGACCTGGTCCTCGCCAACCAGGACGGCCAGGTGATCGAGGGCCGCTACCACGTGAACCAGGCCGCGTTCACCGTCCACGCCCAGGTGCACGCCGCCCGCCCGGACGTCGTCGCCGTCGCCCACTGTCACTCCGTGCACGGCCGCGCCCTGTCCGCCCTCGGCGAGCTGCTCGACCCGATCACCCAGGAGTCCTGCGCCTTCTACGAGGACCAGGCGCTCTACGACCACTACACGGGCGTCGCCGTGGACGCGGACGAGGGCCGCCGCATCGCCGCCGTCCTCGGCAGCCGCAAGGCCCTCGTGCTGCGCAACCACGGACTGCTGACGGTCGGCGACTCGGTCGACGCGGCGGCCTGGTGGTTCCTGTCCATGGAACGTTCGGCCCAGGTGCAGCTCACGGCGAAGGCGGCGGGCCGCCCCCTGCTCATCGAACACCGGCTGGCCGTCGCGACACGTGAGCAGGCGGGCGGCGACCTGGTGGCGTGGATCAACTACCAGCCGCTGTGGCAGGACATCAGCCGCAGCGAGCCGGATCTGCTGAGTTGAACCGCAGCATCCGGAAGGGGGCGCAGGGAAACGCGCGACCAGCCAAACAGCCCCCGCCGACGCGTGACGGCCTGGTGGGACGGCGATCTCGCGCGTGCCCGTCAGAAGCCGCGCAGCACGGCGGCCTTCGTGGCCGCGAACTCCTCGTCCGTGAGGACGCCCCCGCGGTGCAGCTCCCCGAGTTCGCGGAGCCGACGCAGGAGCGTGTCGTGGTGGTCGGAGGAGCCGGTGCGGTCGGAGGCGTCGGTGCGGTCGGAGACCGACGGCCGCGCCGCGTCGACCCCGCCCGGCCGCGCGCCGTCCACGGTTGTGTTCGCGGGGCCGTTCGCCCCTGTCGACGGATGGGGGAGCCGTGCCGTGACCGCCGTCGCGACGAGCGCCGTGAGCAGGTCGCGCCGCGCACTGCCCCACAGATCGAGGGCGAACGGATCCCGCTCCGGCGGCAGCTTCGAGAACACGGTCTCGCGCGTCACGAACCGCAGGAACCCGTCCTCGTAACCGGAGTTGGGCACCCACTCGACCTGCACCAGTTCCCCGATGTCGATGATCCGCGGGCCGGTCGCGCGCTTGACCCGGTCGGAGGTGTCGTTCCAGTCGATCCGGACCCGCGTCCCGTCGAACGACACCGTGCCGTCACTGGACCGCACCGACACCGGCACGGGCGGACCGGGCAGGAGGTAGGCCCCGGCGGGCTCCTTCGGCGTCTGCTCCAGCAGCATCGACCGCCGTATCTCCTCGGCCACGTACTCGGCGACCCCCGACCGGTCGAGATCGACCGTCAGCCGGTACGGGTCGGCCTCGTCCGGCAGCCGCCCGCCCGTGGCCTGCAGCAGCGGATCACTGCCCTCACGCAGCCGCAACCGCAGCCGCCCGCGCTTGCGTTCGGGCTCGTAGACGACACCGGCCACCGCCTCCAGCGGCACCGCGATCTCCCCGTACGTCTGTCGGAACAGCGCCACGGAACGGTGCAGGCCCGGCGTGATCCGGACCGTGTCGCCGTCGAAGGCCCAGACGCCGTCACGCTGGATGATCTCGGCCATAGGAGGATTCTCCCAGCCCGGTCAACACGAGCACCCGCACTTCACCCCGCGCCTCCCACGCACGGAGTGGCCCTGCCGAATGCGGGCCGTGTTCCATACGGCACAATTCGCTGTCATCGCAGGGCAGTTGTACGGCCGCACGGCTGTGGTAGTGAGCGGACGAATGTACGACACCGCGCTACGGCGGTATCGACGCAGCGGTCCCGGCAACGCACGGGCGACTGTCGTCGCCCTCGTGGCCGGAGCGGTGACAGCAGTGCTGGCAGATGGCAATGACGGTGGCGGCGAAAGCCGAAGTACGCGGACGTGGGCGCGGTGGCGCCCGCGGACGACGGCGCGGGAAGGCGGACTCGGGCGTGGCGGTGCAGGAGGCGAGAGGGGGCATGGGCGCGGGCGCCCATGAAGGCGGGTGCACGTGCGGGGACTGCCCGCACGGGGCGCGCGCGGGACACCGGCGCGCGGTCGCCGAGTTCCTGCTGAAGCGGGAGGAGTTCGCGTCGGGGCAGGGGCTGCCGGCGGCGGTCGCGCACTCCGCGTCCGCCTCCCGCCAGTGGGTGTCCGACGAACTCACCCAGTCCGCGGCCCTCGTCGCCGAACGCGGCCGGGTCGAGGGCGAGACCTGGCTGGCCCGCCTGTGGCTGCGCACGGCGATCGTGGTCTGGGCCGCCGTCGTCACCCTCCTCCTCGTCCAGTCCCTCACCGCGATCGGCACGGGGTGGACCTCGGCCCGCACCGCCGGTCTGCTCGCCGCCCTGCTGGTGGCCGCGGCCCTGACGGGCGCCGGGTATCTCCACCGGGCGCGCGGCGGTGCCCTCGCACCGGTCATCGGCGAGGACAACCGTCTCTCCACCTCCCGCGCGATCGCGGCCGGTTGGGTCCTCTTCGTCGTCTTCGCGGTCCTCGTCCTCGTCGGCCGCCTCGCCGCGGCCTCCAACCACCGCGAACGCGACGCCCTCATCGCCGGCCTCGACCTCGCCCGCGGCGCCGGCATCGTGACCGTCCTCGCCGTCGTCTGCGGCATCGCCGTCCTGGTCCGCCGCGTGGTCGGTCTCCGTGTCCTCTCCCAGCGCCTCCAGAAGGTCCGCGCCCACCGCCCCCGCGCCGCCGACCTCCTCACCGACGACTCCGGCCGCGGCAGCTTCACCGACATCCAGTACGTGATCATCTGCACCGTCGCCCTCGCCTTCGCGGCGGTCCGCCTCGCCCGCCGCCCCGACCAACTCCCCGACCTCCCCTGGGGCCTGGCCCTCCTCGTCCTCGTCTCCGCGGCCACCTACGTCGCCGGCAAGTACGCCGAGGGTGGCCGCCCCGTCATCCTCTCCGTCGTCCGCGCCCGCGAGGCCGGCGACCTCGACGCCCCCATCCGCAACGGCGACGACATCGAGATCCGCGGCTCCGGCTTCGTCCCACCCGGCGCCCAGACCGCCGACCACCTCTCCCGCATGGTCGTCCGCATCGGCCCCGTCCACGTCCACGTCCCGCTCGTCCCCGTCGCCGGCGGCTTCAGCAACCCCACCGACGCCGTCCTCACCGCGCCCGTCCCCGTCGACGTCGAACCCGGCAAGATCGAAGTCCAGGTCGTGACAGCGGCGGGCGTGGAGACCAACCGCTACACCATCGAGGTCGCAGCGGACTGACCGGTCACCGAGGGGACGGGCCCCAGGGCGGGGACGAAGGAGGGGAGCGGGGAGTTCAGGGGAAGCGGGCCGCCGTCCGTCCAGCGGAGGTGCGGAGGTTCAGAGGCGGGGGGCACGGAGGCGCGGGGAGCGGCTCGGCCCCTCGGTCGGTGGCGCGGGGAGCAGGTCGGCCCTCGGATCCGCGGCCCCTCGGCCGGTGGGCCGGCGGGCCGGAGGAAAAGGTCCGTCGGCGGTGGAGGGGAGCCTCCCGGACGGAGGCCACCCTGCCTCCCGACAAGGCTCTCCGACCCGGAAAAACACGCCCGAACCATTGAGCACCCCCACCCCTCTGAACGTATCGTCTGTTGAGGGGTCAACGGCACGGCGGACAAGAGGCGGCGCAGACCATGACTCACGACATTCGCTCGGACTCCCACACCCCCTACTTCGACGGCGGCCCCGACCGGCGCGACACCGCCACCCGCTACGCTCTCCTGCCCCTACGCCTCTTCCTCGCCGTCACCTTCATCTACGCCGGCTTGGACAAACTCACCGACAGTGCCTTCATGGCGGACTCCGGCTCCGGCTCCATCGGCGACATGATGAGCGCCGCCCGCGACTCCTCCGCCATCCCAGCCATGATCGACATGGCCCTGAACAACCCCGTCGGCTTCGGCTACGCCATCGCCATCGGCGAACTCGCCGTCGGTATCGGCGCCCTCCTCGGTTTCCTCACCCGCCTCGCCGCCTTCGGCGGAGCCCTGATCTCCCTCAGCCTCTGGCTCACGGTCAGCTGGTCGGCATCTCCGTACTACTACGGCAACGACCTCCCCTACCTCATGGCCTGGATCCCGCTGATCCTCGCCGGCGCCCCGGTCCTCTCGGTGGACGCCGCCATCCGTTCTCGACGCCGGGGCGGCACCAGCAGGCACCGAGCGGGCGCCGCCTACCACTGAGCCCCACGACGCCCCGCCGCACCGGATGAGTGCGGCTGAGGCCGGGCGGAGTCGTCCGGTGAGCGGGGCTGTGCCTGGCCGCACTGGTTGAACTGTCCGCTGGGGGAGCCGTGCGGTCTGGTTGGGGCCGCGTGAGTCCGAGGAGCTCTGGCTCGCTCCCCGCCCGCTCCCAGCCGGACCGGCCTTCCTCTCTGCCGCGTTCACCCACTCTCTGCCGCGTCCATCCGCTGTCGGCCGGGCTTCCCTACTTTCAGCCGTCCCTGCCTGCTCTAGCCATGCCTATCCGTGCCCGCCGCCCCGGATGCCCCCGCCGCTCCCGTGGGCCCCGTTGCTCCCGGCCGCCCCGCGCGCCGCCGCCCCCGTATCTCGTGGTCCAGAGAAGCCACGGCCCCCGCGAGACACAGCCCCCCGACCACCAGGGGTATCACCACGAACCACGGGGTCTTCCAGGCGCCTCCCGCGTCGCCGAGGTACACGACACCGGCGGCGGCGAGGAAGAGGCCGGCGACGAGCTTCCCGGGCCGGAACTCATGCCGCAGCACGGGCCACCTCCGCCTGTCCCAGACCGACTTCGAGGTCGATGGTGAGCGTGCCCCCACTGCCCGAGCCCTTCGCGGGGGGCAGTGTCAGCCGGTCGCTCCTGTCCGGTGCCACGTCCACGTCCTCCTTGTCGTCACCCGGCAACTGGATGTCACCCAGGCCCACTTCGATGTCGAGCCGCACGGTGACGTCCGGTGGAACCACCACCTGCACCTTGCCCGCGCCCACCTCCACGCTGGTGCTCAGCGACTCTCCCTTCGGTATGTCCACCCGGGACAGGTCCAGCGTCCCCACCCCGGTCCCGAGCTCGTAGCGGGCCGCCACGCTGTCCGCGTTCCGCGGTGTCCACTTCGTACGGGCCCAGTCGGTGGTGATGTTCGACGGAAGCGCCGCCGTGCCCGCCAGGAGTCCCGCCGTGACCACCGCCAGGAAGATCGACCCCGCTCCCGTACGGCCGAGGAAGGCGCTGAGGGCTATGCCCAGACCGAACACGGTCAGAGCGCAGGCCAGACCGGTCTGCAGGCTGGCGGCGAGGGTGCGGTCCTCCCAGGTGGCTCCGGTACCCGCGCCGCCGGCGAGCAGCGCCAGCAGGAAGATCCAGCCACCGATCCAGCGCGGCCCCCGCGGCTTCGGCGGACGCGCCACGCGTATGTCCTGACGGGTGGGCCGGATGCCCCGGGCGATGTTGACCGCCGCGGCTATGTCCCGGTCGCGGGACTCCCACGGGCCCCATAGATAGCCCGTCCCACCGATGTGGGTACCGTCCTTGACTATCGGGTCGCGCCACCACGACGGGTAGGCGGAGGCCACCGGTGGTGCCTGGGCCTCCGGCGGGGCGTCGGCCACCGCCTGGGCGGCCAGTGGATCGGGGTCGGGGGCGCCGCGGTGCTGCGACCAGTACCCCGCGCCGGCCAGGAGCAGGGAGACGACCACCGAGAAGGTCAGGACGGTGGTGTTGCCCAGCATGGTGAGGAAGACGCCGCAGCCGACCAGCGCGAAGAGCACGGCCGTGAGGGCCTGGCCGTCGACCCGGCCGGTCAGCAGCTTGCGCAGCTCGTTCTCCTCCTCGTCGTCGTACGGCACGAACAGCCAGGCGAAGCCGTAGAAGAGGAGGCCGAGGCCTCCGGTGAGGGAGAGCACCGCCAGCACCACGCGGAAGATCACCGGATCCATGTCGCACTGGCGCCCGAGCCCGGCACAGACACCGCCCAGCATCTTGTACCGCCGGTCACGGCGGAATCTGTGCGGGGGACCGGGGGGACCGAGAGGGCCGGGGGAACCGGCCGAAGCGTCGGGGCCGGTGGCGTCCGATTGATCCGCTCGCGTGCCCGCTTCTGCCTGCGGGCCCGCGCCCGTGTGCGCGCCCGCGCCCTCGTGCGCGCGCGGCTTCCTGGCCCCCGTGCCCGGTGGGGGCACGGCGTCCTGCGGCTCGCTGGTGGACCGCAGGGCGTCCGGACCCGAGCCGGGGCCCGGCTCCGCTGCCGCGTGCTGGTGATCCGTCATGCGTCCATCGTGACCGCCGCGCCGTTGCGATGGCACTCGGGATGACCCTGGTCGAACCCTGATATCCGTCAGGGGGATGTGTTCGATCACGCTCGCGCCGAAGATCAGGGACGTCTCGGGGGTCGACCCTGATGCCTCGCTCGGCCGTGCGTGTGAACATCGATGGCATGCCGGAAGCCGCAGCACCGCCAGTCGACACTCCGCGGCCCCCGCGCAAGCTCTACCGCAGCAGCGACGGACGCTGGCTCGGAGGCGTGGCGCGAGGGCTCGCCGGACATCTCGGTCTGCCTGTGACCTGGGTGCGGCTCGTGTTCGCCGGCCTCTTCCTGGCCGATGGCCTCGGTGCCCTCGTCTACGCGGCGTTCTGGTTCTTCGTTCCCCTCGGCGTGGGAGGCGTCGACAACCAGCGGCCTCCGGCCATCGCCACGGAGATCTCCCCCGACGGCCGCCGCAAGCTCGTGGCCCGCAAGCCCGACCGAGGCCAGATAGTCGCCCTCCTCCTCATGGTCGTCGTGGCCATGGTCTTCGTCGGCAATGTGAACCTCGGGGAGGGCGCCAGGGCGTATCTCTGGCCGACGGTGCTCGTCGCCGCCGGCGTCGCCCTGGTCTGGCGCCAGGCGGACAACGCGCGGCGGGCCCGCTGGGCCGAGGTAGGCCGCCGTCGACGCACGATCACCCTGCTGCGCTCCGTGGCCGGTGTCCTGCTGGTCACCGCGGGGGTCTCCGGGATATTCGTCCTCCAGGGCTCGGCCGCCCACCTCGGCTCGGTCCTGCAGGCGGCGCTCGCGGTCCTCGTGGGCATAGCCCTGCTGGCCGGTCCGTACCTCGTGCGCATGACCCAGGACCTCTCCGAGGAGCGCCTGATGCGCATCCGCGCCCAGGAGCGCGCGGAGGTCGCGGCCCATGTCCACGACTCGGTGCTGCACACGCTGACGCTCATACAGCGGAACGCGGACAAGCCGAACGAGGTCCGCCGCCTCGCCCGCGCCCAGGAGCGCGACCTGCGGAACTGGCTGTACAAGCCCGAGGGCACGGGGAAGGACGAGGACGACGAGCCCGACACCCTCGCCGAGGCCGTCCGGCGGAACGCGGCCGAGGTCGAGGACAAGCACGGTGTCCCCATCGAAGTGGTCGTCGTCGGCGACTGCCCCCTCGACGAGGGACTGACCGCACAGATGCAGGCCGCGCGCGAGGCGATGGTCAACGCCGCCAAGTACGGTGGCGAGGGCGGCGCCGTGCAGGTCTACGCCGAGGTCGAGGGAAGGACGGTATTCGTGTCCGTCCGCGACCGCGGTCCAGGATTCGACCTCGACGCGATACCCGCCGACCGCATGGGCGTCAGAGAATCGATCATCGGCCGCATGGAGCGCAACGGAGGCACGGCACGGCTCCGCGCCGTACCGGGCGGCGGCACGGAGGTCGAGCTGGAGATGGAGAGGGCGGAGACGACGTCATGAGCGACGCGAACGGGGCCAACGACACTGCCGCAGAGGGCGGTTCGGGCACGACGCCGAGCGGGGGGCCAGGAGGTACTGCCGCGAGGGGCACGGGTTCGGCAGAGGGGCTGCCCGGCGAGCCCGTCCGGCAGGAAACGCCGGTCCAGCCCTCCACGCCCGAGGGTGCCGCCGCGCCCAGCGCACTCGGCGCACCGGGACCGTCCGGTCCCGGGCGGCATGTCCGGGTGGTGCTGGTGGACGACCACCGTATGTTCCGTACGGGAGTGCAGGCCGAGATCGGGCAGACGGACCGTACGGGGGTGGAGGTGGTCGGGGAGGCCCCCGACGTCGATCAGGCGGTCTCGGTGATCACGAGTACGCGGCCCGAGGTGGTGCTCCTCGATGTGCACCTGCCCGGCGGCGGCGGGGTCGAAGTCCTGCGCCGCTGTTCGTCGTTGATGGCGGACGCCGAGCAGCCCGTGCGCTTCCTCGCCCTGTCCGTGTCGGACGCGGCGGAGGACGTGATCGGGGTGATCCGGGGCGGCGCACGCGGCTATGTCACCAAGACGATCACCGGCTCGGACCTGGTGGAGTCCATCTTTCGGGTCCAGGAAGGCGACGCGGTCTTCTCTCCCCGCCTGGCCGGCTTCGTGCTCGACGCCTTCGCCTCCACCGACGCCCCGCCCGTCGACGAGGACCTCGACCGCCTCACCCAGCGCGAGCGTGAGGTGCTGCGGCTCATCGCCCGTGGCTATGCATACAAGGAGATCGCCAAGCAGCTCTACATCTCGGTGAAGACGGTCGAGTCCCATGTGTCCGCCGTCCTGCGCAAGCTGCAGCTCTCCAACCGCCACGAGCTGACGAGGTGGGCGACGGCACGCCGCCTGGTGTGAGGCCGGAGCGCCACGGCGGGACGGCGGGGCAGGTCGGCCGAGGCGGGTCCGGCCGCGCCCGCCGTGTCTCCCCGCGCAGGGCACCCCCACCCGCCACTCAGGCCCACGGCTCGGACCCCACGGCTCGGACCCAAGCCTCGGGCCCACGGCTCGGTGCCCACGGCTCAGGGCCCCGCTCAAGCCACCCGTGTCGCCCCCGCGTACGGCATCTCGTCCAGGGGTGCCACGCGTACCGGGGCCGAGGGGTTGGGGGCGTGGATCATCTGGCCGTTGCCGATGTAGATGCCCACGTGGCTGATGCCGGAATAGAAGAAGACGAGGTCGCCGGGGCGGAGGTCGGAGCGGGCGACGCGGGGGCCGGCGTTGATCTGGGAGTAGGTGGTGCGGGGGAGGGAGACACCGGCGGCGCGGTAGGCGGCCAAAGTGAGGCCGGAGCAGTCGAAGGCGTTGGGCCCGGTGGCGCCCCAGACGTACGGGCTGCCGATCTTGGAGTAGGCGTAGGAGATGGCCGCGGCGGCGCGGGAGTTGGGGGCGTCGGCCGTGGCGGAGGCGGCGGAGACCGGCCCGGTGAGGCCGCGCTGGGCCGTGGTGGAGGAGCGCGAGGCGTGCCCCGTGGCGCCGCTGCGGGTGTCGAAGCGTGAGCGGTCCTCGGTGGTGAGTCGGCCGAGCAGTTGACGGGCGTCGGTCAGCTTGGAGGTGACGGTTTTCTTGTGGCGTTTCAGTTCGGTCTGCCGGGTCTTGAGCGTGCCCAGTTCGACGCGGGCGGCGCCGCGCAGCCGTTCGATGTCCAGCAGTTGCTTCCGTACGCTCGCCACGTCCGCCGAGTGTCGGCTGCCGACGCGCTCGGCGAGGGCGGCGCCGTCCAGGTACTGGTCGGGATCGGCGGAGAGGGCGAGCTGCCAGGTGGGGGCGATGCCGCCGTCCCGGTACTGCGCCGCCGCCAGCGAACCGAGTTCGTCGCGGGCCGAGTTGAGCCGTTCGGTGCGGCGGGCGGCCTGGTCGCGCAGCTCCTCTAGGTTCTCCTGAGCCTTGTCGGCCTTCTCCTTCGCGCCGTTGTACTTCTCGGTGGCGACCTCGGCCTCTTGGTACAGCTTGGCCACCTTCGCCCTGACCTGCTCCGGGGTGAGCTGGGGGTCGGCGTGCCCGGTGCCGTCGAAACCGGTCGCCGTCGCCGCGCCCGCGAGGGCGATCGTCGCGGCCGTGCGGGCCGTATGGCCGCCGAGCGAGCGCTGTCTGGGCTTGCGGTGCGCTGCCACGTGGAGTCCACGTCCTCTCCGTACGACCGCCGTCCGCAGTACGAACATCGTCTGTCCGTACGGACCGCCTGGGGGGAGCGGTGACGCGTCCGGCGGCGGCCCGCACAGGGGGAGCGGGATGCCGCCGGACCTTTCTCGGCGGTGGTGGCCGACTGCCGCCCCTGGCCCGGGCGGCGGTGGGGAGCCGGTCACCTGAGGGAGGACGCTAAACCTGGGTGTGATGGCTCGGTAACGCGTTGTACAGAAGTGGCGCGCACCGACTGGGAGGTGACCGTATGTGACCGGGATCCGGTCCCGGCGCTGCCGACTTCACGCTGTGCGATGACCGATGCGGCGATTTCGGACCGGGCGGGGGCATCTCGGTGCTATGGGGCGCATATATGCAAGGTCATCTGAGGGTCCGCTCGAGGGTGCCGGTCGAGGGTTCCGGTCCGGCCGCCCCGGTGCCCGACGGGTCCCGGGCGCCTCATTAGGCTCCGGGCATGGACGTACTCATCCACATCCTCGTCGCCCTCCACATCATCGGCATCGCCTCCCTCCTGGGCGGCTTCCTCACCCAGATGAAGGCGATGGGCCAGGGCGCCGCCCGCTTCGTCCCCGCCATGCTGCACGGTGCCCTCACGATGCTCGTCACCGGTGCCCTCCTCGTCGGCCTCAACCAGGCCGACGACCAGCCCGTCGACAACATCAAGATCGGCGTCAAGCTCGCGCTGCTGATCGTGATCCTCGGTCTGGTCTACGTGAAGCGCGACGAGGAGACGGTGGAGAGGCCGCTCTTCGCCCTGGTGGGCGCGCTGACCACCGCCAACGTCTTCATCGCGGTGCTCTGGACCTGAGGCAAGCCTCGCGGTGAGGCCCCCGGGGGCGAGCCCCGTGTAGGTTCTCGTTTGACCTGCCGGTCGGGAGTCGACCGACCTGGGCTTTTGGCGCTGGTTCTCAGCGATTTGTCGGCGGCTTCTTCTCACCGAACTGTCGGATTCCTCAGGCTCGACCGACACGTGGCAGGTCACGATAGGGCGGCGCGGCGGCGACCCGACGCACACCAGCGGCGTGCACTGGTCGGCGGCAGACATGACCAGCCCGCTCGCGGCCGTACGATCCGCGTCGGGCAATACGAACGGCTCATCCAGCATTCCGAGACCTTGATCACCTGGGCGGCTGTCACTCTCATGACCAGGCGCCTCGCCCGGAAAGGCGCGACCCCCAGCTGGCCGAGGAAACCGACCGCTGCCGACGGCTGACCGGCCTTCCCCGACCGCATCAGGAGCGTGGCGATGGCGCCGGACGGGCGGCTGGTGGTCGCCTTCGGCTCGGACATTGCGGTCCTGGCCCACCGCTGACCCACTCTGAAAGCGGGTGAAGGCCCCCTACGTACCGCTCTCTCCGTCCCACCGGCAGGTGCGCGGCTGTGGGGGACGGAGGACGCCGTGGCGGTCGCGCGGGTGGAGGGTGTGGCCGTGGATCAGGAAGTCGCCGGGCCCCGCGACCTCTGGGGCTCGGCCTGTGGGCGTCTCGCCCACAGGAAGGCACCCGTCACGACGTCCAGGCAGTAGAGCACGGCGACGCCGGTGCGGTGACCGTCCCGATACTGGAGGGTCACGCGGTCTCCGGAGAGCGTCAGCGGGGCCGTGCGCCGCATGAGCGTCATACGGCGCCAGTCGGGCTGGACCACCGCTCCGTCCCCGGTCTCGCGCGGCAGCACGGTCGACCACAGGAGCGAACCGTCCGTGCCGACCCGTTCGACCTGCCCGAAGTCCCGCCCGTTGCCGGGCTCCCAGACGAGCACGAACGCCTCGGGCAGGAGCAGGAAAGCCGTCAGCCGCGCTCCCGGTCCGCGTGGCAGCGTGAGCCGGCGCAGTTCCCTGCCGTCGGGTCCGCTCTCCCGCAGCACACACGTCGTCCACACCGTGCTGTACGCCGTCCACAGGGTGCCCTCGGCGGAAGGCCACCGGTCACGGACCTCGTTCTCGCGGATCGGCGCAGCGTCGGGGGCGCGGCCGTGCACGGCACAGGGGAGACCCGCGGCGCACAAGGGATCGTTTCCTTTCATGCCCCGACGATACGGTCAACCGGGTTCATGGGCAGGAGGGTTCCGGGGGCCGCTCGCGATCCGCCGACACGCACATGAAGAGGGGAGAGTCCCAGGCACCCGTTTCGATCAGGCCCGAAGCGAACGCGTTGCGGCCTGTCTTTGCAGGGCGGGAGTGGGCAACGTTTGTCGACGGTTCTTGCGGACGGGTTCTATGGAAGCGACGAGAATGTGGCCGTCCGCCGTTTCGAGGACGCAGGCTGCCGTGGGCGTGTACGCGGCTGGGGCACGCGGCGGGGCGGTCGAGCCGCCAACGGCCTCCACCGACCAGCTCTGTTCATCAAAGTGGACCTCGCCTTGAGGAGGCGTCATGGCCGACAGCAGTCACGGATACGTCAGGGACCGGCGTGGCTGCTGCCACTGGGGTCCGCACGGCGCTGCAGGTCTTCTGCTGCGCCAAGGTCCTCGATTCCTGCTCCAGCGCCGATCCTGGCGAGTCCATCACGGCCGCACCTGGAGCATTCCCGGAGGCGCGCTGAAATCCGGCGAGAGCCCCTGGGACGGGGCCCGCAGGGAGTTCGCTGAAGAGCTCGGCAGCGTTCCAGCAGTGTGTCCCGTCCGCACCTTCGTCGACGACCATGGCGGATGGGCCTATCACACTGTCGTCGCGGACGTGGTGGAGCTGTTCGGTCGTCACGGTGGCGACGGCGAAGGCGCTGCCCACCGGTGGTGCACTCCCGCCGAGATCGACTCGCTGCGCCTCCATCCCGGATTCGCGGCCGCCTGGCCTCAGTTGATCGCCGGGCTGGGTATGGCCGGACGATGATACTTCGTGGGCAAGGGGCCAACGGGGTGCTGGCCGCGAGGCGGCAAATGTCGTTCCCGCCGTATCTGGCAGGGGCGTTTTCCAGGATCGTCACTGTCCGGCCGATCCGTTCGGCTGTGCGGGCAGGAGCGGGAACCTCACCTGGCTCAGCAGCGTTCTTCAGCAGGCGATGAGAGGAGGAGCTGGGAGTGGACGAGAGTCAGTCTGCAGTTGCGGAGCCGACGTGGTTTGTTCGCTCGCTCCGCGAGCGTGGCTACGCCTTCAGCAGCGAGCCGGGTCTTGCCACGAGTTCGGGACCTGGCTATCTGGTCAGCGCCGCGGGCCACACCGTGGCCTGCGCGGTGATGACAGGGGGACGCACCTTCAACCTCGATTCGTTCCTGGACGGATTCGAGGAGGCGGCAGACCGACTGGGGAGTCTGCGTGACCGAGGTCTGCCTCTCGTGGTCGTTGTGGAACGCGACCTGGACAGCTGGTTCTTCCCTGACCCAGGCTCTCGGCTGCTCGATACGCTGCTGCACGGCGACGTGCCCAGGGAACTGTACGACGACCCGCCCCGAAGTCCTTGGTCGCCCCGTGGCGACGAGCGGCCGGAGCGAAGGCTGGTGGACGCCCACCCTCACATCAGTGCGCTCGCGGTGGTGTACCACCACAGCAGCCCCGACGCCCCGCGGCTTCGGGACATTCCGGAACCCTTTGATCCGCCCCAGGAGTGGTTGCAGGCCCTGCTCGAGGCACTCCCTGAAGCCCCGTCGGGCTCCTTCTCTTCCCTGCACCTCTTGGAAACCTTGGGTGGCACTGCCGCGACCCTGCCTCGTGAGGTCTTCGACGGACCCATGGACCGACGGTGGATCCCGAACGACGACCGCACCCGCCTCCTTCCCCCTTGACCGGAACCCGGGCGATCCCACGCATGCGAGCGGCTCGGTCACGGCGTCAACCCGGCCACGCTGGCAGACGGGCCTTGATGAGGCGCGCGGTATCGGCCCGGAGTTTCTCACCGGGGAGCTGCGGGCTCGCACGACCCCCTGGATGGTGTTCGCCGTGCAGGCGGGCCCAGCAACTCTGCCGGGGATCTTGCAGTCGTCGAGGCCGGCCGCCAGCGGCCCGTCAGGGCTTCAGCCGGGGAGCCCGTGGCGGTCCAGGAAGTCTTGGAGGGTCACTCCGGCCGCTCGTCAGGGTCATGGTCACGCGGAGGCAGCTCCGTGTCTCTGAGGCTCCATGCCGCATCATCGACGGCACGCTCCCGCATGAGGTCGAACACCATATAGACAAACACCACCCCGGCCGACACGAGGACGGCGCCGATGCCGATGGCCCATCCGGCTATTTTTGACAAGGCGTGCCTCTTCCTCTGCTTTTGTTCGTGGACGTCTTGTCCACGATGCCAGGGCTGTCACGGTACTTCAGGATGGACACCGCCGTGACGGCGGCGGGAACCCTGGTGGTCAGCCTGCGGCGGTGTCCTGGGCTCGGGCGGCCCGGGTTCTGGCGAGTCGGTAGGAGTCGGTGCCGGTCTCGATGATGTTGCCGCCGAAGGTGAGGCGGTCGACGATGGCCGCAAAGAGCCGGGTCTCGGTGAACGTCCTGGTCCACCCGCCGAATGATTCGGTAGAGGCGCTGGCGCAACTGCGTTCCCAACGCCACTGCCTGGACCGACACACCGACGAACAGAACTCCGCCCCGGGCCGAACTCCCGGCCTGAATCGTTCCCAGCAGCCCCGGCAGATCCTCTCCCCAGCTCGACCGGCGTACTCGGACACCAGGCCGGCGCAGGACTCAGAGCTACTCGGCACCGAGGCTCAGAAACACGCACGAAGACGCACTAAGACCGTGCCGCAACTGCGCGACCGGCAGCTGACCGGCGACGAACAGGCCGTGCTCGCGCAGAATGTCGCCCGCTGTCGGGCCGTGCTGGACTGGATCGAGACCACTGCCGAGACCGGCAAGGTCGACATGGACGAGAAACCCGCCCGCCTGCTGCGGAGTGAGTAGTGGCACGCAAGCGCTCCCCGGCCGCGGAGCGCCACGCCGACCTGGTCCGCACCGCGCTGTTCGAGGTCGCGCCCGCCGGCATGACGCTCACACGGCTGATGGGCTCGTGCGAGCTCAGCCGCTGGCAGACCAGACGCGGGCTCGGCGCGCTGCGGGACATGTGCGCCGAACGCGGCTGGCCGCCGGTGATCTGGACCCGGGAGCTGGGCTATTACTTCTGCGCGAGTGAGGAGGAGCTGGAGGAGCGGGAGCGGGCCTGGCTCAGTGGGAAGCTGACCCAGTTCCGCCGGATGATCACGGGCACGATCGGCCCGTACCTGGCCTTGTTCCCAAAGAGCACGTGGGCCGGCTACCTCAGCAACCAGATGAAGGCGATCGAGTCGAACCTCGCGATGGCCGCCCGGCCACCGCGCTGACACCTCCGGGGCGGGGCGCTCACCGCCAGATCAGGAGCCGGGGCCGGCCCCAGCGCCCCCGCCGCCACTGCCGCGACCACGAACGCCTCCCCGTGATGAGCAGATCCCTCATCACCTGGGCGGCCATCACCCTCATGACCCGCCGCCTCACCCGCCGCAAGGCGCGCCCCGTGGATCGACGCGACGTCACCCCGTACTACCTGGCACAGGCAGCGGCTGGCCTGCCGCCCAACCTGCGGTACCGGCCCGGTCACAGCGGCTTCCGACAGTCCAGCGGAGGCGGACCAGGCACTGGGTTGACCGACTCAGGGCTTGCTCGTCCAGGTCTGGGGGACGGCGATCGTGGCCGTCTGCGCTACGTGGTCTGAGAGGTACGCCATGCCGCCCAACGGCATCGCAACCGGTTCGGTGAAGAGGAGTTCGGTCCTGGTGACGGTGTAGCGATCGGGGTCACCATGGACGAGCAGGTAGTCGACCCGGTAGGCCGCGGCACCGGCGGGCAGCAGTTCGGCGTGGAAAGTGGGCAGGTCCGCCGCGGCGAACGGGTCCCGCCACGCGCCTGCGTCCACGACCGCCTCGTACAGAGCGGAACCGCTGGGGAGGTTGAAGTCGCCGCTGGCGATCATCAGCTCCGTGTCACCGCCGCGGGCCGCCCGCAACACCTGGTGGACCCTCCTCAACTGCGTTGACTGGAGGGCTTCGTGGCGGTTGCCCGCCGACCAGTCCCCGTCCCTGTTCGCGGTCAGATGCACGTTGCCCACCACCGTACGGCGTCCGGAGACCTCGAAGGTCAGCACGCCTTGAACGCTGCTGCCCAATGCCAGCGCGCAGCGGAACAACAGGCCGCCGGTCTGCGGACGCGTGCCGCGGAACGAGACGTATCCGACCGACCGCAACGGCGTCCTGGAGAAGGAGACCAGGCCTCCGGCGGGCTGGCCGAGGAATCCGGTGCCGCGGGCGACGAACAGGAAGGACGGCAGATGCCTGCGCAGAAACCTCTGCAGTCCCGGCGTCCAGACCTCCTGACCTGACCTTCACGTTCACACAGTCGATGAAGACGACCGGGTAGACGCTGTCCAGCGGACGGTTCTGCCATTCCGTCATGCCGGCCATCACACTGTCGGTGATCGTGGAGATCGTGGACTTGGAGATTTCCGCGCCGTACACCTCGGCGAGATGCGCGGAGATCTCCCCGTGCGTGAGCCCTTTCGCCGACAGCGACAGAACCATCTCGTCCACGCCGCCCATACGTCGCTGACGCTTCCTGACCAGCTGCGGTTCGAACGATCCGGCCCTGTCCCGCGGCACCGCGATCTCGACCGGCCCCGACTCGGTGATCACCGTCTTGGAGCGGTGCCCGTTGCGGTAGTTGTCCCGACCGCCCTCGGCCCGCTCACCGGGCTCGTGCTCCAGATGATCGGTGAGCTCGCCCTCCAGCGCGGACTCCAGCACCCGCTTGGTCAACTGCTGCAGGAGGCCGCCCTCCCCGGTGAGCTTCACGCCACCGGCCTGAGCCCGGGCAACCAACTCGGCGACCAGCCCGTCATCCACGGCGCCCGTCCCGCTCACAGCGGCCTTCCCGGCCTCGGTGTCACTCGTCACGTCAGTCATCAACTGTCGCTTCCAGCTCGGGAGTTACACCACTCACCGTACAGACCCCCGCCTGGCGGTAGCGGACCTTTACAGCTCTGGCCTCAGCCGTTGGCTCTCGACCCGAGACGTACGACACTGCCACCCCCGATATACGTAACCGAAGGGACACAGAAGGTGATCCCGGCCGAAGCTGCCCATGGACCGCGCCGTCCCATGCGCCAGGGGAGCGCAAGAATGCTGTGAGTGGCCAAGAGTCACTCTACGGAGCGATTCTCAGCGACCTGTCGTAGGCGACAAGTTGACGACAGATCGCTGAGAATCCGACAGATCTAAAGCGGCCGTACACCCGGTCACGCGGGCCGCACCACGCTGTGGATCGAGGACTCGCCGTCGTAGAAGATCGACTCCTCGCGGACGTACGTGCCTGGCTTGGGGGCGTGGATCATCATGCCGTTGCCGATGTAGATGCCGACGTGGCCGATGTTGTCGTAGAAGAAGACGAGGTCCCCCGGCCTGGCGTCGGCGAGGGGGACGGTGGTGCCCGCCTCGACCTGGTCGTAGGTGGTGCGCGGGAGGTCGACGCCGGCGGCCTTCCAGGCGGCCTGGGTGAGGCCGGAGCAGTCGTAGGAGCCGGGGCCGGTGGCGCCCCAGACGTACGGCTTGCCGATCTGCGCGCGGGCGAATGCCAGGGCCTTGGTGGCCTTCGTGGCGTAGGTGGAGTCCTCGACGGGAGCGGTGGTCCCGCTGGTGCCGGGAGACGTCTCCGTGTCGGCGGCGGTCCCTCCCTGGGTCTCCTGGGTCTCCTGGGTCCCCTGGGCCTCCTGGGTGCTCGGGGACTCCTGGCTCGCCTGCTGCGCCGCCTGCCGACGCGCGAGTTCCTCCGCCTTGCGGTCGGCCTCCTCCTGCTCGCGCTGTTCGATCGCGGCGAGCCGGGCCTTCTCCGCGGCGGTGAGGGTGGAGAGCAGTTCGCGGGCCTCGGCGAGCTTCGCCTGGACCTTGGCCTTGCTGGTCTTGAGGGCGTTCTGCGACTCGGTGAGCTTCTCGAGGCTGTCGCTCGCGGTCCGGCGCTGCTCCGCCGCGTCGGCCTGCTCGGTGACGTACGCGTCGACGGCCTGCTTCTGACGGTCCGTCATCCGGTCCATCAGCTGGTTCTGGTCGAAGTAGTCCTGCGGGTTGTCCGCGAGGAGCAGCGAGGCCTGGTCGGGGGCGGACGCGCCGTTGCGGTACTGGGCCGCGGCGAACGATCCCAGTTCCTCCCGTGCCTCGTTGAGCTTCTCCGTGCGCTTGGCGACGTCGTCGAGGAGGGTGTCGACCTTCTTCTTCTGCTTGGTCGTCCTCTCCTTGGCCGCGTTGTAGTTCTCGGTCGCCGACCCGGCCTGGCGGTAGAGGTCGTCGACCTTCTTCTCGACGTCCTCCAGGCTCGGCCTGTCGTCGTCGGAGGGTGCGGCGGTGGCCGTCTGGGAGAGCAGGGCCACGGAGGTGAGGGCGGCCGTGGCGAGAGCGGGGGTGCGTATGCCCGCGCGCGTCCGGCCGGTCGGACGCGGCTTGCGGTGCGGCGCCATGGTGCGGCGTCTCCTTCCGTAGTCCGCCTACCGAGTTAGCTGTCGGGTTCGGGCGCAAGCTTCGGAAGGTTTGCCCTGCGGCCCTTGCCGCGAGCGGCGGTCGGGTCGATTCACCCCAGAGGTCGGTGGGTCCCCGGCTCCGGCGCCGCGAGAGGCGTACCGGACTCGGCGGGGGCCGTGCGGCCCGGCGACGTTCGCCGGTTGTGTCGTACGACCCAAGAGAAGAAGTTAGCCAACTCGTGGGTCCCGTGTGAAGGTTGATGTTCGATATGCCCGATACGTTTTCGTGACCTTAGCCTCTTGCGCGCGACAGGCGGTAGGCTCGATCGCTCACCGTCGTGAGGTGAGCGCGGTGAGTGGTGGGTGTGGACTTCCCGGGGCGGCCCCCCGCTGTCAGTGGGGGCGCCTAGACTCGGAGAGCGATGAGCAGCCTCTTTGACGACAGCTTCCTGGCGGACCTCCAGGCCCCCCGCGGCCACGCGGAGGAGCCCCCGCCGCCGCCCGAGGACGATCATGTACCGGAGCCGCTTCCGGACGATCTGTTCGGCGGGAAGTTCGACGTGCCACCGGACCGGGACGAGTACTACCGCGGCGGTGCCCCCCGCCCGGCCCTCGACGCGGCGGCCCTCCTGGACGGGCTGAACGAGAACCAGCGCGCGGCCGTGGTGCACGCCGGCTCCCCTCTGCTCATCGTCGCCGGCGCGGGTTCCGGCAAGACCCGTGTGCTCACCCACCGCATCGCCCATCTGCTCGGCGAGCGGCATGTCCACCCGGGCCAGATCCTCGCGATCACCTTCACCAACAAGGCCGCCGGTGAGATGAAGGAGCGCGTCGAGCAGCTCGTCGGCCCGCGCGCGCACGCGATGTGGGTCATGACCTTCCACAGCGCGTGCGTCCGGATCCTGCGGCGCGAGTCGAAGAAGCTCGGTTTCACGTCCTCCTTCTCGATCTACGACGCCGCCGACAGCAAGCGGCTGATGGCGCTCGTCTGCCGTGATCTGGACCTCGACCCGAAGCGCTTCCCGCCGAAGTCCTTCAGTGCCAAGATCTCGAACCTGAAGAACGAGCTGATCGACGAGGAGGACTTCGCCGCCCAGGCCGCCGACGGCTTCGAGAAGACCCTCGCCCAGGCCTACGCGCTCTACCAGTCGCGCCTCCGCGAGGCGAACGCGCTCGACTTCGACGACCTGATCATGACGACGGTCAATCTGCTGCGCGCCTTCCCGGACGTCGCCGAGCACTACCGGCGTCGCTTCCGTCATGTCCTCGTCGATGAGTACCAGGACACCAACCATGCCCAGTACGCCCTGGTCAGAGAGCTGGTCGGCACCTCCGAGCACCCGGTGGACGTGCCACCGGCCGAGTGGGACGTGCCGCCGGCGGAGCTCTGCGTCGTGGGTGACGCGGACCAGTCGATCTACGCCTTCCGCGGCGCGACCATCCGCAACATCCTCCAGTTCGAGGAGGACTACCCGGACGCGACGACGATCCTGCTGGAGCAGAACTACCGCTCCACGCAGACGATCCTCTCCGCGGCCAACGCGGTCATCGAGCGCAACGAGTCCCGCCGCCCGAAGAACCTGTGGACCAATGCGGGCGCCGGTGCGCAGATCACCGGCTATGTCGCCGACACCGAGCACGACGAGGCCCAGTTCGTCGCCGACGAGATAGACCGACTGACGGACGCGGGCGAGGCGAAGGCCGGCGACGTCGCCGTCTTCTACCGGACGAACGCCCAGTCCCGTGTCTTCGAGGAGGTGTTCATCCGCGTCGGCCTGCCCTACAAGGTCGTCGGCGGGGTGCGTTTCTACGAGCGCAAGGAGGTCCGGGACGTCCTCGCGTATCTGCGTGTCCTCGCCAACCCCGAGGACTCCGTCCCCCTGCGCCGTATCCTCAACGTGCCCAAGCGCGGCATCGGCGACCGTGCCGAGGCGATGATCGACGCCCTCTCCCAGCGCGAGAAGATCAGCTTCCCGCAGGCCCTGAAGCGTGTGGACGAGGCGTACGGCATGGCGGCCCGGTCGACCAACGCGGTCAAGCGGTTCAACACGCTGATGGAGGACCTGCGGACCGTCGTCGAGTCCGGCGCCGGACCGGCGACCGTCCTGGAAGCCGTCCTCGAACGCACGGGCTATCTGGCCGAGTTGCAGGCATCCACCGACCCGCAGGACGAGACCCGGATCGAGAACCTCCAGGAACTCGCCGCGGTCGCCCTGGAGTTCGAGCAGGAGGCCGGTGCCGCGGAGGGCGAGACCGAGGGCGGTGCGGCGGGGACGACCTCCGCCGGGCTCGCCGACTTCCTGGAGCGGGTGGCGCTGGTCGCCGACTCCGACCAGATCCCCGACGAGGAGGAGGACGGCTCGGGCGTCATCACGCTCATGACCCTCCACACCGCCAAGGGCCTGGAGTTCCCGGTGGTCTTCCTCACCGGCATGGAGGACGGCGTCTTCCCGCACATGCGCGCCCTCGGCCAGACCAAGGAACTGGAGGAGGAGCGCCGCCTCGCGTACGTCGGCATCACCCGCGCACGTGAACGGCTCTACCTCACCCGGTCGACGCTGCGCAGCGCCTGGGGACAGCCCTCGTACAACCCGCCGTCCCGGTTCCTGGAGGAGATCCCGGCCACTCATCTGGAGTGGAAGCGCACGGGTGCCTCCGCGCCGGTGTCCTCGGGTCCGGCCGCCGGTATCGCGGCGTCGCTGTCGTCCTCCCGCTCCCGTTCCTCGGCCCGTGGCGCGTCCGGCTTCGCGACCCGCCGCGGCGACGAGAAGCCGGTGGTCTCCCTCGCCGTGGGCGACCGTGTCACGCACGACCAGTTCGGCCTCGGCACGGTCGTCGGCGTCGGGGGCTCGGGAGCGAACGCGGAGGCGACGATCGACTTCGGCGACACCAAGCCGAAGCGGCTGCTGCTGCGGTACGCGCCGGTGGAGAAGCTGTAGCGGACGCGCCCCGCGCCGTGCTCAACGAGAAGGGCCCCTGCTCAGCAGGGGCCCTTTCGTCTTGTCCGTGCGCGCCAGGCGGGTGCCGGCTGACTGTTACGTCGGGTCCAGCCCGTGGCTGCGCAGCCACGACAGCGGGTCGATGGCGGAGCCGCCCGCCGGGTGGACCTCGAAGTGCAGATGCGGCCCGGTCGAGTTGCCCGAGTTGCCCGAGTAGGCGATGGTGTCGCCGGCCTTGACGGTCGTACCGGAGGCGACCTTGTACGTGGAGAGGTGGCAGTACCAGGTCTCGGTGCCGTCCTTGGCGGTCACGATGACCATGTTGCCGTAGGCGCTGTTCCACTGGGTGCGCACGGTGCCGTCGGTCGCGGCCATCACCGGGGTGCCGTACGAGACGGGGAAGTCTATGCCGGTGTGCAGGGACATCCAGTTGACGCCGGACTGCCCGTAGTACGCGCTGAGTCCGCGCTCGGCGACGGGGAGCGCGAACTTCGGCCGCAGGCGCTCCTTGCGGGCCGCCTCCGCGGCGGCCTTCTTCTGCTCCAGCACCTGCTGGGCCTTGAGGTCGATGCGCTCCTGCGTCCGGCTGGCCCGGTCGGCGAAGTCGTCGGCCTCGGCGGAGAGGCTCTCCAGCTGGGTGTCGAGCTGGTTGTTGGCGGTGGACGGCTTCACGGCGGTGGCGTCCGACTTGACCGACGCCGTCGTCTCCGTGTCGTCCGACGTGGCGCCGACCGAGGCCGCCGCGATCCCCGCGACTCCCATGACACAGGCCGACGGAACGGCCACGGTCAGCAGGGCGGAACGTTTGGCCGGAGCCTTCCGGCGCGACCGTGAGGCCGCGCGGGTGGCCGCCCGGCCGGGGCCCGCGCTCCTGGTGGCCGCTGTGGTGATCTCTTCCTCGCCGTCGAGGAGCACCGCGCGGTCCGCGCCGTCGGTCTCGAACTCGCCGTCCGCCGAGGGGTGTTCGTCCTGGTCGTACGGGGCGATCTGCTCGAAGGTGGCGGTCGCCTGCTGGTGGAAGTCCGTGCCCTCGGCCGACAGGTCCACCACGACGGTCTGCGGGTGGTCGTGCGCGTCGTACGACTCGGGGGCGCCGGCGGAGCGTTCGTAGGACTCGGCCGCGCCGCCATCGTGCTCGTCGCCGACGGGTGTGCCGTCACTGTTCCACTGGGTGGCGTCGAAGGCGCCCGTGTCGAAGTGCTGGGTGCCGGTCCACTGCTGGGTCTGGCCGCCCTGCCCCAACTGGTCCGCGTCGTCGGACTGTTCGGTCTGCAGCCAGCCGCTCGCGTCCCACTGGCCGCTCGCGTCGGGGCCCGTCGGCTGCGTCGGGACCTGGGAGAGGTGTTCGTAACCGGACGACCAGGACGTCGTGTCGTAACTGCCCGTGTCGTACGCGGCCTGGTGCTGCGCGGCGTACGGGTCGTAGTTCAGCGTCTGGTGGCTGCCGGTCGACCACTGGGTGGCGCCGTAGGAGCCGGTGCCGTTGTCGTTGCCCGGCATGTCACCGAAGAGGGGGTCGACCGCGAAGGTGCCCGTCGCGTTCGCGTGGGAACCGGTTTCAAAACCGGTAGCGGGGTAATCGCCGTACGTGGTGAAGTCGCCGTAGCCGACTTCCTGGTGGCCGTACGACGCGTAGTGCGCCGGTTCGGCTTCAGGAGCCGCAGCCGGGGGTGTTGCGGTCCCCGACGGGTGACGATCGTTCACCAACTTCTCTTTCGCCTCGACGACAGGGGCTGGCAGAGCAGTGCGGTGACTGTACCCGGCGGTATGCGGGCGCGACAATCTTCAACGGGTTTCACGCGCGCAGGAAACGGGCATTCGAGCGTCTTTCGGCGGTCTATGGGCACTACTTTGGCCTGGCGTTCGAAAGTTGTTCGATAGTCGACCGCTGTGTGCGGCATGCGGGACGCCCGTGAGAACCGGGGCGAGACGTTTCTCCGGGTGGTCGCGGGTCCGGCGTGGGGCGCGTAGTTGCCGTCGGGAGGGGTGTCGCGAGTCGGGCGCGTGATGGGGGCGCGCGGGTGTGCGCCACGTTTACCGCCTTACGTCCGCGTTTGGTCGCCCTGTGGTGAGCGTCACTCGCCCTGCCGCCGGGTTCTCGTCCGGTGGTCGGCGTGGCTCATGCCACCGTCAGGCCGCCGGGGCGGGCGGTTGCGCGGGCGCCCGTCCGTGAGGTGTCGAGGGCCTCCCGGATCCCGTTGGTGACGGCCGGGTGCACGGGCAGGGCGAGATGGCCGATCCCGGTGACCCTGATGTTCTGCGCCATCAGGTCCGGATGGTCGACGCAGGCGCTCTCCACCGGCGCCATCACATGGTCGAAATCGCTCCAGAACGCCACGAAGTGGGTGCGGCAGCCCGGTGCCGGTGCCCGCAGTTCCTCCAGCACGTCCGAACCCGGCCGCATCTGCCGGACGATCGGATGGGCGTCCGCCAGCGGCACCGCCCGGGTGCCGCCGTGCGGGGTCCCGAGCGTGACGAGCGTACGGACACGGTGGTCACCGCCGAGGCGTTGCACGTAGTACCGGGCTATCAGCCCACCCAGGCTGTGGCCGACGACGTCCACCCGCTCCTGGCCCGTGCGCTCGCAGATCTCCTCGATGCGTCGGCCGAACAACTCGGCGGCGGCGCGGATGTCGCAGGTGAGGGGTGAGTAGTTGAGCGACTCGAGATGCCGGGCGCCGGCCCCCGCGAGGGAGCGGCGCAGCAGGACGAAGACCGAGCGGTTGTCGATGAAGCCGTGCAGCAGGACGACCGGGGGCTTCTCCTCCGTGGGGAGCCGGGGCGCGTCGGACGGGGGGAGCGTGGGCGTGGCCCGCCGCTCCTGCGTCATCCCGGACGGATAGAGCAGCAGATGTCCCGCAAGGATCGCCAACTCCAGGGCGGTCGCCTTGAGAAGGGCCACGGACAGACCGGTCAGCCGGGTCGGCAGGAAGGGCTCACAGAGCGGAACAAGGGGCGCGACCGCCCTGGTGACCTTCATGCCCGACCTCCCGTCGCACACGGGCGGACGGCTCTGTCCCCCGTGTGCCTAGTGGAGAGACCGGCGGTGCGAGCGGCGGACGGCGGGTGCGATGCGACGTGACGCGGTGCGCGTGGAGCGCGCGTGCGTGACGTGCGGTACGTGTGCGACGTGTGAGGCGCCGACCACGCGACGAGGGGTCCTGCTCTTCCTGACTCCCCGCTGCCCTGCCCTCTGTCGTCCGCCGGTGCCGATCCGTCCTTCGCCCTGGCCTCCCGCGGGCGGTGGGTCGGTGCGGCCCCTTCCGGCGGCTCTCCTTGCGCACGCCTCCCCGTGGCGCGCACGCCACGGGAGCCTCCGGCCGGCGGCCCGGAAACGGTCCGGATGCCGCGATCACCTCCGTGATCACCTCGGTCCCCGCGACGCGTGAGCCGCGGAATCCGGGAGCAGTGCGCGGCGAACGTGTCCCACCGAGTGATTTCCCCCTCGCTCTCCACCGCGAAACTGCCGGTTGCGGGATCCTGGAGATCTGGAGATAACGTTCGTTCACTTCCCCGGTGGGCGGTGTGGGTAGGTGTTTCATGGACCTGAGGCCGTGAGGTGCGCGGTTCGCCTGGTTCGTGCGGCGCTCTCGGCCGCTTGGTCATGGGTTGGTGCAGTCGTTTCATGGAGGCAGTGATGGGTGTGGCAGCCGGTCCGATCCGCGTGGTGGTGGCCAAGCCGGGACTCGACGGCCACGATCGCGGGGCCAAGGTGATCGCGCGGGCGCTGCGGGACGCCGGTATGGAGGTCATCTACACCGGCCTCCACCAGACTCCCGAGCAGATCGTCGACACCGCGATCCAGGAGGACGCCGACGCGATCGGCCTCTCCATCCTCTCCGGTGCCCACAACACGCTCTTCGCGGCCGTCATCGAACTCCTCAAGGAGCGTGACGCCGAGGACATCCTCGTCTTCGGCGGCGGCATCATCCCCGAGGCGGACATCGCGCCGCTCAAGGACAAGGGAGTGGCCGAGATCTTCACGCCGGGGGCGACGACGGCGTCGATCGTGGAGTGGGTGCGGGCGAACGTGCGGCAGCCTGCGGGGGCTTGAACGGGTGTGGGGCGGCCGGGGGGTGCGTTGTCGGGTGCGGCCCCGTGGGGCCTGGGCTTTTAGGGGCGCCTCCCGCGTGCGGGGAACTGCGCGAGCAACCCCCACCCACCCGCACCCGACAACGCACCCACCCGGCCCGCACCCCCCGCCTCACGAACCCCCCGGCGGTGCCAGCTCCGCGCTCATCGTTGCCCGTAGGCGCAACGTCGTCGTCAGTCGCTGGAACGCCTCCGCCCAGTACCCCCCGGCCCCCGGCGCCGCGTCCTCCGCGTCCTCCGGCGTGGCCGTCAGCGGTTCGAGACGCACCGTTTCAGCGGGGTCCAGGCACCGCTCGGCCAGCCCCATCACACCACTGAAGCTCCAGGGATAACTCCCGGCGTCCCGCGCGATGTTGAGCGCGTCCACCACGGCCCGGCCCAGCGGCGGCGCCCACGGCACCGCGCACACCCCGAGCAGCTGGAACGCCTCCGACAAGCCGTGCGTGGCGATGAACCCCGCCACCCATTCGGCCCGCTCCCCGCCCTCCAAGGTCGCCAGCAGCTTCGCCCGCTCGGCCAGCGACACCGCGCCCGGCCCGCCGGCCTCCGGCGCGGACGGCGCCCCCAGCAACGCCCGCGACCACCCGGGATCCCGCTGCCGCACAGCTGCCCGGCACCACGCCCCGTGCAACTCGCCCTGCCAGTCGTCCGCGACCGGCAACGCCACGATCTCCTCCGGCGTACGCCCCCCGAACCGCCGCGACCAGGCCCCGAGCGGCGCCGCCTCCACCAACTGGCCCAGCCACCACGACCGTTCCCCCCGGCCGGCCGGTGCCTTGGGCAGCACACCGTCGCGCTCCATGCCCGGGTCGCACTCGTGCGGGGCCTCGACCACGATCGTGGGCGCCCCGGAGGCCGCCGACGCGCTGCCGGTGTGGTCGACGGCCACACACGCGGTCGCCCGCTGCGCCATCCGCCGCGCGAGCGCCGAGTCCGGCAGCGCGGACAGCAACTCCGCCGCCGTGGCACGGACGTTCCGGCTGCGGTCGGCCAACGCGGCCTCCAGGAAGGGCTCGTCCGCCGCCTCCAGCCCCGTACGGAGCGTGTCGAGGAACATGAGCCGGTCCTCGGCCCGCTCCGTCGCCCACGTGGACGACAGCACCTCACGGGCCGAGGCGGCGTCCCGAACCCGCATCGCCGTGAGCAGGGCGACGCGCTCCGAGAACAGGCCCTCCTGCCAGAGCTGTCGGACCCGTTCGGGCGCGTCCGGGCCGGGGAGCGCCGCGCCACCACCGGGCGCCGCACGCAGCGCGAAGCGCCAGTCCGGGTTGAGCCGGGCCAGCCACAGCGCCCGCGCGCCCGCGAAGGCGAGCACGGCGGGACGCAGATCCGTACGGCCGCGGGCCGCGTCCAGCAGGGCGGGCAGGGTCTCCGGAGGTGCCGCGTAACCGTAGGCGTTGGCCAGTGCCAGCCACTGGGGGAGGAGTTCCATCAGGTCGGGTGCCGCGCCCCGGCGTCCCCCGCCGGTGCCGGGCCGGTCGGTGAGCAGCGTCGTCAGCCGCCGCGTCGCGGCCGGTGGCAGGGGCGGACGCCAGTCCGGTGCCGCCGGTTCGGGTCGCGCCGCCGCCCGTACCGGCCGTATCCCCGCCCTGCGCCGGACGGTCGTCACGGCCGCCGCGTCCAGCAGCGCGACCGGCGCGTCCCGGCCCGGCACCGCCCCCGGCGGCGTACGCCGATCCGTCCCGAGCAACGCGGTGGTGACCAGCTCCTCCCAGGCGGGCACCGGCGTGGTCGGCGTGGAGGAGGGAGCGTCGTTTGTGGTGCCGCTCATGTGGGGTCCTTCCGTGCGCTGACGGTTGGGTGAAGCAGATGGGGTGTGGCGGGGCCGAGGAAGAGGTGAGGCGGCCCGTCCGCCGGCTCGTCTCAACACAGGGCCACCGTCTGCCCGGTGGATCCCTGGGCGTCCTTTCGCTCGGCTGCCCAGGCCGTCAGTGGTGTGAAGCCGAGGTGCCCGCACTCGCCGAACACGGTGACGGGTGCCCCGCCGGAGAGGGCCATGAGGCGCCAGAGGCCGGGGCGGGAGCGGGCGGAGGAGGTGAGAGGGAGGGCGAGCTCGCTGTCGGCGTCGATCAGTTGCCAGGAGTCGCCGTCCGGGGCGGGTATGACGCGGGTGAGCGTGACCGGGTACGCGTCGAGCCAGGGGTCGTCCTGGAGGGCCTCGCCGTACCGCGCGGCCGCCTCGGACGGGGTGATGCCCGGCGGGCGTACGGACGAGGGCTCGGGTGCGGTGAAGCGCTCGCCCAGCGCCGCGCGCAGCTGTCCCGCGCCCGGATACGCCGCGACCTCCGCCTCGAAGGCCAGCCCCACGGGGAGCGACAACTCGGGGGCGCGGCCCGCGGCTCCGTAGGAGAGGAGCAGTGCCGTACGGCCCGACCCGGTGCCGTACAGCCAGATGCGGCGGGTGGTGAGGCGGGAGTCGGCGGTGTCGTACTGGGCGAGAGTGAGCCACTGGTCGCGGACCGGTGGGCCGTCCGGGGAGCCGGACAGGCCGATCCGCGAGCGGACCGTGGCCGCGAGTCCCTCCGGGAGGTGGTCGCGGCGCAGCCAGCCCTGGTCCAGCAGATGGAGGAGGGCGCACTCCTCCAGGAGGCGGACGGGCCAGCCCGGCCCCGAGCCCGGCATTGCGCCCAACTCCCGCACCCGGGAGGCCAGTCCGGGTGCCTGGGCGTCGACCATGCGGGCCGCCGTCTCCTCCCAGAGCGCGTACCCCGCCTGTTCCGCGGCGGCCAGGCCGCCGCGGAACAGGTCGGTCAGGCGCTGTTCGAGCTCCGCCGCGCCCGCGGTGATCCGGTCGGCGCGTCGCTCGGCCCGGCGACGCGCCGCCTCGGGGTCAGCGGACGTGGCCCCAGATGCCGCGTCCGTCCTCGTCGTCCTCTCCGCTGCGCGCGTGCGGCGGCCGGCAAGCCACTGCTGCGCCCAGTCCGGTGCCTGCCCAGGAGGCACCGCGGTGTCGTCGCCCGCCCAGAGCAGGAGCAGCCCCAGCGCATGCTTGCACGGGAACTTCCTGCTCGGACAACTGCACTTGTAGGCGGGCCCGGTGGAGTCCGCGACGTCGATCACTGTTTGATACGGCTTGCTGCCACTGCCTTTGCATAGTCCCCACACCGTCCCCTCGTCCGAAGTACCCGCCGACGACCAAGGTCCGGCCACGGCGAGTTTGCTTCCGGCTTTGCGCGACGCTGCGTCAGGTGCCAATGCCAGCACCTGCTCAGCCGTCCAGCGCACCCCCTGCTGAGTCATGTTCTGAAGGTAGATCCCACCACTGACAATTGGCTTGCGCGATCCAATTTCCCCAGGTCAGACTGGATTGTCAGTGGCGTGGTGCAGTGTGGTCAGCAGATCCGAACCGGCCGAGCTGGAGGGGGACTCAGCCATGCCTGCGTCTGCTGGAACGACCACTGTCGACCCGAGCCGCAACCAGTCCGCGCCCGCGAACACACACCCGGGCGCCCGTCCGGACGGCGAGGTGCTGCGGGCGCACGCCGAGCACGCCTTCGCCGATGAACTCGCCGCGCTGGCCGCCCAGGACGACCGGCCCCGGCCGGCCCGATGGAAGCTCTCGCCGTGGGCGGTCGCCACCTATCTGCTCGGCGGGACACTGCCGGACGGCACGGTCGTCACACCGAAGTACGTCGGACCGCGCCGCATCGTCGAGGTGGCCGTCACCACGCTCGCCACCGACCGAGCGCTGCTCCTGCTGGGCGTGCCCGGCACCGCCAAGACCTGGGTGTCCGAACACCTGGCGGCGGCCGTCAGCGGCGACTCCACGCTGCTCGTGCAGGGCACGGCGGGCACCCCGGAGGAGGCGATCCGGTACGGCTGGAACTACGCGCAACTGCTCGCCCACGGGCCGAGCCGCGACGCGCTCGTGCCCAGCCCCGTCATGCGGGCCATGGCGGAGGGCATGACGGCACGCGTCGAGGAGCTGACCCGGATCCCGGCCGACGTCCAGGACACACTGATCACCGTCCTGTCCGAGAAGACGCTGCCGATACCGGAGTTGGGGCAGGAGGTGCAGGCCGTCCGCGGCTTCAACCTCATCGCCACGGCCAACGACCGCGACCGGGGCGTCAACGACCTGTCGAGCGCCCTGCGCCGCCGGTTCAACACCGTGGTGCTGCCGCTGCCGGAGAGCGCCGACGCCGAGGTCGACATCGTCTCGCGCCGTGTCGACCAGATCGGCCGGTCCCTCGACCTGCCGGCCGTGCCCGACGGCGTCGACGAGATCCGCCGAGTCGTCACGGTCTTCCGGGAGCTGCGCGACGGCGTCACCACCGACGGCCGGACGAAGCTGAAGTCGCCCAGCGGCACGCTGTCCACCGCCGAGGCGATCTCCGTCGTCACCAACGGGCTAGCCCTCGCCGCGCACTTCGGCGACGGCGTCCTGCGCCCCTCCGACGTCGCCGCAGGCATCCTCGGCGCCGTCGTCCGCGACCCCGCCGCGGACCGTGTCGTCTGGCAGGAGTACCTGGAGGCCGTCGTCCGCGAACGCGACGGCTGGACCGACTTCTACCGCGCCTGCCGGGAGGTGAGCGTGTGAGCGAGCTGGTGGAGGGAGCGCCGCCGGGCGGCGGCGCCGTCCGGGCCGACGGGGCGGGCGACGGGCCCTTGTTGCTGGGGGTGCGGCATCACGGGCCGGGGTCGGCCCGGGCGGTGCGGGCCGCTCTGGACGCGGCCCGGCCCCGGGTGGTGCTCGTCGAGGGGCCACCGGAGGCGGACGAGCTGATTCCGCTGGCGGCCGACGAGGACATGCGGCCCCCGGTCGCCCTCCTCGCCCACGCGGTCGACGAGCCCGGCCGGTCCTCCTTCTGGCCCTTCGCCGAGTTCTCCCCGGAGTGGGTGGCCATCCGCTGGGCCCTCGCCCGCGGTGTCCCCGCCCGCTTCATCGACCTGCCGGCCGCGCACTCCCTGGCCCGGGGGCACGAGGAGGACGCCGACGCCGAGCCGGAGGGGGCGGCCCCGTCGCCGGAGGAGGAGCCGCTGCGGGGCGACCCGCTCGCCGCGCTCGCCGAAGCCGCCGGGTACGACGACGCCGAGCGGTGGTGGGAGGACGTGGTCGAGCACCGGGGGACGGGCGGGGACGCCTTCGCGCCGTTCACCGTGCTGGAGGAGGCCATGGGGGCGCTCCGGGAGACGTACGGCACCGGGGGCCGAGACCGGGACCTGGTGCGCGAGGCGCACATGCGGTTGCGGATCCGGGCCGCGCAGAAGGAGTTCGGGGACGCCGGTGTGGCCGTCGTGTGCGGGGCCTGGCACGTGCCCGCGCTGCGGCAGAAGCGGACCGTGGCCGCCGACCGGGCGTTGCTGAAGGGGCTGCCCAAGGTCAAGGCCGACATGACCTGGGTGCCGTGGACGAACCGGCGGCTGGCCCGCGCCGGCGGTTACGGCGCGGGCGTCGACTCGCCGGGCTGGTACGGGCACCTGTTCGGTGCGCCCGATCGTCCCGTGGAGCGCTGGCTCACCAAGGTGGCCGGGCTGCTGCGCGCGGAGGACCGGATCGTCTCCTCCGCGCACGTCATCGAGGCGGTACGGCTCGCCGAGACGCTCGCCGCGATGCGCGGCCGCCCGCTGCCCGGCCTCACCGAGACCACCGACGCCGTACGGGCGGTGATGTGCGACGGCTCGGAGGTACCGCTGTCGCTGGTGCGGGACCGGCTGGTGGTCGGGGACGCCCTGGGGGAGGTGCCGGAGTCCGCGCCGGCGGTGCCGTTGCAGCGGGACCTCACCCGGCTCCAGCGGCGGCTGCGGCTCAAGCCGGAGGCCCTGGAGCGGGAGTTGGAGCTCGACCTGCGGAAGGAGAACGACGCGGAGCGCAGCCGGCTGCTGCACCGACTACGGCTGCTCGGCGTCGCCTGGGGCGAACCGACCACCTCACGCGGCAGCACGGGCACCTTCCGGGAGACCTGGCGGCTGCGCTGGGAGCCCGAGCTGTCCGTACGCGTGGCCGAGGCCGGGGTCTGGGGGACCACCGTGCTCGCGGCGACGACCGCCAAGGCCGAGGCGGACGCCGTCACGGCCGGCTCCCTCGCCGACATCACCGGCCTCGCCGAGCACTGCCTCCTCGCCGAACTCCCGGACGCCCTGCCCGTGGTGATGCGTGTCCTCGCCGACCGCGCGGCCCTCGACGCCGACGTCGCCCACCTCGCCCAGGCGCTCCCGGCCCTCGTGCGCACCCTGCGCTACGGCGACGTCCGCGCCACCGACACCCGGGCCCTGGCCGAGGTCGCCGCGGGCCTCGCGGAGCGCGTCTTCGTCGGACTGCCGCCCGCGTGCGCCGCGCTCGACACGGAGGCGGCCCAGGAGATGCGCCGCCATGTCGACGCCGTGCACGGGGCGGTGGGGCTGCTGGGCGACGCCGTGCGGGGGAAGCGGGCGCAAGGGGCCTGCGGCCTGCGGTCCCGCTGGCACTCGGTGCTCCACGTCCTCGCGGGGCGGGACACGGTGCCCGGCGTCATACGGGGGCGCGCCGTACGACTCCTGCTGGACGACGGGGAGTTGGCGCAGGACGATGCCGCCCGGCTCATGGGGCTCGTGCTCTCGCCGGGCACGCCACCGGCCGACGCGGCGGCCTGGATCGAGGGCTTCGTCGGCGGAGGCTCCGGCGGCGGGATGCTGCTGGTCCACGACGAACGGCTTCTGGGCCTGGTGGACGCCTGGCTCACCGGAGTTCCGGGGGACGCGTTCACGGACGTACTGCCGTTGCTGCGCCGGACGTTCTCGGCGTACGAGCCGGGGGTGCGCCGCACCCTCGGCGAGCTGGTCCGCCGAGGGCCGGGCCGGCCGACGAGCGCGGCGGCCGTCGGGGGCGGCATACCGGGTTTCGCCGACGAACTCGACGGTGACCGCGCGGACGCGGTGCTGCCGGTGGTGCGGCTGCTGCTGGGCCTGGACGACGCCCACGAGGGCGCTCAGGGCGCTCAGGGCGATCGCGGAGACCGGGAGAGGGCCGAGCAGGAGCAGACCGAGCAGGAGAAGACGGAGGACGAGAAGGCCGGCGACAACGGCCTTGTGGGGGTGGCGGGATGACGAGTGACGGACTGAGTGAGCCGAGGCGGGCCGCCACGGCGGGGGGCGGCAGGGACGGGCAGGGACACGGACACGGGCCGCGCTCGAGCGACCGTCCGACAACGGTCACGGTGATGCCTCTCTGGGCCCGGTTCCGTGCGGGGGTGGACCGATGACGGCAGGGGCCGGGGCGGATGTGGCGGCCGAGCGGTTGCGGCGGTGGCGGCTGGTGCTGGGCGGGGAGTCGGCGGACGGTACCGGGTGCGCGCTCGGTGGGCGGGACGCGGCGATGGACCAGGCGTTGACCGCCCTGTACGGGAAGGGCGACAAGTCGGGGACGGGGCGGGACCGTTCGGCGGGGCTCGGGGCGTCGGCGCCGTCCGTGGCCCGGTGGCTGGGGGACATCCGGACGTACTTCCCCTCCTCCGTCGTCCAGGTGATGCAGCGGGACGCCATCGACCGCCTAGGACTGTCCGCGCTGCTGCTGGAGCCGGAGATGCTGGAGGCGGTCGAGGCCGACGTCCACCTCGTCGGCACCCTGCTCTCCCTCAACAAGGCCATGCCGGAGACGACGAAGGAGACCGCGCGGGCCGTCGTGCGGAAGGTCGTCGAGGACCTGGAGAAGCGGCTCGCGACGCGTACCCGGGCCACCCTCACCGGCGCCCTCGACCGCAGTGCCCGCGTCAACCGGCCCCGCCACCACGACATCGACTGGAACCGCACGATCGCGGCCAACCTCAAGAACTACCTGCCGGAGTACCGGACCGTCGTGCCCGAGCGGCTCATCGGGTACGGACGGGCCACGCAGTCGGTGAAGAAGGAGGTCGTCCTCTGCATCGACCAGTCGGGGTCCATGGCTGCGTCCGTCGTCTACGCCTCCGTGTTCGGGGCGGTGCTGGCGTCCATGCGGTCCATCAGCACCCGGCTCGTCGTCTTCGACACGGCCGTCGTCGACCTCACCGACCAGCTCGACGACCCGGTCGACGTCCTCTTCGGCACCCAACTCGGCGGCGGCACGGACATCAACAGGGCCCTGGCGTACTGCCAGTCGCAGATCACCCGGCCCGCGGACACCGTGGTCGTGCTGATCAGCGACCTCTACGAGGGTGGCATACGCGACGAGATGCTGAAGCGGGTGGCGGCGATGAAGGCGTCGGGGGTGCAGTTCGTGACCCTGCTCGCCCTCTCCGACGAGGGAGCGCCGGCGTACGACCGCGAGCACGCGGCGGCCCTGGCGGCGCTCGGCGCACCGGCGTTCGCCTGTACGCCCGACCTCTTTCCGGAAGTGATGGCGGCGGCGATCGAGAAACGGCCGTTGCTGATACCGGACAGCGAGTGAAGGAGGGTCGGCGGCGGCGCGCAACGGCGCAGCGACGGCCGCGCGTGAAGGCGGAGCGGTCGCGGGTGGCGGCGGTCGTGGCCGGGGTGGCAGGCGGTAACCGGACAAGGGAGGTTGAAAAACGGACATGAGAACGCGTCGGTGACAGGGGCCTTGCGCGGCGGCCGACGTCCCGTGCGAGGATCGGCAACACTTCACAGCCTTCACACGGGTGTTCGCATCTCGCGCATCTTCGCCCCGTACTCCGCCGTTCCGCCGCACCGGAGGAATTTTCCGTCTTGATCCCAGCGACCGCGCTTCCTGGTGCCGGTGCCGGTGCCGGTGCCGGTGGCGTCCTGCGCGTGCTGCGCGGGGCCGCCGGGTGCCGTCTGGTGCGCGTGGCGCTGTTGGTGGGTGGACTGTTCGTGCTGGGCGTTGTGTGCGGGGAGCGGGCGAGCGCCGCGGACGGGGCCCCGACTTCGCCGTCCCCGTCCCTCTTGACCGCCGCCACGCAAGACGTCGTACGGCCGGTCGCCGAGCGAAGGGTGCGGCCGGTCGCCGAGGTGGCCGCACCGGTCGCCGGGACCACCGTGAAGCCCGTCGCGAAGCATGTGGCGCGGCCCGTCACCGAGCACATGGTGCGGCCCGCCGTACGGCCTCGGGCCGAGCATGCGGCACGGCCGGTCGCCGAGCGGATCGTGCGGCCGGCGTCCGAGAGAGCCACCGAGGGAGTCACCGGCGGCGTCCTGGAGCCGGTCGTCGGGGATGTTCTGCGGCCGGTCACCGAGTCGGTCGTGCGGCCTGTCACCGAGGGTGTCGTGGTGCCCGTGGGGGACCTCGTGGAGTCGGTGACCGGAGGGCTGGGCGGGGTGACGTCGCAGCTGCCGCCGGTGACCCTGCCGTCGCTGCCCGGAGTGCCGGGGCTTCCGGAGCTGCCGCCACCGCCCGGGCTGCCCGAATGGAACCCCCTGCCCGTCGAGTCCCTGCCCGTCGGCGGCGTGCCCCAGGAGTCGGGGCCGAGGGAGCCCGAGAACCCGGGCCCGGCCTCGGACGGTGGCGCCGGGCACGACGCCGAAGGGGCCACCGGTCCGGCTTCCGTCACGTACGGGCCGAAGGCCGTGGTCGGCGGTACGGCCGCCGTGCCGGCCCCGCACCGGACCGCCGGCGACCTGGACGCAGAGGGCTCGCCCGGCGTCCGCGTGCCGACGCAGCCCGACCCGGACGGTGTTCCCACCGGTTCCCTCGGACGGCACTCCGCCCTCGACAACGGCGGGCCCCGGCACGCCGAGCCGCACGCCGTCGCCGCTCCCGACCCGGCGCCGCTGAGCCTCGTGCCCGGCGCTCTCGCGACCGACACCCCGGGCGGGACCCGGGACCGGCACCGGGACATCCCCGAGTCCCCCGGCTGAGGGCCGGTCTCCCCACCCCGCCAGACCTGTAGCTCCGTGCCGGCTGATCACATCGGCCCGCTGTCCGGACGCCCCTCCGCGGTGCGGAGGACCGGCGGACCACGAAGAGCGGTGGCTGCTCCGCCCGCGCTTCCCGGCCTCAGGTCACCCCGATCCCCGTCCCCTTTCGTGTACCGCGCCGCCCCTCCGCCGTAGGGGACGCGGCCACAGTCGACCGACCCTCCGTGCGGAAACCCGGACGGCCGAAAGCCGTCGGCCCGGTCCGGGCGGATGTCGGGGGCGGTGACGGACGGTCTCCCATGGGGAGGAGATCGCCCGTCGGGGGCCCTTTCCACATCGGTGGAGGGCCTCTGGGAACCTCACCGGACGTACCCCCGTCCGGTGAGGTTCCGCACGCGCGGCACGCGGTGCCAGTGAGCACGGCATCATGTGACAGGTATCACCGCTCAGGTGTGACCCTCGATTTAGGGGGCCTCCGGAAGCAGCGATAACCTGCGAGACGGACATGCCGCGCGCTCGGACACCGTGTGCGCCTCCCTTGTGACTCTCGGCGGACGTCACGTTGCCCTTCGCGGCACGCCCACGCATCCAACGAACCGCGATCACTGATAGGGACGGAAGCGCGTGGACCTGTTCGAGTACCAGGCGAGGGACCTCTTCGCCAAGCACGGTGTACCGGTGCTGGCCGGTGAAGTCATCGACACGCCTGAGGCGGCGCGCGAGATCACCGAGCGGCTGGGCGGCAAGTCGGTCGTCAAGGCTCAGGTGAAGGTCGGTGGTCGAGGCAAGGCCGGCGGCGTCAAGCTCGCCGCCACCCCGGACGAGGCTGTCGCCCGTTCGACGGACATTCTCGGGATGGACATCAAGGGCCACACGGTCCACAAGGTGATGATCGCCGAGACCGCTCCGGAGATCGTCGAGGAGTACTACGTCTCCTACCTCCTCGACCGCACCAACCGCACCTTTCTCTCCATCGCCTCCGTCGAGGGTGGCATGGAGATCGAGGAGGTGGCGGCCACCCGCCCCGAGGCCGTCGCCAAGACGCCCATCGACGCCAACGTGGGTGTGACCCCCGAGGTCGCCCGTGGCATCGTCGAGGCCGCGAACTTCCCGGCCGAGGTCGCCGACAAGGTCGCCGACATCCTCGTCACCCTGTGGAAGACCTTCATCGAGGAGGACGCCCTCCTCGTCGAGGTCAACCCGCTGGCGAAGGTCGCCTCCGGCGATGTCCTCGCCCTCGACGGCAAGGTCTCGCTGGACGAGAACGCGGACTTCCGCCACCCCGACCACGAGGAGCTCGTCGACCACGCGGCCGCGAACCCCCTCGAGGCCGCCGCCAAGGAGAAGAACCTCAACTACGTCAAGCTCGACGGTGAGGTCGGCATCATCGGCAACGGCGCGGGTCTCGTCATGAGCACCCTGGACGTCGTCGCGTACGCCGGTGAGAACCACGGTGGCGTCAAGCCCGCCAACTTCCTCGACATCGGCGGTGGCGCCTCCGCCGCCGTCATGGCGAACGGCCTGGAGATCATCCTCGGCGACCCGGACGTCAAGTCCGTCTTCGTCAACGTCTTCGGTGGCATCACCGCCTGTGACGAGGTCGCCAACGGCATCGTGCAGGCGCTGCAGCTGCTCAAGGACAGGGGCGAGGAAGTCACCAAGCCCCTCGTCGTCCGCCTGGACGGTAACAACGCCGAGCTGGGTCGCAAGATCCTCTCCGACGCCAACCACCCGCTGGTGCAGCGCGTGGACACCATGGACGGCGCGGCCGACAAGGCCGCCGAGCTCGCGGCTGCGAAGTAAGGGACGAGGGAACACAGCCATGGCTATCTTCCTCAACAAGGACTCCAAGGTCATCGTCCAGGGCATGACCGGTGCCACGGGCATGAAGCACACCAGGCTCATGCTGGCCGACGGCACGAACATCGTCGGTGGCGTGAACCCCCGCAAGGCGGGCACCAGCGTCGACGTCGACGGCACCGAGATCCCGGTCTTCGGCACCGTCGCCGAGGCGATCGAGAAGACGGGCGCGAACGTGTCCGTCCTCTTCGTACCGCCGGCCTTCGCCAAGGCGGCCGTCGTCGAGGCGATCGACGCCGAGATCCCGCTCGCGGTCGTCATCACCGAGGGCATCGCGGTCCACGACTCGGCCGCGTTCTACGCGTACGCCGTGTCGCAGGGCAACAAGACCCGGATCATCGGCCCGAACTGCCCGGGTCTGATCACGCCCGGTCAGTCGAACGCCGGCATCATCCCCGGTGACATCACCAAGCCGGGCCGCATCGGCCTGGTCTCGAAGTCCGGCACGCTGACGTACCAGATGATGTACGAGCTGCGTGACATCGGCTTCTCGTCGGCCGTCGGCATCGGTGGCGACCCGGTCATCGGCACCACGCACATCGACGCGCTCGCCGCGTTCGAGGCCGACCCCGACACCGATCTGATCGTGATGATCGGTGAGATCGGTGGCGACGCCGAGGAGCGGGCCGCCGACTTCATCAAGGCCAACGTGAAGAAGCCGGTCGTCGGTTACGTCGCCGGCTTCACCGCGCCCGAGGGCAAGACCATGGGCCACGCCGGCGCCATCGTCTCCGGCTCCTCCGGTACGGCCGCCGCGAAGAAGGAGGCCCTGGAGGCCGCCGGCGTCAAGGTCGGCAAGACGCCGACCGAGACGGCGAAGCTCGCGCGCGAGATCCTGGGCGGCTGACCTTCGGCTCGGCCGAGCCTTCTGTGGGCCCGCACCCCGGTCACGGGGTGCGGGCCCACAGGCGTCTCCGGGCGGGGCCGGTCCGGCGGCGTTGCCGCTCAGTCGGCTTCCGGATGCAGGCGTTCCGGCCCGGCGGCCGCCTCCGACCTGAGCTTGGCCCGGAGCTTCTGTTCGGTCTTGGAGAGGGGGCCGGGGGCCGCTCGCGGGGGCACGCCCTGGACCGGGGCGCCCGGCGGGACCGGAGGCTCGTAGTGGTCGGGGGCGGTGTGGAGGGTGAGGGCGGTGGTGGTGAGGAGAAGGGTGGTGAAGGCGATCGCCGCGTGGATCCAGCGCCGGGCGTGCAGGTCGGCCCGGGCGCGCAGGTCGACGGGCCGGGCCGGGCCGGGCCGGACGTCCGACGGGAGCGCGGCGAGGAGACGGTTGAGGTCGTCGGGGGCGACCGGCTGAGGGAGGCGGGCGGTGACCGTCTCGCGGGCGTAGAGGAGACGGCCGGCGGCGGCGGGAGTGCTGGCCTCCGTCTCGGCGGCCGTGTCGGGCAGGTCGAGGCCGACGCCGTCGTAGAGGAGCAGGGTCCGGCGGTACGGGGGCGGCAGTTCCAGGAGGGCGGTCAGCAGGGCGCGGTCGGCGGGGTCGGTCGGCGGTGGTTCGCGGCGCTGGAAGGTGCAGGGGTGCAGACGGCGCCAGGGGGAGAGGGCGTAGTCGTGGGCCGCCGCCCGCACCCAGCCCGCCGGGTCGCGGTCGACCGCCACCTCCGGCCAGCGGTGCCAGGCCAGCTGGAAGGCGCGCTCGACGGCCTCACGCGCGAGCCGGCGCTGCCCGGTGAGCAGATAGGTCTGCTGTACGAGGGTGGGGGCGCAGTACGCGTAGAGCGCGTCGAAGGCCTGGGCGGGCGTCAGGCGCGGTGGGGGCGGGACCGAGGCCGAGGGCGGATCCTCGGCGCCGACGTCGGCGCAGGTGCCGAGGGGCTGCTGATACCACTCGGCCCCGCCCTGGACGGCCGGCTCACCGGAAGGCGCGGCCGCAGTTCCGGATGAGGTTCCGTTTTCGGCGCCGACGCCCATGCCGAGGCCGACACCGACGCCCGTACTGGCTCCAGCCCTGGTTCCCCTCCCGGCTCCCGTCCTGTTTCGATGTCCGGTTCCGGGCTCGACCCCGGGCGCGGTCACCGGGTCGCCTCCCGTCGTGGCGACCTCCGTTGGACCAACCCTCGTACGAAAAAACACATAAGCACATATTGAGCGACACGTGCGGGAAACGTCCGTTACGCCGGTAAAGCGCGTGTCGTTGGGAGCATGGCCGACGTGACGCACGCGACCGACCCGAACGACCCGGCCACCGGGCCGGGCCACCCCACCGGCCACGCCTGGGCGGCATCGTCCACGGCACCCGGGATGCCCCTCAGGCAGGGGGAGTCGACGGCCTCCCTCTACTCGTCGTCGCCGCGGTCCCCCCTCTCGCCGTTGCTCCGACGGGCGCGCCGCCGGTCGTCCAAGCTCGTCTCCGGGGTGCTGGGCGGAGCCCTCGCGGCGGGCCTCGGGTGTGCGGTGTTCACCGCGCTCGTGACCGTGCTCTGGATCAGTTCGCCGTACCCGGACAGCGGGCCCGGTGGGGCGCTGCACGTGGCGGCGGCCCTGTGGCTGCTCTCCCACGGCGTGGAACTCGTCCGCACCGACACGCTCTCCGGTGCCCCCGCCCCGGTCGGCCTCGTCCCCCTCCTCCTGCTCGCGCTGCCGGTGGTCCTGCTGCATCGTTCGGCCCGCGACCACGCGGGGGACGGCTCCGGGGTGAGCGCCAGGGTGACCTGGGCCGGACTCGTCATCGGATACGGGACCGTCGGTGCGGTGGTCGCGCTGTACGCCTCCGGGGGCGTGCTGCGGCCGTCGTGGCTGTGGGCCGCGCTCTGCGTGTCGCTGCTGGCGGCGCTCGCGGCGGGCACGGGGGTATGGGCGGCGCGCCGGGGCTCCCGGCTGCCCCTGCCCGCGCTCCGCGGAGGCGCCCCCGGGACGGAAGCGCGGCGGCAGTTGGCGGCCACCGCCGGACGGGCCGCCGGGGCGGGTGTGCTCGTCCTGGCCGGTGGGGGTGCCCTGCTGGTGGCCGTGTCCCTGGTCTGGCACGGAACGGCGACCCGTGACTCGTTCCTCCAGCTGACCGAAGGGCTGTCCGGGCGGTTCGCCGTCCTGCTGCTCTGCGTCGCCCTCGTCCCGAACGCGGCGCTGTGGGCGGCGGCGTACGCGCTCGGGCCCGGCTTCGTGCTGAGCGCCGGGCACACCGTCGCGCCGTTGAGCGCGGCCGCTCCCGCCCCGTTTCTGCCGTCCTTCCCGTTGCTCGCCGCCGTTCCGGCGGGCGGGGGTGCGCCGGTGTACTGGGTGGTGGGGGCGGTCCCGCTGGCCGCGGGGGTGACGGTCGGGTGGTTCATCGCGGGCCGGGCCGCCGCCGACCGGTCGAAGCCGTGGTCCGGACGGCGTACGGCCGCCGCGGTTCTCCTCGCGGCGCTGCTGTCCGCCGCCGCCTTCGCCTTCCTCGCCCACCTCGCCGGTGGGCCCCTCGGGGTCGCCGCGCTCACCGATTTCGGTCCCGTGTGGTGGCGTGCGGGCGGCGCGGCCGGCGCTTGGGTGGGAGCGGTGGCGCTCCCGGTCGCGCTGACGACGCGCTGGGCACGGGTACGGCCCCGCAAGCCCAAGGCCGCCGCGCCGACCACCGGCCCACGAACGGCGGCGGGGGTGCCGGGGGCGAGGGGGGCCGGGCGGGAGAGGGCGGCGGGGGCGCCGGGGCGCGGTAAGGCGGTGGAGGTGCCGGAGAGCGGAACGGGCCGGGAGAGGGTGCTGGACGCGCCGACGGCTGAGGTGGGGCCGGAGAGGGCGCGGGGGGCCGAGTTCGGGCGGGGTCAGGCGGGGGACGTGGCGGAGGGCGGCGCGATGAAGAGCGGCGCGGTGGAGAGCGGTGCGGTGGAGATGCCGGGGGCAGAGACAGCGCGGGGTGCGACAGCGCGGAAGGGCGTGGCGGGGGCGCACATGGCTGAACTGCGGACTCCGACCAATTCCACGCCCACCGCAGCCCCACAGGCGGACGCCGACCCAGGCACCGTTCCCGACGCCGGCCCAGTCACCGTTCCCCACGCCGACCCGGGCACTCTTCCCCACGCCGACCGGGGCACTGTTCCCCGCACCGACCCTGGAGCCGGTCCCACCCCCGACGCGTCCGTCCGAGGGGCCGCCGTCTCCCCGTCACCGCCCGTCTGGGACCCCGCCTCGCGTGAAGCCCGCTGGGCGGCGCTGCGCGAGGCGTTGATGCTCGGGGGCGAGAGTGATCGACCCCCCGGCCCTTCCGGCGACGGCGGCTTCGGTGGAGGTATCGCTGCCTCGGCCTCTACCGGAGCCCCTGCCCCTCCCTCGTCCGAGGGTGCGCCAGGGGTCGACACCGGCACCGAGCTCCGGCCCGGAGAAGCACCCTGACCAGTGCGAAGGCGCCGCCCGTGGTCGTCCTCGGCGGCGCCTCCGTGGCGTTGACCGCCGTGCCGGGCGGCTACTGCGCGCCCAGCATCTCCCGCAGCGGGCCCTCCGGGAGGAGGTCCTTGCAGGACTTGGCGGAGACCGTGGTGAGGGAGTCGTCGACGCAGGTGTAGTAGTCGCGGTAGACGAACTGCGCCGTGAAGGTGATGGCGACGATCGCGAGCGCGATCGTGGAGGTCACCAGGCCGCTGATGGCCGCCGTCCGCTGGGGGCGACCGCTCGGCTCGGGCGCCGCAGGCCGGGACGGGTCCGGCGTGGCCGGCTTCGCCCGCAGCGCGCTGACGGCCCAGTACACGGCCAGCGAACCGAGCAGCAGCGCCACGTACGGCCAGGCGAAGAGCGCGAAGAAGAAGGCCCACATACCGCTGAGCAACGAGTACCGCGCGCGACGCTGGGCCGGGTCCGTGGGGTCCCAGCGCAGCCCACTGCCCGGCCCGCCCTCGGGGCCCTGCCCGGAACCGCCGGGCCCACCCGGTCCGCCCTGGCCACCAGGACGGTCACCGAAGTGTCCGCCGGACGAGCGGCCGGGCTGCCGGTCGCTCCACTGACTGCCCCACGGCGAGTGACCACCACCGCGCCCCGCTCCGTCGTCGGAACCCCGGCCGTCGGGCCGGCGCGGCTGCCACGGCCGGTCGGGCGCGCCCTCGGGCGGCGGCGCGAACGGATTGTCGTCCGAAGAGCCTGAGCCCTGGCCCCGCCCGGGCTGCCCGGGCTGCTCGGGGGTGTCCTCGCTCTCGCGCGGAGGCGTGGGCGAGGAACTCCGCTCGCGCAGCAGGAGCGAAGGAAGGCGGAGGCTGCGGTCCGGCATCAGGAGTGCGTCTTCCCCTTGGTGAATACGGTTGGTGGTGTGCTCGGCGGTGACGTCGGCGGTGGCCCCGGTCTCGATCTCGGCGCTGAAATCCACTGGTAGGGCATGAGCCGGCACTCCGTGAACGCCCCGCACACCGACCGCGTTCCCGAGCCCGCTCCTGGCAGACGCTACCTCCCGGCCACGCCCCCGTCCCACGGGGGCCGTCCGAAGTGCCGGTATCGTTGCTGACGGTCGGCCGCTTCGTAGACTTCCCCGTATTGGGGGACGCGAAGCATTCGTAGGAATGCACAAGCGCGCAGGTGCACCGCACGCACCGGCGCGGTCGGCGGACCCGAACGTCCCCGCAGAACCCGTAGAAAGGGCCCCACCGTGGCCGCCAAGCCCGTGGCCAAGCGCCTCGTCGTGCTGGTCTCCGGATCCGGCACCAACCTCCAGGCGCTGCTGGACGCCATCGCGACGACCGGCGTCGAGGCGTACGGCGCCGAGATCGTGGCCGTCGGAGCCGACCGCGACGGGATCGAGGGACTCGCCCGCGCCGAGCGCGCCGGGCTGCCGACCTTCGTCTGCCGGGTCAAGGACCACGCGACGCGTGAGGAGTGGGACGCGGCGCTCGCCGAGGCCGTCACCGCCCATGAGCCCGACCTCGTCGTCTCCGCCGGGTTCATGAAGATCGTGGGGAAGGAGTTCCTCGCGCGGTTCGGCGGCCGGTTCGTCAACACCCACCCGGCCCTCCTCCCCAGTTTCCCGGGGACCCACGGGGTGCGGGACGCGCTGGCGTACGGCGCCCGGGTCACCGGCTGCACCGTCCACTTCGTCGACGACGGCGTCGACACCGGGCCGATCATCGCGCAGGGCGTGGTGGAGATCCGGGACGAGGACGACGAGAGCGCTCTGCACGAGCGCATCAAGGAAGTCGAGCGAAGGCTGCTCGTCGATGTCGTGGGGCGGCTCGCCCGCAACGGCTATCGCATTGAGGGACGAAAGGTAGTTATCCAGTGACCGCCGACATCAACAAGCGGCCCCTTCGTCGGGCGCTCGTCAGCGTCTACGACAAGACCGGGCTGGAGGAGCTGGCCCGCGGGCTGCACGAGGCCGGTGTCGAGCTCGTCTCCACCGGCTCCACGGCCGCGAAGATCGCCGCCGCGGGCGTCCCCGTCACCAAGGTCGAGGAGCTCACCGGCTTCCCCGAGTGCCTGGACGGCCGGGTCAAGACCCTGCACCCCAAGGTCCACGCGGGCATCCTCGCCGACCTCCGGCTGGAGGACCACCAGCGTCAGCTCGCCGAGCTGGGCGTCGAGCCGTTCGACCTCGTCGTCGTGAACCTCTACCCGTTCCGGGAGACCGTCGCCTCCGGCGCCACCCCCGACGAGTGCGTCGAGCAGATCGACATCGGCGGCCCCTCGATGGTCCGCGCCGCCGCCAAGAACCACCCCTCCGTCGCGGTCGTCACCAGCCCCGCCAGGTACGCGGACGTCCTCGCCGCCGTGCAGGACGGCGGCTTCGACCTCACCACCCGCAAGCGGCTCGCCGCCGAGGCCTTCCAGCACACGGCCGCGTACGACGTGGCCGTGGCCTCCTGGTTCGCCTCGTCCTACGCGCCCGCCGACGACTCGCAGTTCCCCGACTTCCTCGGGGCCACCTGGGAGCGCGCGCACACCCTGCGCTACGGCGAGAACCCGCACCAGCCGGCTGCGCTGTACGTCTCCGGGACCGGCGGTCTCGCCGAGGCCGAGCAGCTGCACGGCAAGGAGATGTCGTACAACAACTACACGGACACGGACGCCGCGCGCCGTGCCGCGTACGACCACGACGAGCCGGCCGTCGCGATCATCAAGCACGCGAACCCCTGCGGTATCGCGGTCGGCGCGGATGTCGCCGAGGCGCACCGCAAGGCGCACGCCTGCGACCCGCTGTCCGCGTTCGGCGGTGTGATCGCCGTCAACCGGCCGGTCAGCAAGGAGATGGCCGAGCAGGTCGCGGAGATCTTCACCGAGGTCATCGTCGCGCCCGACTACGAGGAGGGGGCCCTGGAGGCCCTCGCCAAGAAGAAGAACATCCGGGTGCTGAAGGCGCCGGGCGCCCCCGCCGCGCCGGTGGAGCTGAAGCCCGTCGACGGCGGTGCGCTGCTCCAGGTGACCGACCGGCTCCAGGCCGACGGCGACGACCCGGCGAACTGGACCCTCGCGACCGGCGAGGCCCTCTCCGCCGACGAGCTGGCCGAGCTGGCGTTCGCCTGGAAGGCCTGCCGCGCGGTGAAGTCCAACGCCATCCTGCTCGCCAAGGACGGCGCGTCGGTCGGTGTGGGGATGGGGCAGGTCAACCGCGTCGACTCCTGCAAGCTGGCTGTCGAGCGGGCCGGCGCCGAGCGCGCGCGGGGCTCGTACGTCGCCTCGGACGCGTTCTTCCCGTTCCCGGACAACATCGACGTGCTGGGTGCGGCCGGCGTCAAGGCCATCGTCCAGCCGGGCGGTTCGGTCCGTGACGAGCTGGTCGTCGAGGCCGCGCAGAAGGCCGGGATCACGATGTACTTCACGGGGACGCGGCACTTCTTCCACTGATTCCACTGAGTGGATGCGCTGAAGGTGTGAGGCGTGGGGCCCGTCGGTTCGTCCGACGGGCCCCACGCCTCACGCGTGCGCGGCAGGCAGGCCACTCGCTGCGTCGTGCCGCTCGCTACGTCGTGGCGCGCAGTGCCGCCCAGGTGTCGGGCCCGACCTGGCCGTCGATCTCCGGCCCCTTCGCGGTCTGGAACCGCTTGACCGCCGACTCCGTGTCCTTGCCGAACTTGCCGTCCACTACATGGGCAACACGAGTTGACGAGAGAGTACCGTGCGGGCGCTGCCGGGAGGGGCCCCCGGAGCGGCCCCCGGAGCGGGTCCGGTGGGCCGTCGCGGGCGCCCCGTATCAGCAGTTCTTGCTCATGACGTCCTTCCACGTTTTGCCCTTGCCGTGTACGCCTTGCCGTTGAAGTGCGCGGGCTTGCGGGATCGGCCGCCGCCGTGGTTGATGACGATCATGTCGGCGGCCCGGGATCGCCAGGGACGGCGGTCTCTTTCGTGGTGTGACGCGCCCTCCGTGGCGGCTGTGGCCGTTGCAGGCGGAATGGCCGATACCCCGGTGCAGAGGCTGGCGTTCCGCTGCGAGGGCCGAGGGGACAACGCTCTGGACTCAGGAGGTTCCGCCATGCGCAGCAGGTTGAATCGGTTACGCCGGGTCGTGGCCGTCGGCGCGGTGCTCACGGCCGCGCTCGGTACGGGAATGGGCGGCACCGCCGTCGCCGCCCAGAAGGAGGCGGCGGCAGTGCCGTGTCCGCAGGGGTTCGTGTGTCTCGCGGAGAACCCGAACGGCACGGGCCGCGTGTACCGCACAGCGCAAGGGACGGCGGCGCAGCTGGGTTCGGTGCGGGTCGGCGAGGCCACCAACAGCACGAGCATCGACTACTGCGTGATCGGCACCTTCAGCTACCTCCTCCGCCCTGGCGAGACACAGACTCGGGACAGCGTCGTCCGCACCGTGACGCCCCGTCCGACCAGCGGGACCTGCCCGGTGTGAACACGCCGAAGGGCCGTACCCCTTCTTCCGCGGGGTACGGCCCTTCGCTGTGCTCGGCGGCGCTCAGTAGCGCGGGCGGTTGAACCACGCCTTGCCGTTGGCGTTGCCGACGAAGACGGCGATCAGGATGCCCAGCACCAGGTGGACCAGGCCGATCAGGAAGAACGGGAAGACGCCCAGGACGGCTGTGATGATGCCGAAGACCAGCGCGGCGACGCGTACGCCGTTGCCGCCGGACTTGAACTTCACGGCCAGCATGATCGCGTAGACCAGCCAGGCCACCGCGAAGACGGCGATCGCCACCATCTGACCGGTGGGGATGTTGCCCAGCGCCTCCGCGAGGGCCGGGTCCTCGGTGCTGTCGCTGGCCGCGGCCACACCGATCGCGCCGATGCCGTACAGGAGCACGCCGACGACCTGGAGGCCGACGATGACCCAGAGCATGATGCGGGCCGCGTTCACCGTGCTGGGCATGGTCTCGGGAACGCCCGGGTAGCCGCCGTAGCCCTGGGAGACCGGCGGGGCGGTCGGGTAGCCGTACCCCGGCTGCTGGGGCTGGTTCTGCTGCGGGTAGCCGTAGCCCGGGGCGGGCGGCTGCTGCTGGGGCTGGCCGTACGGGTTGTTCGGGTCGCCGAAGCTCATGCGGGGTTTCCTCCGTTGCCTGATGCCGGGACGCGCGGCACGGTTCGGAGGAATGCCTGCCTTTTTGAACTGGTCACGCCCCCCGGCAGTGCCCGCGGCACTGTGTCCCAATCGTTTTATATGCCTGCCCGGATGTCCAGGGAGATACCGCGGGTGTTGTGCAAGTGCAACACATCCGATCTTGTCCGGCACGGACGCTCCGTACGGACAGGCAGGGGGCGGAAGGCGTCCGCCTGGTGACCGGATTGGAACCCGGCACCGGTCATCCGCGAAGATTGGGGCCATGAGCGCCCAGATTCTCGATGGCAAGGCCACCGCAGCCGCGATCAAGTCCGATCTGACCGCCCGCGTGGCGGTGCTGAAGGAGAAGGGCGTCACGCCCGGACTCGGCACGATCCTGGTCGGGGAGGACCCCGGCAGCCAGAAGTACGTGGCGGGCAAGCACCGCGACTGCGCGCAGGTGGGCATCGCCTCCATCCAGCGCGAGCTGCCCGCGACCGCCACGCAGGAGGAGATCGAGGCGGTGGTGCGGGAGCTCAACGAGGACCCCGCGTGCACCGGATACATCGTGCAGCTGCCGCTTCCCAAGGGCATCGACGAGAACCGCGTCCTCGAACTGATGGACCCCGACAAGGACGCGGACGGCCTGCACCCGATGAACCTCGGGCGCCTCGTCCTGAACGAGCCCGCGCCGCTGCCCTGCACGCCGAACGGTGTCCTCACCCTGCTCCGCCAGTACGGCGTCGAGATCAAGGGTGCCGAGGTCGTGGTCGTCGGTCGCGGTGTGACCATCGGCCGCCCGATGCCGCTGCTGCTGACCCGGCGCAGCGAGAACGCCACGGTGACCCAGTGCCACACGGGTACGCGTGACCTGGCCGCGCACCTCAAGCGGGCCGACATCATCGTCGCGGCGGCCGGCTCGGCCCACCTCGTCCGGCCCGAGGACGTGAAGCCGGGCGCCGCCGTGCTCGACGTCGGTGTCTCCCGCTCCGCCGAGGGCAAGATCGTCGGGGACGTGCACCCCGGGGTCGCCGAGGTCGCCGGGTGGATCTCCCCCAACCCCGGGGGCGTCGGGCCCATGACCCGCGCCCAGCTGCTCGTCAACGTGGTCGAGGCGGCGGAGCGCAGTGTCGGCTGACGGCAGGGCGGAGGGGACATCGGGACGGCCGGGGCCACCGAGGGCCTCCGGCCGGGCCGAACGGCCAGGGGCGTCGGCCGACGGCGCCCCCGGCCTCGGGAAGGCGGCGGTCGAAGCCGCCACGTCGGAGCGGCCGGGCGCGAGCGACGGGGCTGCGTCGGAGAGGGCACAGATGTCGAGGACGACGGAAAAGGCCGGGACGACAGAAACCGCGGGGGCCGCTGCCGAGGGGGCCGGGTCGGTTGCGGCCGAGGGGTTGCCTGCGGCTGGAGGGTCGGCTGAGGCGGCCGGGTCCGCTGCCGCCAGGGGATCGGGTGCCGCCGGGTCGGCTGGGAAGGGCAGTTCGGCTGCCGCCGGGTCGGTCAAGAAGCCGGGGAAGCCGGAGACGGTCGGCGCGGACGAGGGTGCAGAGGGCTCGCGCTCGACCGGAGCCGCGGGAGCCGCCGGGGCCGCCGGGTCGGGCGAGGCGGCCGAGGTCGCCGGCCCTTCGGCTGAGGCGTCCGGGGCGGCCGACGCGGCCAGGTCCGCCGAGGGCGGTGATGAGATCGAGGTGCGGGATCACATCAGCGTGCCCGATGCCGACGGGAAGCCCGTGCGCGGTACCCGGCGGTTCCCGATGTTCACGAAGGACACCGCGCGGCCCGAGGGCGGCGGCCGGGCGGCACCGCGTGAGGCGCCCGCGCCCGTCCGGCAGTGGCCGATCCTCGCCGTGCTGAGCACCGTGGGCCTCGGTCTGCTGCTCACCGCGCTGGACGCGTTCCGGATCGGCACGATCCTGATCGGCGTCGCGCTGCTCGCCGGCGCGGCGCTGCGCTGGGCCGTCCGGGACGTCGGCATGCTCGCCGTCCGCTCCCGCTTCACCGACATGGCCACGTACATCTTCCTGGGCACCGCGATCGTGCTGCTCGCGCTGATGGCCCAGCCCAAGCCGTGGCTGGAGATCCCGTTCCTCAAGGACACGCTGCACTTCACGGTGGGCGACGAGGAGACGGGCTGAGACCGGCCGTTCCGGCCCCGGTCCCTGACGCGGTGCGACGGCGGTCCGTCCCCTCCCCCGAGTAAGGACGGGCCGCCGTCGCGTTCCACGTTCCTGCACGGCGAACGACCTGTTCAACACCTGTCAGGCCGCTGTGGCACGGAAGTGACCATTCCGCCAAGGTGTCCGGATCGAGCCACCGCGACGGCACCCGGACGTCATCCCGGCATGGCAGCAGCGCAGGCCGCCGGCGGCAGGCCGGCAGTGGCAGGCCGGCAGCCGTGGATCACCACCGGCGCGGGCGCATTTCGCGCGCCCCCGTTCGTGCCCTTCGCTTCGCCTCACCAGGCCACCCACGTCACTCCACAGCACTCCCGCCCGGTCCGGCGCGCTGTCCGAACGCCACGGCTCCGACACCCGTACTGGTGGGAACCGGTCCACCCACGAGCTTCGTCACCTGCTCAGACCCGCCCTTGAGCCCCGCCTTTCAGTCGAGGAGGCAGCCCGATGAGCGCCTGGCAGCCGCTGCCGGACGAACTCCCCCCGGAGGTACAGCATTTCGTCGAGCAGCTGCGCCTGCTGAAGGACCGCACGGGACTGAGTCTCGTCGCGCTCGGCGCGCGCACCGCCTACAGCAAGTCCTCCTGGCAGCGGTACCTCAACGGCACCCAGCCCCCGCCCCGCCAGGCGGTCGTGGCCCTGTGCCGGGTCGCCGGGGAGGACGCCGCACGCTTCGGGGCGCTGCGCGAACTGGCCCTGCGGGCCTGGCCGCGCCCGGCCCCCCAGACGGTGCCGCCGTTCCAGCCGCCCGAGCCCGGAGCGGCGGGGGAGCGGAGGGAGAACGCGGCCGAGGCGTGCGAGGACGACCCCACGCTCCCCTGGTGGGACACCCCCGCCGACGAACCGGCCCCCCGCCCACCCGGCCGCGTCGCCCTCTACGCCGCCCTCGCCGTCCTGCTCGCCCTGGCTCTCGTCACCGCCGCGCTGATAGGGGCCGTCACCCTGTCGTGACGACCCCCGTCAACCTTGCGGCAACAGTCGACCTCCGGCGGCGCCCACGGTCACCTGTCGGCGCCCCCCGTCACCCGATCGGTGCCCGCCCTCACCCATCGGCGCTCGCCGGCACCGATCGGTGACGGCCGAACCCCCTCAGCCGCGCCAGCCGTACGCGGCGACCTTCCACTTCGAGCCGATCCTGACGTAGTAGTCCCCGTCGAGGCGCTTGAAGTCCACCTCGTGCGACAGGCCCGCGTACGTCACCTTGCCGTCGCCGTACGGCCCGTCGAGGAAGCCGTCGGCCTGGCCGAAGGTCTCCTTGCCGACGATCCCGTCGACGTCCTCCAGGTCTTCCTGTGCCTGCCAGTACTTGGTCGCCGAGCGGGTCTTCCAGCCGAAGATCCCGTCGATGTCCCACTGGGTGAAGGTGTGCAGATTCCCGCTGGAGTCCTTCCACTTGGCTCCGTCGGCGTACAGGACGCTCTGCCACAGCCGCGTCGCGTTGCTCTTGGCGTGCGAGTTGACGGACAGCGTGCCCTCGTCGCCCCAGTCGTTGTACGCGGCACCGGAGCCGTCGACGACGTGCGGCTCCGCGGCCGTGGCGAGCGGAGCGGCGGTGCCGAGCGCGAGCCCGGCCGAGGCCGTCACGGCGACGGCCGCGAGCAGCAGCCTGGACTTGAGTTGCATGTGATCCCCCTGGTCCCCGTTGTCTGTCGGTCTTCACTGACGGACACGTTCCTCGCCGGTGTGTACGAGGCGCACGAGCCCCTGTTCGACTTGTGTGACCGTGCCTGTGTGGTCCCTGTGTCGATGTGTTGACAACTTCGAGGTTGTGCGGCCGACCCGCTCGACACCAGGGCTAACGTGGGCATTTGGGATGGTCTGGGACGTCCCGTGCCTGGACCTGCGATTCCGCCCGGAAATCCGGGATGCCGGTGGGACACTGGACCACAGACCGTTGTGGGGCGCGCGACAGCGCGTGAGCACGTCCGAAATGCTCCCGCACGCCCCTTTCCGCGGAACTGGCATCCCCGCCGGGCGCATCCCAGTGGGTAGGCCAGAACGGGGCTTCGGAGAGGGCCCCGGGTCGTACGGAGAGACGTACGGGGGAAGAGGGGGGAAGTAATGCCTCGTTGGAGGGCCTTGCCGGATGAACTCGATCCACAGGTCAGGGAGTTCGCGGGCCAGCTCCGCCGGCTCGTCGACCGCGGTGGACTGAGCATCGCCGCGGTGGCCGACCGCACGGGCTACAGCAAGACGTCCTGGGAGCGGTATCTGAACGGCAGACTGCTCGCGCCGAAAGGCGCGATCGTCGCGTTGGCCGAGGTGACGGGTACCGATCCCGTGCATCTGACCACGATGTGGGAGCTTGCCGAGCGGGCCTGGAGCCGTTCGGAGATGCGCCACGACATGACCATGGAAGCGATCCGTATTTCCCAGGCCCGCGCCGCCCTCGGCGAGACGGGCGGCCAGTCCACTGTCAAGGGCGGCGGCAGGAACGGCAGAGCTGGCCGCAGCGCCACCGCGACGCCGGGCGTGGCGGGCCCGGCGGGCGTCTCGCCGACCGTCCCGCCACAGCCGCGCTCCCCGGCCGATCGCATCTCGCGCTCGCCGTACGGGGGTTCTAGCGAGCCGTCGGCCTCGTCGCCGTCCGCTCCCTCCGTGTCCTCCTCCGCGCCGCCGTACGGCGGGGTCGGCGGGGCCGGGTCGGCCGCCGGAGGGGCCTCGCGCGTCAGTTGGGGAGCGACCCCGTCGGGCTCCTCGCCCTCGGCGTCCTCATCCTCGCCGTCGGGCCTGGTGGGCGGGCGGTCGTCCTCGGCCTCCTCCGGGGCGGCCCCGGGTTCCGCCTCGGTGTCGTCGGCCTCCTCGTCCCGGGGCCCGGCCGGGGCCTCGGTCCCCGGGGGCGTCCAGGGCGGCGGTGACGCCGCGGCCCCGTCCGGTGTCTTCGGGCCCCCGCCGGGCGGCGGTGGCCGGTCCGGCGACGGCGACTCCCAGCCGAAGCGGCGCGTGACGATGTTCCTCGCCGGGGCCGTGGGCGCGCTCGTCGTCATCGCGGCGGCCTTCCTGCTCACCGACGGAGACGGCAAGGACCAGGCGGGGGACAGGTCGCCGACCTCCCCGTCGACCTCGATCGGCACGAACCCCGATCTCCCGGCCGGAGTGAAGTGCAGCGGTAAGGGCTGCGACGGCAAGGACCCCGAGACCATGGGATGCATCGGCAACCTCGTCCGGACCACCGACGAGGCCACGATCGGCACCACCCGCGTCGAGGTCCGCTACAGCAAGGCCTGCCAGGCCGCCTGGGCGCGCATCACCGGCGCCGCCCAGGGCGACGAGGTCCAGGTCACGGTCGGGAAGACCAAGCAGACGGCCGCCATCGAAGCCGCCGGCGACAACATCGCCTACACCCAGATGGTGGCCGTGAAGGACGCGGGCGAGGCCACGGCCTGCGCGACCCTGGCATCCGGGCAGAAGGGCTGCACGGGGTAGCGATTCGCAGCCTCTCCCTCGTCCTCGTTCGCCTCGCCCTCGGTCGACGCACTGTCGGCGGACTCGCCATCCGCCGACTCGCCGTCGATGCACTCGCTATGTGCCGACTCGCCCGTCGACCGATCCGGTCACCTTCCGTCATTGCCCCTACCGAAAAGTATTCACGGCGTAAGTGGAATGCCCGCCGAACTCTGGGGCAGGCGGAGGGTACCCCCACGGGAGTCCGGCCCGCCCGGGAGACGCACCACCCTCCCGGCCCGGCACCCCCACAGGCGGCCGTCTTGGTCCCACCCCCCGGACCGGCGGCCGCCTCTTTCGTGTGGCCCTCCCCCGCGGCGCGACTTGTGGGCTGGGCCACACGAACCCCGGCCGTCCGGGATCCCGGATGCGCGATAGCCTGACCATCGATCTCTTGACGCCGAGAGATCGATCATTTGTACGTCCCGCAGGGGCAGGGACGCCCCACCGCCAGCTGTCATACGGAGAACGCCATGACCCGCACTCCCGTGAACGTCACCGTCACCGGCGCGGCCGGCCAGATCGGTTACGCCCTGCTCTTCCGCATCGCCTCCGGCCAGCTGCTCGGCGCGGACGTGCCGGTCAAGCTCCGCCTCCTGGAGATCACGCCGGCGCTCAAGGCCGCCGAGGGCACCGCCATGGAGCTCGACGACTGCGCCTTCCCGCTCCTGGCGGGCATCGACATCACCGACGACCCGAACGTCGCCTTCGACGGCGCCAACGTCGGTCTGCTCGTCGGAGCCCGCCCCCGTACCAAGGGCATGGAGCGCGGCGACCTGCTCGAGGCCAACGGCGGCATCTTCAAGCCGCAGGGCAAGGCCATCAACGACCACGCGGCGGACGACATCAAGGTCCTCGTCGTCGGCAACCCGGCCAACACCAACGCCCTCATCGCCCAGGCCGCCGCGCCGGACGTACCGGCCGAGCGCTTCACCGCGATGACCCGTCTGGACCACAACCGCGCGCTGACCCAGCTGTCGAAGAAGACGGGCGTCCCGGTCTCCGAGATCAAGAAGCTCACGATCTGGGGCAACCACTCCGCGACCCAGTACCCGGACATCTTCCACGCCACGGTCGCCGGCAAGAACGCCGCCGAGGTCGTGAGCGACGAGAAGTGGCTCGCCGAGGACTTCATCCCGACCGTCGCCAAGCGTGGCGCCGCGATCATCGAGGCCCGTGGCGCATCGTCGGCCGCCTCCGCGGCCAACGCCGCCATCGACCACATCTACACCTGGGTCAACGGCACCGCCGAGGGCGACTGGGCCTCCATGGGCATCCCGTCCGACGGCTCCTACGGTGTGGCCGAGGGCCTCATCTCCTCCTTCCCGGTCACCGTGAAGGACGGCAAGTACGAGATCGTCCAGGGCCTGGAGATCAACGAGTTCTCCCGCGCCCGTATCGACGCCTCGGTCCAGGAGCTGGCGGAGGAGCGCGAGGCGGTCCGCGCGCTCGGCCTCCTCTGAGCAGCCCTCCCGGGGGGCGGCGCCCCCTAGCTCGTCCGCGCAGGCCCTGTCCCGGTTTCGACCAGGACAGGGCCTGTTCGGCGTGTTCGCCGCTATCGTCTGCCTACGCACGTCATGAGAACGCCGACGTCGGCAAGGGGGACAGGATGACGCGCTGGGACCCGCACCAAGGACGCTGGGTGGACGAGCCCTCAGCAGGGGGCAGCCCCTGGCCGCGCACGGCAGCCATCGTCGTACTCGCCGCGCTGTTAGGAGGCGGCGCCGGATTCGGGGTGTGGACCCTGTCCCGGGACGACGGCTCGACCCGTACGACGGCCACGGACACCTCCTCCACCACGCCCCCGCCTTCTCTCTCGGTGGCCGGCCCGGAGGACGACGAGGCCACCTCCTCGGCCACCCCGAAACAGTCGGCCCCGGGTCACGAAGGGGCCGACGGCACGGATGCGGACAACGGTGAGGACGGGGAAGGGAGCGCGAGCGCGGGCGCGAGCGACGGCGCGGACCTCGCCCCCGGCTACGTGCGCTCCGACGACCCGGTGGGCTTCACCGTCTACGCGCCCTCCGGCTGGGACCGGACCGCGAAGACACCGTCGGGCAAACCCCCGGTCGTGACGTACGAGTCCCCGGACGGCAGCCGGATCCTCCAGATCTTCCAGGTCAGCGAGGGCACCCCCGCCGAATCCATGGAGATGGCCGAGAACGAGAACTACGGCTTCGCCCGCCTCCCCGGCTACCGCGTCATCGACCGCGCCGCCGCCGACGACGACAGCTTCTCCGAGGTCGTCTACCGCTTCGACGGCGACGGCGACCTGGGCCCCCGCCTGGTCATCGACCACCGCTTCCGCACGGCCGACGACCAGATCTACGGCATTCGCCTCAGCGGTCCCGAGTCGACCCCGCTCGACACCCTGCGCGAGCCGGTCACGATGGCGGTCACCTCCCTGTGCCCGACGGGAGCGACCTGCGTACGGGGGTGAGCGCAGGGGCCGGCCTACGACGGCCTCTTCAGGAAGAGGCGCGCCCGGTGCTCCGGAGCGCTCCGGTCCCTTCACCGCAACTCGCGGAAGAACTCCCTCAGGTCCTCGACCAGCGCCTCCGGGGCCTCCAGGGCGAGGAAGTGGCCCCCGCGTTCGAGTTCGGTCCACCGCACGATGTCGTGGTCCCGCTCGGCCCAACGCCGGACCGTCACATCGCGCGCGGAGACCAGCACGGCGGTGGGCACCTTCGCGCCGCCGCCACCGGTCTCACCCTGGCCCTCCGCCCCACCCCAAGCCTCGGTCTCGCCCCAGGAACCCTCGGCGTCTCCCCAGGAACTCGCGGAGATCTCCTCGTAGTAGATCTGCGCGGCCGAGGCGGCCGTGCCGGTGAACCAGTAGAGCGAGACGTTCGTCAGCATGCGGTCCCGGTCGACGCTGTCCTCCGGCAACCCGTCCTCGGGGTCCGTGAGTTCCTTGAACTTCTCGACGATCCAGGCCAGTTGCCCCACGGGGGAGTCCGTCAGCCCGTACGCCACCGTCTGCGGCCGTTTGGAGTTGCACTGGAGGTAGCCGTCGTTGAAGTCCTGCATGGTCTGCCAGCGCCGTTGCTCGACCTCGCTGAGGCCGTCCGTCTCGCCCTCCGCCCCGACGGGGAAGGAGATCATGCCGTTGACGTGGACCCCGACGACGCGCTCCGGCGCCTGCTTCCCCATCTCGGGCGCGATCCACGACCCGGTGTCGTATCCCTGGACCCCGTACCGCTCGTACCCCAGACGGGACATCAGCTCCGTGAACACCGAGGCCGTCCGGGCCGCGTCCATCCCGGGTCCGGCCAGCGGTGTGGAGAGTCCGAACCCCGGCAGCGACGGGATGACCAGGTGAAACGCGTCCCCCGGATCCCCGCCGTGCGCACGGGGATCGGACAGCGGGCCGATGACGTCCAGGAAATCCACCACCGAGCCCGGCCAGCCGTGCAGCAGCAGCAACGGCGTGGCCCCCGCCTCCGGCGACCGCACATGCAGGAAGTGCACGTGCTGTCCTTCGACCTCCGCCGTGTACTGGTCGTACGCGTTGACCACCGCCTCCTGCGCCCGCCAGTCGAAGCCGGTGCACCAGTACTCGGCGAGCTCCTTCAGATAGCCCGTCGGCACGCCCCGGCTCCACCCCACACCGGGGAGTTCGTCGGGCCAGCGGGTGTCGGCCAGGCGTCGGCGCAGGTCGTCGAGGCGGTTCTGCGGGATCGCGAGCCGGAACGGAGTGGGTGCTGGCGTACGCGTGAATGCGGCTGTCGGGTTCGTCATGGCTCCGACGCTACGAACCGGTTGGGTCACCCTCGGTCCTAACTCTGCGGCACCCTCATGTCCATGCTGGAGACCTCCGGACGACTGCTGAAGCTGCTCGCCCTGCTGCAGAGCCACCGCGACCGCGACCGCTCCGGCGCCGAACTCGCCGAGCAGCTCGGCGTCAGCCGACGCACCCTGCGCCGGGACATCGAGCGACTGCGTGACCTCGGCTACCCCGTGCACGCCGCCCGGGGCGCCGCCGGCTACCGGCTCGGTGCCGGCGCTAGCCTGCCGCCCCTGCTGCTCGACGACGAGGAGGCCGTCGCGGTCGTGGTCGGACTGCGCACCGCCGCCGAGGGCACGGTCACCGGCATCGAGGAGGCCTCGCTGAGGGCCCTCACCAAGCTGGAGCAGGTGCTGCCGTCCCGGCTGCGGCACCGGGTGACGACCCTGCACCACGCCACCGTCCGAGCGGGAGCGGCCCCCGCCCCCAAGGTCGCGCCGGACACCCTCATGGCCATCGCCGAAGCCTGCCGCCGCCACGAACGCCTCCGCTTCGACTACACCAGCCCGCACAACTCGGCCCCGGATCCCCGTACACCGGAGCCCCGAGCCGCGTCCCGATCCACGCCGCCAACCGTGCCCCGTGTCCGCACCGTCGAGCCGCACAGGCTCGTCAGCTTCGACCGCCACTGGTATCTCGTCGCCTGGGACATGGACCGCACGGACTGGCGGACCTTCCGAGTCGACCGTCTCGTGCCGCGCACCCCGACCGGACCACGCTTCGTCCCCCGCGCACTCCCAGAAGGTGACGCGGCGACCTATCTGGCCCACCGCGTCTCGTCCCGGGCCTGGCCCTTCCGGGCCACCGTCACCCTGCACGAGTCGGCCGCATCGGTCGGGGACCGGCTCTGGCCCGGCATGGGGGTGCTCGAACCGGTCGACGACGATCGCTGTCTGCTGCATCTGGGCGCCGAGACCCCGCGCGACCTCGCCTGGATGATCACCTCGGTTGACGCCGACTTCACCCTCGGCGCGTCCGCCCCACCCGAACTCGCCGAGGCCCTGCGCGCCCAGGCCACCCGCTCGCTGCGGGCGATCCGCCGCCCGTAGGCCGCCCTGTGCACCCAATTGGCCTCCGCCAGGAGTCGATCACTAGTCTGAGCGCCGATAAAGCGCATATAAGACGGTGGCCGGTTTTCGTGTATCGCATCGCGGACCGGTCCCGGTACGGCAGGGCTCACGAGCCCTACGGGGGAGCACACATGGGAGAACAGCGCAGGCGGCTGCGGTCCAGCACGGTCGTACTCGGTGGGATGGGCGTCGTCGCGGCGGCCCTGACCTCCTGCGGTTCCGATCCGGACCGCCGCTGCGTGGACCGCGACAGCTACGACTACGCCAACGGCTACAAGATCATCGCCGACAAGAACTGCAACTCGAGCTCCAGCTCCTCGTCGTCGTTCGGCAAGAACCGCAAGAGCAACAGCAGCGGCAACCGCAGCCAGACCGGCTCGGTCGACTCCGCCTGGTACTACGACGCCGACGTCAGCGGCGGCCGCGCCGACTACGGCACCTTCAGCCGCAGCGAGGCCGTCGACCGGGACGGCTTCGGCTGCTCGGGCGACGGTGACGGCTCCGGTTCCGGCGGCGGCTGACCCGGCGGACGAGGCGACACCATGGAACGCCGCACCATCGAACCCCGGCCGGGCTGGCAGGAGACCGTCGAGGAACAGGGGCTGATCTACCCGCTGACCCGCCACCCCGACGGTTCCCTGCGCCCGTACTGGGACGAGAGCGCGTACTACGTCTTCTCGCTGCCCGAGGTCGAGGCGCTGGAGGAGGTCGTCGAGGAACTGCACGGCATGTGCCTCGCGGCGGCCGAACACATCGTGGCCGAGGACCGCTTCGCCGACCTCGGCATCACCGACCCGCGCCTTGCCGGCCTCGTCGCCGAGGCGTGGCGCCGACGCGCCGAACTGCCGTCCGTCTACGGCCGCTTCGACCTCCGCTACGACGGCACCGGCCCGGCCAAGATGCTGGAGTACAACGCCGACACCCCGACCTCGCTCGTCGAGGCGGCCAGCCCCCAGTGGTTCTGGATGGAGGAACGCTTCCCGGGCGCCGACCAGTGGAACTCCCTCCACGAACGCCTCGTCGACGCCTGGAAGAAGCAGTCCCCCCTCCTGCCGTCGGGCAGCCCCCTCTACTTCGCGCACTCCGCCGGCGACGAACTCGGCGAGGACCTGATGACGGTCGCCTATCTGAAGGAGACCGCCGAACAGGCCGGGCTCGCCACCGACTGGATCTCCATGGAGGACATCGGCTGGGACCGTCTCGCCGAACGCTTCGTCGACAAGAAGCTCCGCTTCATCCGCGGCATCTTCAAGCTCTACCCGTGGGAGTGGCTCACCACCGACCGCTTCGCCTCCCATGTCCTCGCCACCCTCGACAACGGCGGCGGCACCGGGACCACGATGTGGATCGAGCCCGCCTGGAAGATGCTCCTCAGCAACAAGGCCCTCCTGGCCGTCCTCTGGGAGCTGTACCCCGGCCACCCCAACCTCCTCCCCGCCTATCTCGACGGCCCCCGCGAACTGGCCGCCACCACCGGCTACGTCGCCAAACCCCTCCTCGGCCGCGAGGGCGCCGGGGTCACCCTGCACGCCCCGGGCACCGCCCCTGCACTCCGCGAAGAACCCTGCTGCTACCAGGAGTTGGCAGCCCTGCCCGCCTTCGACGACAACCACGTCGTCCTCGGCGCCTGGGTCGTCGAGAACGAGTCCGCGGGCCTCGGCATCCGCGAGTCGTCGGGCCTGGTCACGGACGAGTACGCCCGCTTCCTCCCCCACGTCATCCTCTGACCGACGGCCCCTCCTCCCGACTTCTCCCGACTCCTCCCGTCGTTCGAATGGTGGACGTCCCGGCCCGCCGCTCCGGCCCGCCCGATAGGGTGAGTGGTGGGCCGTGACTGGCGCGCTGGGATGGGACGGACCATCGGGGAGCGGCCCGGGGAAGATGAGTGCCGTGCGCCTGGGCCGTACCGTGAACGCTGAACGCAACGTCCGGAGGTCCCCATGTCAGCCGAGCCCCTCTCCCACGAGTCCACCGCCTTCCGTGCCGCCCTCGACGTGATCCGCGCCGTCGAGCCGCGGGTGGCCGACGCCATCGGCCAGGAGGTCACCGACCAGCGCGAGATGCTCAAGCTGATCGCCTCCGAGAACTACGCCTCCCCGGCCACCCTCCTGGCCATGGGCAACTGGTTCAGCGACAAGTACGCCGAGGGCACCGTCGGCCGCCGCTTCTACGCCGGCTGTCGCAACGTCGACACCGTCGAGTCCCTCGCCGCCGAGCACGCCAGGGAACTCTTCGGCGCCCGCCACGCCTACGTCCAGCCGCACTCCGGCATCGACGCCAACCTGGTCGCCTTCTGGTCCGTCCTCGCCGACCGGATCGAGGTCCCCTTCCTGGAGAAGGCCGGCGCCCGCCAGGTCAACGACCTCTCCGACGCCGACTGGGCCGAACTGCGCCAGGCCTTCGGCAACCAGCGCATGCTCGGCATGTCCCTGGACGCCGGCGGCCACCTCACCCACGGCTTCCGCCCGAACATCTCCGGCAAGATGTTCGACCAGCGCTCCTACGGCACCGACCCCGCCACCGGCCTCATCGACTACGAGGCCCTGCGCACCTCCGCCCGCGACTTCAAGCCGCTGATCATCGTCGCCGGTTACTCCGCCTACCCCCGTCTCGTGAACTTCCGGATCATGCGCGAGATCGCCGACGAGGTCGGCGCCACGCTCATGGTGGACATGGCGCACTTCGCGGGCCTCGTCGCCGGCAAGGTCCTCACCGGCGATTTCGATCCCGTACCGCACGCCCAGATCGTCACCACGACCACCCACAAGTCGCTGCGCGGCCCGCGCGGCGGCATGGTCCTGTGCGACGACTCCCTCAAGGACCAGGTCGACCGGGGCTGCCCGATGGTCCTCGGCGGTCCGCTCCCGCACGTCATGGCCGCCAAGGCAGTCGCCCTCGCCGAGGCCCGTCAGCCCGCCTTCCAGGACTACGCCCAGCGCATCGTCGACAACTCCCGTGCGCTGGCGGAAGGCCTGATGCGCCGGGGCGCCACCCTCGTGACCGGCGGCACCGACAACCACCTCAACCTGATCGACGTCGCCACCTCCTACGGTCTCACCGGCCGTCAGGCCGAGGCCGCGCTGCTCGACTCCGGCATCGTCACCAACCGCAACGCCATCCCGGCCGACCCGAACGGCGCCTGGTACACCTCCGGCATCCGCATCGGCACGCCCGCGCTGACCACGCGGGGGCTGGGCACGGCCGAGATGGACGAGGTCGCCGGCCTCATCGACCGCGTCCTCACCACCACCGAGCCCGGCACCACCAAGTCCGGCGCCCCTTCCAAGGCCCAGCACGTCCTCGACGCGAAGGTCGCCGACGAGATCTCCCGTCGTGCCACCGACCTCGTCGCCGGCTTCCCGCTGTACCCGGAGATCGACCTCGGCTGAACCGGCCGACCTTCTGGCCGCCGCCGACCGTCTGCCGACCGCCGCCCTCAGGCGTCCAGCAGCTCCTGACGGGGCTCCCGCAGCGGCCCGGACCCGTTCCGGGCCGCCGCGCGGCGCAGCAGGAGCGTGGCACCGCCGGAGCCGACGAGCAGGCCCAGCGCCAGGGCGGGTATCGCCCAGTGGGCGTGGTCGGCCAGACCGGGCGCGGTGGCTGCGGCCCTCGTGTCGGCGGTCGTCCCGGCGGAGTCGGCCGCGGTTCCTCCCGCCGCCTCGCCGGAAAGCGGCTCGTCCCGCACCGGGTCCCCAGGGGCCGGATCACCCTGGGCCGCGCCCAGGATTCCCAGGCCGTTGAGCAGCTTCCGCAGCTGGTCCGGCTGCTTCGCCCGGTGCCAGACGCCGGCGCCCGCAGCACCCGGATCCTCCTCGCCGACGACGAGCGTCGTGTGGATCCAGATGTCCTTGGTGTCCGGCGCGGCCGTGTAGACCCGGTCCAGCCGCCACGGCGTCACGTCGTGGATCATCCACGTCACGCTGACCATGTCACTGATCCGCTCTCCCCATATGTCCTCCCGCCCCCACCGCGGGGCCTCCTCCCGACCCTGGTCGAGCTCGCCGCCCGCGCGGGCGAGGAGCTTCTCCAGGTTGCCGTACTCCTCCTGTGTGCCGTACAGCGAAGCCGTCCGCTGACTGGTCGGGGAGACCAGCAGCACACTGGTCGGTCCGCCCGCCACTGAGGGCTGAGCCCCCAGCAGCACCAGGGCGAACGCGGTCAGCACCCCGCCCACCGTCGCCGTCAGTTGTCGCAGTCCACACATCCGACACCCCCCGATCGATCCCGGTGCGGTCCTCCCGCACTCGCGGTGTCATTCCTGGTACACCGCTCGGACCGCCGGGGTTCCCACCCGAACCGGACCGATCAGTCCAACGACTCCGCGATCTCCCGCGCCCGTGCCTTCGACTCCACGCCCTCCAGCCGCAGCGTGAAGGCCTCGTCGTGGACCCACAGAAGGGTGGGCCCCGCCGTGCGCTCCGAGCGGGTGAGGCGGGAGCCGTCCTCGGAGGTCATCCAGAAGCGCAGCAGGTGCGGCTCGGGGAACCACAGCGCGTCGTGCGCGCCCTCCTTCAGCCCGACCCACTCGACGGCCTGCTCGCCCACCACGGTCTTGCCGTACTCGGGGGCCAGCCGGGCCGCGTACTCGTCGAGCCGGACGGTCCCTCCCCGCTCGCCCCAGCAGAGGGTGATCACGAAGCGGTCCTTCGGCGCGCGCGTCACGGACACCGCGTCCGGAGGGCCCAGCGCCTTCGGTACGAGCGGAGCGAACCCCGCCCGCCGCCCGGCCTCGGCCAGTGGGACCGGCTCCGGGCAGCCGGGCACCCGCGCGCCCGGCGAAGGCGTCGCCGACGGGTCGTACCGCACCTCGACCCCGCCGAAGGAGAACCAGTCGGCCACCGCCGCCCGCACCGGAGGGGTGAGGACGAGGGCCGTGAGCAGCCCGCACAGTGCGGCGATCAGCGCGCGCCACCGCGTCCGTGCCCACCGGCGCACCGCCCGCAGCCGCTCCCCGGCCCCCGGCGGCTCGGCCACCGGCGTCGGCACCCGCTCGGCCAGTATCTGCTGGAGAACCCGCTCGACCATGGTCTCGTCGCCGTCGCTCCCGGGCCGGTCCAGCGCCCGCCCGAGCGCCCGCAGCTCCTGGGGCAACCGGACGTCACGCATGTCACGCATGTCACCCCCCGTGTTCCCGCCCTCCCGCGACGGCCCCGGGTCCCCGCCAGGACCACGCTCCCCGCCCTCGCCCGGCTCACGCACGCCCCTCACCCCCTCCCCCCTTCCGGCCCAGCGGTTCCCCCGGCTCGAACTCCGGCAGGAGGCGGCCCAACTTGCGCAGGGCCCGGCTCAGGCGGGACTTCACCGTGCCCCGGGGCCAGCCCAGGGCGGCCGCCGTCTCGGGCTCGTCCATCTCCAGCAGATAGCGGTACGTGACGACCAGCCGGTGTTCCTCGCTCAGCTTCTCCAGGGCGCCCAGGAGCGCGACACGTCGCTCTATCTCCAGCGCGGCGACCGCCGGGTCGGCCGAGGGCGGTATCAGCGGCTCGGCCTCCACGAAGGCGGCCTCCCGGTCGGCCAGCGAACGCTGGCGCCCCGCCGTCCGCACTGTGTTCCTCGTCTCATTGGCCACGATCGACAGAAGCCACGGCCGGAACGCGGCACCGTCCCGGAAGCGGCCCAGTGAGCAGTACGCCTTGAGGAAGGCCTGCTGCACCACGTCCTCCGCGTCCGAACCGGCGCCGAGCGCCCGCGCCGCTCGCAGCGCGATGCCCGTGTGGGCGCGCACCAGATCCGCATAGGCCTCCGGCTCCCCGGCGCGTACGCGTGCGATCACTGCGGCCTCATCGACGATGCGGCCCCCCTCCCGCGTTCTCACAACATGGGTACACCGCCCGGACCGGATCGGTTCCCACCCGTGTCACATCTGCTTCCGGTCGGTTCCGGAACGCCCCCCGACACCTGAGAGAATGGTGAGCATGGCCTCTGACCGCCCACCCGTCGCCCACCACCGCCCTCAAACGGGGCGCTCCGCGCCGCTGCCTGGTTTGCGCGTGCTCTCCGGCATCCAGCCCACCGCCGGCTCGTTCCACCTCGGCAACTACCTCGGCGCCGTCCGCCAGTGGGTGGCCCTGCAGGAGTCCCACGACGCGTTCTACATGGTCGTCGACCTGCACGCGATCACCGTGGCGCAGGACCCCGCGGACCTGCGCGCCAACACCCGGCTCGCCGCCGCGCAGCTGCTCGCCGCCGGTCTCGACCCGGAGCGCTGCACGCTCTTCGTCCAGAGCCACGTCCCGGAGCACACGCAGCTCGGCTGGGTCATGAACTGCCTCACCGGCTTCGGCGAGGCCTCCCGCATGACCCAGTTCAAGGACAAGTCCGCCAAGCAGGGCGCCGACCGCGCGAGCGTCGGCCTCTTCACGTACCCGATCCTCCAGGTCGCGGACATCCTGCTCTACCAGGCGAACGAGGTGCCGGTCGGCGAGGACCAGCGCCAGCACATCGAGCTCACCAGGGACCTCGCCGAGCGCTTCAACGGCCGTTTCGGCGAGACCTTCACGATCCCGAAGCCGTACATCCTGAAGGAGACGGCGAAGATCTACGACCTCCAAGACCCCACGATCAAGATGAGCAAGTCGGCGTCGACCCCGAAGGGGTTGATCAACCTGCTCGACGATCCGAAGGTCACCGCGAAGAAGGTCAAGAGCGCCGTCACCGACACCGACACGGTGATCCGCTTCGACACCGCGGAGAAGCCGGGCGTCAGCAACCTGCTGAGCATCTACTCGACCCTGACGGGGGTGGGTATCGCGGAACTGGAGCAGAAGTACGTCGGCAAGGGCTACGGTGCGCTCAAGACGGACCTCGCCGAGGTCATGGTCGACTTCGTGACGCCGTTCCGGGAGCGTACCCAGCAATATCTGGACGACCCGGAGACGCTCGACTCGATCCTGGCCAAGGGGGCCGAGAAGGCGCGCGCCGTCGCGGCGGAGACGCTCGCCCAGGCGTACGACGCGGTGGGCTTCCTGCCCGCCAAGCACTGAGCCGCACCACCTCTGCCCCCGCGCGCCTGCCGCACCACCGACAGCGCCGCACATCACTCCCGCTGCGCCTGCCCGGAGGACCGTCGTGGCCGTACAGTCGATAGCCGGTACGACCGACAGCGGTACGACGGACAGTCGGTACGACGGGCAGTCGGTACGACCGGTGGTCGGTTCGACGGACCGCCGTGTGCGACGGACCGCGGCTGACAAGGACTACGACAACTCGTATGACACGACGACAGGAGACGACGTGGGGACCGTAACGATCGGTGTGTCGATCGCGGTCCCGGAGCCCCACGGCAGCCAGCTCCAGGAGCGGCGCACGGGCTTCGGCGACGCCGCGGCTCACGGCATCCCCACGCACGTCACGCTGCTGCCGCCGACCGAGGTCGAGGCCATCGACCTCCCAGCGATCGAGGCGCACCTCCGCGAGGTCGCGGCGGCCGGGCGGCCCTTTCCGATGCGGCTGTCCGGCACGGGCACCTTCCGCCCGCTCTCGCCCGTCGTGTACGTACGGGTCGTCGAGGGGGGCGAGGCCTGCACCTGGTTGCAGAAGCAGGTCCGGGACGCGTCGGGACCCGTGGCACGCGAGTTGAACTTCCCGTACCACCCGCACGTCACCGTGGCGCACGGCATCGCCGAGGAGGCGATGGACCGGGCGTTCGAGGAGCTCGCCGGGTACGAGGCGCAGTGGCCCTGCACCGGGTTCGCGCTCTACGAGCAGGGTTCCGACGGGGTCTGGCGCAAGCTGCGGGAGTTCGCGTTCGGCGGGTCCGTGGTGCCGCCGCAGGCGGGTGCGCCGGTCGGAGACACGACGCTGCCCGCGCGGTGACATCGGGCGCCGCGCCCCCTGAGGGGGCGCTACAGCGGCAGGCGGCGGAAGATCGGCCTCGGCAGGTGCCTCAGGGCCGTCATCACCAGGCGTAGCGCACCCGGGACCCAGACCGTCTCCGAGCGGCGGCGCAGCCCCAGCTCGATGGCGGTGGCCACGGCCTCCGGGGTCGTGGCGAAGGGGCTCTCCGGGCGGCCCGCCGTCATGCTCGTGCGGACGAAGCCGGGGCGGACGAGCATGACGTGGGCGCCGGTGCCGTGGAGAGCGTCGCCCAGGCCCTGGGTGAAGGTGTCGAGGCCGGCCTTGCTGGAGCCGTAGATGAAGTTGGAGCGGCGGGCCCGCTCGGCGGCGACGGAGGACAGGACGACCAGGGAGCCGTGGCCCTGCGCCTGGAGGGCCCGCGCGCAGACCAGGGCGGACGAGACGGCGCCGGTGTAGTTGGTCTGCGCGACACGCGCGGCGGACACCGGGTCGCGTTCGTCGTTCGCCTGGTCGCCGAGGACACCGAAGGCGAGGAGCACCATGTCGATGTCGCCCTCGGCGAAGACCTTGCCGAGGACCGCCTCGTGGGAGCCGGGGTCGAGCGCGTCGAAGGTGACCGTGTGGGTCTCCGCGCCGAGGCCGCGCAGATGGACGGCCGCGTTCTCCAGAGCCTGCGACGGGCGCCCCGCGAGCCACACCGTGCGAGTGCGGCGGGCGATCAGCCGACGGGCCGTGGCGAGCGCGATGTCCGACGTACCGCCGAGGATCAGCAGGGACTGGGGGGTGCCGAAGGCGTCCTTCATGACAGCTCCTGGGTGTGGGGGACGGTGGGGGCAGGGGTGGGCGCCACGCTCACGGCACGGCGCTGACGACACAGCGCTCACGGCATGGCGTTCACAGGTCGAGGCGGCGGGCCAGGTCCGAGACGAAGACCCCGTGCGGGTCCAACTCCTCGCGCAGCGCGCGGAATTCGGGGAGCCTCGGATACATCGCGGCCAGCAGTTCGGGCCGTAGCCGGGCGTCCTTCGCCAGGTAGACGCGGCCGGCGGCGGCCGCGACCTCCTCGTCGAGCGAGTCCAGGAAGGCGCCGAGACCGGGCAGGCTCGCCGGGATGTCCAGGGCGAGGGTCCAGCCGGGCATCGGGAAGGACAGCCAGCCGGGGGCGCCCTCGCCGAACCGCTTCAGCACGGCGAGGAAGGAGGGGCAGCGGCGCGCCGAGATCCGGTGGACGATCCGGCGCAGGGTCTCCTCCCGGCCGTGTCCGACGACGAACTGGTACTGCACGAAGCCGGACCGGCCGTAGATCCGGTTCCAGTGCGGGACCCCGTCGAGGGGGTGGAAGAAGGTGGAGATGCGCTGGAGTTCGTCGGTGCGGGACCGGGGCGCGCGGCGGTACCAGAACTCGTTGAAGAGCCCCATGGCCGTACGGCCGAGAAGACCGTCGGGGACGAAGGAGGGGGCGGCGGGGAGGCGGGGGGTGCGGAACTCCAGCGGGCCGACGGGCGCGCCCCTGCGGAACCGCCACGCGTCACCGAGCGCAAGGCGACCCGCACGCGCGCGCGTGGACGAGACCCGGGACACGCCCGACGGCGGCGTCCACGGCGCTCCCGACGGCGGTGCCCACGGTGATCCCGAGGCCGGTGTCCACGGCGTTCCGGACGGCTGTGTCCACGCCGACCCTCGCCCCGCGTTCCCCCGCCACCGCGTCTCCAGGGCCTCCAGGGGCGCGTGGTCGCCGCGGGTGAGCACCGCTCGGCCCGTCGCGGAGCCCTTGGCGAGCAGATCGATCCAGGCGACGGAGTAACGGTAGTAGCGGTCCGTGGCCGTGAGGCGGGCGAGGAGGTCGTCGAGGTCGCGCGCGCGTTCGGTGTCGACGCACATCCAGGACGTCTCGACGGGCAGGAGGCGGACGGTCGCGGTGAGGATGACGCCGGTGAGGCCCATGCCGCCGGCCGTGGCGTCGAAGAGCGGGGTGCCGGGGACGACCGTGCGGATCTCGCCGTCGGCCGTGAGCAGGTCCAGGGAGAGCACATGGCGGGCGAAGGACCCGGAGACATGGTGGTTCTTGCCGTGGATGTCGGCCGCGATGGCGCCGCCGACGGTCACCTGACGGGTCCCCGGGGTCACCGGCACGAACCAGCCCAGGGGGAGCAGGACCTCCATCAGCCGGTGCAGCGAGACGCCCGCGTCGCACAGCACGGTGCCGCCGTCCGCGTCGATGGCGTGGACCCGGTCGAGGCCGGTCATGTCGAGGACGGCGCCGCCCGCGTTGTGCGCCGCGTCGCCGTACGCCCGCCCGAGCCCCCGGGCGATCCCGCCCCGCGCCCCCTGCGCCCCGCACGCCCGTACGGCGGCCGCGGCCTCCTCGTAGGTGCGCGGACGGACCAACCGTGCGGCGCTCGGCGCGGTGCGGCCCCAGCCGGTGACCGTGACGGGAGCGGGAGCGGGAGCGGGGGCGGCGTCGGAGGTCGAGGCGGACGCAGAGGCAGAGGTAGAGGTAGAGGCGGAGCCGGGGGCGGGTGTGGCACGGCGTGGGCCGGCGGGCGGGGGAGCCGGGGAGGTCGGGGCGGCGTCGGCTGGCATGCTCGCGACCGTATCGCCGCGTATAAGGAGGAGTCGGGCACGTCGGTGCGGCCGCTCGGTCGCCTCACCGAAATGGGTGATTAGTGGGATGTCGTTCAAGATTGCCGTAGCTCCGGCCCGGTCGCCCGCGAGAGTGGCGTCGCATGGATGAAGTTGACGTCGTCAAGGGCGTGCGGGGACTGGACCGGCGGCTCCTCTCCGCGCTGCACGCCCGTGGTGCCGACCCGCGTGTCGCGAGCGCCGCGCGCGGGCTGTCCCGGGTCGGGGAGCACGGCCTGCTGTGGCTCGCGGCCGGGCTGGCGGGGGCCGCCGTCGACCGGGAGCGGCGTCGTGTGTGGCTGCGCGGCACGGCGCTGACCGCCGGGGCGCATCTGGCCAGCATGGGCGTCAAACGCGTCGTACGGCGACCGCGCCCCGCACACGTCGAGCCGCTGGTCGGCACGATCGGACGGCACTCCTTCCCCAGCTCGCACGCGAGTTCGGCGGCCGCGGCGGTCGCCGTCGTGGCCCACGGAGCACTGGGCGGCGCCCCGCTGCTGCTGTCCGCCGCCGCGCCGCTCGCCGCGGCGATGTGCGTCTCCCGGCTCGTCGTCGGTGTGCACTATCCGTCGGACGTGGCGGCGGGCGTGGCGCTCGGGGCGCTCACGGCGCGGTTGGGTGCGCGCTGGGTGGTGAGCGGTGATGGCTGAGTGCACGATGGCAGGGCGCACGCCGGGGAGCGCCGTGGTCCTGGAGCGCCGAACGCATTCCGGACAGGCGCCCCCGAAGGCGGGCCTCGTCCGCGGGCTCCTCCGAACGACCCGGCCCCGGCAATGGATCAAGAACACCCTGGTCGTCGCCGCGCCCGCGGCCGCCGGGGAGCTCTTCACTCCTCGCGCGATGGTCCAACTCCCGCTCGTCTTCGTCCTCTTCACGGCCTGTGCCGCCGCCGTGTACCTCGTCAACGACGCGCGGGACGCCGACGCGGACCGTGCCCACCCCGTCAAGCGCCACCGGCCGGTCGCCGCCGGGCAGGTGCCTGTCGCCGTCGCGTACGGAGTCGGGGGCGCCCTCGCCGTGCTCGCGCCCCTGGGCGCCGCCTGGCTCTGCTCGCCGTACACCGCCGCGCTGCTGACGGCGTACCTCGGACTCCAACTCGCCTACTGCGTCAGCCTCAAGCACGTCCTGGTCGTCGATCTGGCGGTCGTCACCACCGGCTTCCTGATGCGGGCGATGATCGGCGGACTCGCGCTGGGCATCCCGCTCTCCCGCTGGTTCCTGATCACCACCGGGTTCGGCGCGCTGTTCATGGTCGCCGCCAAGCGGTACTCGGAGGCCGTGCAGCTGGCCGACCGGGCGGGCGCGACCCGGGCCCTGCTCACCGAGTGCACCGCCGGACACCTCCGGTTCGTCTGGCAGTTGGCAGCCGGGGTCGCCGTGCTCGGCTACTGCCTCTGGGCCCTGGAGGAAGGCGGCGTACCCGCCGCCGGCGTGCTGCCCTGGCGGCAGCTCTCCATGATCGCCTTCGTTCTCGCCGTCCTCCGCTACGCCGTCTTCGCCGACCGGGGCACCGCCGGTGAACCCGAGGACGTCATCCTGCGCGACCGTGCCCTCACCCTCATCGGCGCCGTGTGGCTGACGATGTACGGGCTGGCGGTCGCGGACTGGTGAGCCGGTCGTCACGCCGCCGCAGATGATGACGTCGGGAGGGGATACGCGAACCGGTCCGGGGGTACCCGGTATCGGGTGTCGGCGACTGGGGCAGAGTTCGGATCATGGACTGGCTGAAAAAGCTCCCCGGGGTGGGTCCTTGGGTGGAGCGTCTGATGACCACGCACGCGTGGCGCTCGTACGAGCGGCTGGAGCGGGTGAGGTGGACCCGGCTGGCCGCGGCGATGACGTTCATCAGCTTCCTGGCGCTGTTCCCGCTGCTGACCCTGGCGGCGGCCATCGTCGCGGCGACCCTCGGCAAGGACCGGCAGCAGGAGCTGGAGGACCGGCTCAGTGAGCAGGTGCCCGGCATCTCCGACCAGCTCGACGTCGCGGGCCTCGTCGACAACGCCGGTACGGTCGGGATCATCGCAGGCGCGCTGCTGCTGTTCACCGGCATCGGCTGGGTCGGCGAGATGCGCGGGTGTCTGCGCGCGGTGTGGGAGAAGGAGGACCCCGACGAGAACCCCGTCCTCGCCAAGGGCAAGGACACGGGCCTGCTGGCCGGTCTCGGTGGCGCGGTCCTCGTATCGCTGGCCGCTTCCGCCGCCGCCTCCTGGGCCGTGGGCCGGTTCGCCGACCAGCTCGGCATCGACCGCGACGGCTGGGGCGGCATCCTCCTGCGCCTCGCCGCGTTCGCCGTCGCCGTCCTGGCCGCCTTCCTGCTCCTCCTCTACGTCCTCACCCTGCTCCCGGGCGTCCAGCCGCCCCGTCGCCGCCTCGTGGTGGCCGCCCTCATAGGAGCCGTGGGCTTCGAACTCCTCAAGCTCCTCCTCAGCGGCTACATCCAGGGCATCGCCTCGAAGAGCGTGTACGGCGCCTTCGGCGTCCCCATCGCCCTCCTCCTCTGGATCAACTTCACCACCAAGCTCCTGCTGTACTGCGCGGCATGGACGGCAGAGGACAGCAAGGAGAGCGGGGAGGCAGGAGGCGCGGGGGACACCGGAGGCGCCGGGAGCGCAGAAGATCTCATGCCCCCGACCGGCACCACCGCCCCGTAAGGGGCGCGGGGAACGGCGCGAGCAACCACGACGAGACCCGCACCCCGCATCGGACCGGACCGGACCCCAGCGAGGCAGCCGCTCCCGGACCGCCCTACTTGCTGCCCCGCAGAGGCCACTTCCGATTCACCAGAAACACCCCACCGGCCACCAACACCAGCACGCCCCCCATGATCCCGAGGGCAACCCCGACCCCGCCGCCCCCACCGGACGCACCCGACGCGACCGACTTCCCGCCCGCCCCACCGGAGACCGACGCCGACGCGGACGCCGTAGCCCCCGGCTGTGCGCTCGGCTCGTCGGCACCCCCACCGGAGGTGTCCGCGCCCTTGGGCGGCACGAGCTCACCCACCGGCGTCACCTTGCCCGCCGCCTTGAACCCCCAGTCGAGGAGGCTCGCGGTCTCCTTGTAGACCTGGTTGTGCTCCTCCTTCTCCGGGTGCATGACGGTGACGAGGAGGACCCGGCCGCCGCGCTCGGCGACCCCGGTGAACGTGGCGCCCGCGTTCGTGGTGTTGCCGTTCTTCACACCCGCGATGCCCTGGTAGGAGTCGAGGCCGCTGTCCCCGGTGAGCAGCCGGTTGGTGTTCTGGATCTCGAAGGACGAACGGCTCTTCTTGCCGTTCTTGCCCTTCTTCGTCTCGCCCGGGAACTTCGCCCGCACGGTGGAGCAGTACTCCCGGAAGTCCTTCTTCTGCAGCCCCGACCTGGCGATCAGCGTCAGGTCGTAGGCGGACGACACCTGCCCCTTCGCGTCGTACCCGTCCGGGCTGACCGCGTGCGTGTCCAGGGCCTGGAGTTCCTCGGCGTGCGCGTTCATGTCCGCGACGGTCTGCTTCACCCCGCCGTTCATGGCCGACAGGACATGCACCGCGTCGTTGCCAGAGCGAAGGAAGACACCGAGCCACAGGTCGTGGACGGTGTACGTCTCGTCCTCCTTTATGCCGACCATGCTGGAGCCCGAGCCGACCCCCGCCAGATCGGCGGGCACGACCTTGTGCTCGTCGTCCTTGTTGAACTTCGGCAGCAGCGTGTCCGCGAACAGCATTTTCAGCGTGCTCGCGGGGGCCAGCCGCCAGTGCGCGTTGTGCGCGGCCAGCACCTCGCCCGACTCGGCGTCGGCGACGATCCAGGAGCGGGCGCTGATGCCCTTGGGCAGCACGGGCGCGTCGCTGCCGAGGCTGGCCTGCGTGCCGGGCCGGCCGAGTGCCTCGCCGCCGACGGTCGACATGGTCGCCGGGGGAGTCGCGGACGGCGAGGCGCTCGAACTCGGCGACGGCTTCGCCGCGAAGGCCGGGCCGGCCGTCAACAGCGGCAGCGAGGCCAGGGAGAGAGACAGCAGGGTGGCTGAGGTGACCGACAGGGGGCGCCTGACGGTCTTCTTGGAGGCGGGCACGATCGAGAAAGTACATGGCTCCGACCGGTAAATCCCACTGGAGCGCCCCGTGGCGCTCCGACTCCTGCTCACGCCCCCGCTCGCACCCCGGCGCGATACCCGGACGCTCGACGGCGATACTGAACGCATGAAGCTCAGCCGCCCCCTCTCCTGGTTCCTGCTCGCCTTCGGGGTGTGGAGCTGGGTCATCTGGATCACTTTCGTCAAGAACCTCTGGAAGGACGGCAGCGGGCTCGCGTTCGACGACGCGGGTGATCCGACGGCGTACTTCTGGGTGCATCTGACGCTCGCCGTCGTCTCCTTTGTTCTGGGGACGGCCATCGGGGTCATCGGGTTGCGCGGGCTGCGCGCCCTTCGCCGAGCCGCACCCGGGAGTGCCTCGTGATGACCGTCGTCTTCGTCCTGGTGCTCCTGCTGGTGCTGGCCCTCTTCGGCGCGCTGCACTGGTACGCGTGGCGCCGCCTGGTGCGCGACACGACACGCGGGCCGGGCCCGGCCAGACGCGTGGGCACGGCGGTGTTCGTCGCGGGGCCGGTGCTGATGATCGGCGGCTTCGCGGCCGAGCGCACCGGCGCGCCCTTCTGGCTGCAGCAGACGCTGACCTGGCCGGGCTTCATGTGGCTCGCCCTCGCGCTGTACCTGCTCCTCGCCCTTCTGGTGGGGGAACTGCTACGCCCTCTCGTACGCCGCCTGGTGGCGCGGCGCGTCCCGGAGCCCGCGCGGCAGCCGGAGCCCGCGGTGCGGGAGCCGGTCCCGGCGGGCGCGCAGTCCGCACAGTCCGCCGAGTCCGTACAGCCCGTCGAGCCCGCGCAGCCCGCCGACCCCGGACAGTCGGCGCCGCCCCGCGCGCCGGAACCCCCGGACCCGACCGCCCCTGCGACCCCGGCCGACCCCTCCCGCCGCCTCTTCGTCTCCCGGGTGGTGGGCGGCGCCGTCGCCGCGGCCGCCGTGGGCACGGTCGGCTACGGCACCTACGGCGTCGTACGCGGACCCAAGCTCAAGCGGGTCACCGTGCCGCTGGCGAAGCTGCCGCGCGCCGCGCACGGCTTCCGGATCGCGGTGGTCAGCGACATCCACCTCTCGCCGATGCTGGGCCGGGGCTTCGCGCAGAAGGTCGTCGACACGATCAACTCGACGCAGCCCGACCTGATCGCGGTGGTCGGCGACCTGGTCGACGGCGATGTGGCGGACCTCGGCCCGGCGGCGGCACCGCTCGCCGGACTGAAGGCACGGCACGGCAGCTACTTCGTCACCGGCAACCACGAGTACATCTCCGGCGCCGAGCAGTGGGTCGACGAGGTGCGGCGGCTGGGGCTGACGCCGCTGGAGAACGCCCGCCGTGAACTGCCGTACCTCGACCTCGCCGGGGTGAACGACATCGCGGGCGAGGACGAGGGCCAGGGCCCCGACTTCGCCAAGGCGCTCGGCGACCGGGACACCTCGCGGGCCGTGGTGCTCATGGCCCACCAGCCCGTCCAGATCCACGCCGCCGTCGACCACGGCGTCGACCTCCAGCTCTCAGGTCACACCCACGGTGGCCAGATGTGGCCCATGACCTATGTCGCGCAGGCCGCCAATCCGACCCTCGCGGGGCTGGAGCGCTACGGAGACACCCAGCTCTACGTGACCCGCGGCGCGGGCGCCTGGGGGCCGCCGGTGCGGGTCGGGGCGCCCTCGGACATCACGGTCGTGGAGCTGGCGTCGAAGCAGGCGTGACGGTTCGTCAGGAAGGCTTCCGCTACAGGTACGGAAGGCTTTCGGGCACATATGGCGACATGCTTACCAAGTTCTTTCTCAACTCAACAAAACCTGTCTTCCGTCCACACAGCCGACTGTGGTTAGGTGATCCGCGCCATCGCGGAACCACTGTGCGTAGTGGGCCGGGTGGGGTCCTTGGAAGGGGCACCGATGCGATCGGTTCGCATACGGATTCTCGCGTCGCTGCTGGTGGTGGCGATCGCGGCGATCGGTGGCTGGCAGCTGATGCCGGCTCAGCGGGACGAGAACAGGACGATCGTCGTCGGCACGACCGACAAGGTCACCTCGCTGGACCCGGCCGGAGCCTACGACGCCGGATCCTGGGCCCTGTTCAACAACGTGTTCCAGTCGCTGCTGACCTTCGAACCGGGCGGCGCGGCTCCCGTGCCGGACGCCGCCCGCAGCTGTGAGTTCCTCGGCAACGCGCTCACCGTCTACCGCTGCGTCCTGCGCCCCGGCCTGACATTCCCCAGCGGACGCGAGGTCACCGGGAAGGACGTCAAGTACTCCTTCGACCGGGTCAAGCGCGTCAACTCCGACGTCGGACCGGCCGGGTTGCTCGACACCCTGCAGTCGGTCAGCGCGGACGGGCCGACCGTCACCTTCCGTCTGTCCTCGCCGGACGCCACGTTCCCGTTCAAGGTGGCCACCGGCGCCGGCTCGATCGTCGACCGGACCAGATACCCCGTCAACCGGCTCCGCACGGACGGCGGCGCCGACGGCACCGGCCCGTACACCCTGACGTCGTACGGCGACGGGCAGGCCCGCCTCACCCCCAACGACGGCTACCAGGGCGACGCCCAGGGGGCCCGCACCCCGGTCCTGATGCGCTACTACGAGAACTCGGAGGCGCTGCAGGAGGCGTGGAAGGCGCGCCGGGTGGACGTCGCCACGCGCACGCTGCCGCCCGCGACGCTCGCCGCCGTCTCGCCCAGCGACCTCGACCAGCGGGTCACCGAGGCCGACAGCACCGAGACCCGCAACCTGGTGCTCAACGTGCGGGTGGGCTCGCCGTTCCAGGACCGCCGGGTGCGGCAGGCGCTGGCCGCGCTGATCAACCGAGAGAAGCTGGTCGCCGAGGTCTACCAGGGCACCACCGAGCCCCTGTACTCGCTCATCCCGGCCGGACTCACGGGCCACACGACCTCGTTCTTCGAGGCCAACCCCCGGCCCGACCCGCAGCGGGCCCGCAAGCTGCTCGACGAGGCCGGTGTCGGCATGCCGGTCCGCTTCACCTTCGGCTACACCGAGGGCAGCGGTTCGACCGCCGCCGAGGCCGCCGAACTGAAGCAGCAGCTGGAGGCGAGCGGGCTGTTCTACGTGACCACCAAGGCGTACGAGTGGACGGCGTTCCAGAAGCGGTACGCCGAGGGCAAGCTGGACGCGTACGGGGTGGGCTGGGTCGCCGACTACCCCGACCCCGACACCTTCAGCGGACCCCTCGTCGGCACCGGCGGCTCCCTGAACAACGGCTACGGCAGTGGGCAGGCCGACCGGCTGATCAAGGACAGCCGGCGGTACGAGGACCGCAGCCGGGCCGCCGACGACCTCAAGGAGCTCCAGGAGGTCGTGGCCCAGGACGTGCCGATGATCCCGCTGTGGCAGCGCAAGGAGTACGTGCTCAGCACCGAGGAGGTCGGCGGGGCGCAGTACCTGTCCGACGACACCGGCGTCTTCCGGCTGTGGCGGCTGGACTGGATATGACGGACGCCGTGTGACAGCTGACGCGAAGTCGCGGGCCGCACGCGCGCGGGAGTGACACGGCGTGCCCGCCCCACGCATCGTTCTGTGGTGGGGGTGTGTCCGGGGTGAGGAGTGAACGTGCCGAGACGCGACTCCTTCCGGCTGCCCCGGCATCCGGCGTCCGTGGGGCTCGCCCGACGACGCGTACGGGAACATCTGGTGGCCTGGGGGCACAAGGAGGGCTCCGGGGACCTGGCGGACATCGTCCTCGTCGTCTCCGAGCTCGCGACCAACGTCGTACGCCACGGGCCCTTGCTGGAGCGGGAGTTCGAGGTCGCTGTGACCGCCCTGGCCGACGGGTCCTGCCTGGTCGAGGTGTCCGACGAGGACATGACCGTGCCGCGGATCAGGGACGTGGGGGACCGGGCGGAGACGGGGCGGGGACTGAGGCTCGTGGAGCACCTCGCCGCGGCCTGGGGGGTGTGGAGCCGAGGTCGGCACGGGAAGACCGTGTGGGCCCTGATGGGAGGGTGACCGTCACTTTCAGGCCATCACCCGGGGCCGTGCTCACCGCGACCTCACCCTCGTGGGCCTCCACCACCCCCTGCACGATGGCCATGCCCAGCCCGCTGCCGGCCCCTCCCCCCGCCCGGAAGAAACGGTCGAAGATCCGGGCCGCGTCCTCCTCCGCCAGACCGGGCCCCTCGTCCGCCACGTACAGACGCACGGTCCCGGCCGAGCGCTTCACCCCCAGCCGCACGGGCACGTCCGCCGGCGTGTGGGTGCGGACGTTGCTCACCAGGTTGCCCAGCAGCTGACGGAGGCGCGACTCGTCGGCCCGGACGAGGAGGACGCCGTCCGCGCGGACGGTGACCGGGCGGTCGGGCTGCTGGGCGCGGAGATCGGCGGCGGCGTCGCGGACCAGGCGGGTGAGGTCCACGTTCCTGAGCCGCAGTTCGGGCCGCTGGTCGAGGCGGGCGAGGGTGAGCAACTCGTCGACGAGGCGGCCCATCCGGTCGACCTCGTCGCTCATCCGGTCCCAGGCACGCCGGCGCTCGCCCGGACCGGTGAGCATGCCCTTGTCGTGCAGCTGGAGGTAACCGCGGATCGCGGCCAGGGGCGTACGCAGCTCGTGGGAGGCGTCGCCGACGAAACGGCGCAGCTGGTCGGCGCTGCGTTCCCGGGCGTGGTGGGCCGTCTCGACCTGCTGGAGCATGGCGTTGAGGGCGAGCCGCAGCTGTTCGACCTCCAGGGTCGTCTCGTTGCTGGAGGGGACACGACGGGTGAGGTCGCCCTCGGCGATCGCGGACGAGGTCTCGACCATGTCCTCCAGCGGCCGCATCCGGCGGCGCACGCCGAACAGCGTCAGACAGGCGAGCGTGGCGAGGAGCAGACCGCCGACGGCGAAGTCCAGCTTGAGGGCCTTGGCGATGACCCCGTGCAGCGAGGCGGTGGAGGCGCCGAGCAGGACGGTCGTGCCGTCGTCCATCCGGGCCGCCGTGACGCGGTACGGGGCGCCCGCCACGTCGACGTCGTACGGTTCGTCGTCCGCGACGAGGGCGGCAGGGTCGCCCACCGCGGCGGCGAGGGCGCGCTGCTCCCCGGTGGGCGCGAAGCCGGCGACGGTCAGCGGCTCGCCCCCGGCGTCCAGCGAGGTGAAGACGGCGCCCTGGACGAGCGAGTCGGCGCCGTCGGCCGTGGGTTCATCGGACGTCCGGTCGCTGAGGGCGACCAGCGCGCTGAGCGCGTCGACCTGCTCCAAGCTGATCCGGGCGGCCCCGATGGAGTCGCGGGTCGACATCAGCTCCCGGTCGACGCTGTCGAGCAGGTACATCCACATGGCTATCGCGCTGACCGCGGTGGCCGTGACGACGCCCACGGCGAGCAGGACGACGTTCGCGAGCGTCAGCTTGGCGCGCAGGGAGTACAGGCCGTGCCGCCGACACGGCCTGCGCGGCCTTCCGGGACGGCTCACACGAGGCCGTATCCGACGCCCCGCCGGGTGGTGATCACCGGTGGGCCGAGCGTGTCCAGCTTGCGCCGCAGGTAGCTGATGTAGGTCTCCACGACGGTCGAGTCGGCCGGCGCGTGCTCGTACTGCCAGACGTGGCGCAGGAGTTGCTCCTTGGGGACGACCCGTCCGCCGTTGCGCACCAGGAACCGCAGCAGGGCGTACTCGGTGGGCGTCAGTTCCACCGTGCGGCCCTCCCGGCGCACCGAATACGTCGTCTCGTCCAGCTCCAGGTCGCCGTAGCGCAGCGGCGGGCGCTGGGGCAGCACGTCGGTGCGCCGGGTACGGCGCAGGACGGCGGTGAGCCGGGCGACGACCACCTCGATGTCGAACGGCTTGGTGATGTAGTCGTCGCCGAAGCCGAGGGCGCCCACGATCTCGGCGGGCGCGTCCCGGGCGGTCAGGAAGACGAGCGCCGACTCCGGCCGCCGGGAGCGCAGTTCGCGGCCCAGGGCGCGCCCGTCGCCGTCCGGGAGCATCACGTCCAGCAGGACCACGTCGGGCCGGGTGCGCTCGGCGAGCGCGAGCGCCTCGCGGACCGTGCCGGCCGTCATCACCTCGAAACGGTGGTAGCGCAGGGCGATGGAGAGGACGTCCGCGATGCTCGGCTGGTCCTCGACGACGAGCACGGTCGCCCCCTCCTGGCCGGAGGCCGCCGCGTCCTCCTGGCCGCAGGCCGCTCGCTCGTGGCCAGCGTTCGCTCGCTCGGTTCCGGTCATGTCCTCAGTATCCGCACCGGAGTTGCCGGATGCAGCCGCTCCGCTTTGGAGTTCCTTGAGAGTTTCGGCCCGGCCATGTCGCCCGGCCCCCGCCGCGGCCGAGGGTGAGATCAGGACCTGGTGGACCGACCGACGACCAATCGACCGACGACCAATCGACCGCACGACAAGGAGAGTTCATCATGGCGACCTTGGCACGGTGGTGCTATCGACACCGGCTGGTGGTCCTGTTGCTGTGGGTGGGAACCGTGTTCGGCGTCGGCTTCGCCGGCACGAGCGCGGGCATGGTCTACACGAACGCCCTCTCCCTCCCGGACACGGACTCCAAGTATGCGTACGACCTGCTGGACAAGGCCTTCCCCGAGCGCACGGGCGACACCGACACGGTGGTGTGGAAGGTGGACGAGGGGGCGGCCGACGACGAGGCCGTACGGTCCCGGATCGAGCCCGCGCTCGCGAAGATCGGCCGGATGGCGGGTGTCGGGGACGTCACCAGCCCGTACGACGACGGGGACCTGGCAGGCGGCGGTGCGGGCATCAGCCGCGACGGAACCATCGCCTACGCGCAGGTGACCTTCACCGAGCAGGTGGACTCGGTCCCCAAGGACCTCGTCGACGACGTCATCGAGACCGCGCAGGGCGCCGAACGGGCCGGTCTCCAGGTCGAGTTGGGCGGCCAGGCCATCGCGCGCAGCCAGCAGGTCTCCCAGGGCACGTCCGAGGCGGTCGGCATCCTGGCGGCGGCGGTCGTCCTCTTCCTCGCCTTCGGCTCGCTCTTCGCGATGCTGCTGCCGATCGTCGTCGCCGTCGCCGGGGTCGGCACCGGACTGATGGCCACGGCCCTGCTCAGCCACACCACGAACATCCCGGACGTGGCCCCGCTGCTCGGCTCGCTCATCGGTCTCGGTGTCGGCATCGACTACGCCCTGTTCATCGTCACCCGGCACCGGCGCGGCATCCTGCGCGGCATGGAACCGGAGGAGGCCGCGGTCACCGCACTCAACACCTCCGGCCGCGCGGTGCTGTTCGCGGGCGGCACCGTCTGCATCGCGCTCGCCGGAATGCTGGTGATGAACCTCCGCTTCCTGGACGGCGTCGTCATCGCGACCTCGCTGACGGTGGTCCTGAGCGTGCTGGTGGCCGTCACCCTGCTGCCGGCGCTCCTCGGTGTCCTCGGCCCGCGCGTCCTCAGCCGCCGCGAGCGCCGGCGCCTCGCCGTCACCGGTCCCGAACCCGAGCTGACGAGCGGCCTCGCGGCCCGTTGGTCGGCGTACGTCGAGCGGCGTCCGCGTTCCACCGCCGTGCTCGCCCTCGTCGTCATGCTGGTCCTCGCGATCCCCGTCCTGTCGATCCGTCTCGGCACCTCCGACCAGGGCAACCACGGCGACACCACGACGACCCGCCAGGCATACGACCTGCTGGCGGAGGGTTTCGGCCCCGGTTTCAACGGCCCCCTCCAGGTCGTCGTGGACGGAGCCGACACCGAGGGGCTGCTCGCGCGCATCGAGTCCACCGAGGGAGTGGCCCAGGTGGCCGCCCTACCGCCCACGAACGGCGTCACGGTGATCCAGGTCGTCCCCACGACCTCACCGCAGGCGGAGGAGACGGACCGGCTCATCGACCGGCTGCGCGAGGACGTCATCCCGGCGTCCGGGGCCGAGGCCCATGTGGGTGGGGTGACGGCGGTCTCGAAGGACTTCGCCTCGGTGACGGGCGACCGCCTCCCCTACTTCATCGCGGCGATCGTCGCGCTGGGCTTCCTGCTGCTGCTGGTCGCCTTCCGCTCTCTGATGGTGCCCCTGACGGCCGCGCTGATGAACCTCGTCGCGGCGGCCGCGTCCTTCGGGGTACTGGTGGCGATCTTCCAGTGGGGCTGGGGAACGGAACTCCTCGGCATCGGCAAGGAGGGCCCGATCGCCGCGTTCCTCCCGGTCATCATGCTCTCGCTCCTGTTCGGCCTCTCCATGGACTACCAGGTCTTCCTGGTCAGCCGGATGCACGAGGAGTGGGTCCACACCAAGGACAACGCCCGCGCCGTCCGCGTCGGCCTCGCCGAGACCGGCCGGGTCATCAACTGCGCGGCCCTGATCATGATGTGCGTCTTCAGCGCGTTCGTCCTCAGCGGCGAGCTGGAGGCCGCGATGGCCGGTATCGGCCTGGCCGCCGCCGTCGCCCTGGACGCCTTCGTCCTGCGTACGGCACTGGTGCCGGCCGCGATGCATCTGCTCGGCAAGGCGAACTGGTGGTTGCCGGCCGGGCTGGAGAAGTGGTTGCCGCACGTGGCGGTGGAGCCGAGGGAGGAAGCGCCTCCGGCGGTTCAGCCGCCCTCGGTGAACGGCGAAGACCACGCCTCCGCGATCCATGGCTTCGTCCGCACGGCGGAGGGCGAGCCGGTCGAGGGCGCCGAGGTGACCCTGCTGTCACAGGGCGGCCGTCAGCTGGACCGGGTGACCTCCCTGGCGGACGGCTCGTACATCGTGGCCGCCCCCGGTCCGGGCCCCTATCTGCTGGCGACGCCCTCAGCGACGTCCGCGTCCCGTACGCGTCAGGTGGTCGTGGGCGAAGAGCCGCTCGTGTACGACCTGGAGCTGGCGGAGGCGGCGGAGGGGGAGGTGGACGCCATCAACTAGTTCAGGACAGACCGGCTTGGAGGAGACGCTCGACGTCAAGCACGACCTTGCCGCCCACGGACTCGGGGAGCGTGACGAGCTCCCCGGGGATGTGGATGCCGTGCTTGGCGTAGCTGCCCCGTGCCGGATCGGTCAGGACGTGGAGGCGCTGGTGCTTGCGGTCGATGATCACATAGACGGGGACGCGGGCCTTGGCGTAGTGGGTGACCTTCGTCTGCAGGTCCGTCTTCCAGTTGCTGGAGGTGACCTCCATGACCAGGCGGAAGCACATCGGGTCGTAGCAGCTGTTCTCCACCAGGTGATCGCGGTAGTCGTCGTCGACGACCGACAGATCGGGGATGGCGTAGTCCTCGGGGCCGCTGGGCAGCCAGAGGCCGATGCCCGGAAGCGCACGCACCAGTCCCAGCTGCATGAAGGGGGCGGCGAACAGCATCAGCGCCTCGGAGTGAGGGCCGTCCGGTGCGGGGCTCACGAGGATCTGGTCTCCGATGATCTCGACGCGGAGGCCCGGAACGCTCTCCATGATGTGGTTCGCTTCGGCGATCAGCGCCCGCTCCCCGTGCGACCGCTCGACAGCTGCTGCGGACATCACGTGCCTCCCATGGGCTGGTGTCGAGACCGTCATGGTAAGCAGGCCCGACGAGGGATGTCCCGTTCGATCCCGTTCACCCGACAGTGATCACTCCGCCGCCCGCCCCTCGACCCCCGGCTCTGCCTTCGTCATCCCCGGCAGGAAGTCCGTGAACAGCTCGTGCACCTCGCGGACCAGCGGTCGCAGTGCCCGGAAGCGGGCCAGCGAGACACCCCGGGTGGTCAGCCGGGCCCCCCGCTCGGCCAGCCGGTAGCTGCGGGCGCGCCCCTCGCTCCGGTCGAAGACCCAGTACAGGACGAGCCCCATGAGGGAGAGCCACATCAACTCGGGCAGAATGCCACGGAGTTCGTCCGGGACCTTGGCCTTGGACCCGGCGAGCACCTCGCGGTGGATGGCGATGGACTCCTCGCGCGGCCCCGCCGACTCGGGGGAGAAGGGGCTGAGCGGGCTCTGCGGATCGGCCGCGTTCTTGAAGAACTGCGCCGCGAACTCGTGGTACGGCTCCGCCACGTCCAGCCACGCCTTGAGCACCCCGGCGATCCGCGCCTCCAGATCCTTCTCCCGCTCCAGCACGGGCCGTACCGCCACCAGGTGCTCCGCGCCGATCCGGTCGTAGAACCCCTGGATCAGATGCTCCTTGCCGGCGAAGTAGTAGTACGCGTTGCCGACGGAGACCCCGGCCTCCTTCGCGATGGCCCGCATGGTCGTCTTGTCGTACCCGCGCTCCTGGAAGAGCCGCAGCGCGGTCTCCAGGATCAGCGCGCGGGTCTGCTCGGACTTGGCGGTGCCCCGGGGGCCGGACTGCTCCGTGCCGCCCCCGGGGCCGCCGGGCTCCGCGTCGAGCTGGTCGTCGAAGGGCTCTGGGCTGGGGCTGTCGTTCGCTGCGGGCACGGGCAGAGCCTAACGAGTCGGGCAGGTACCGGTGTCGCAGTCACCCGGAGGCCGGTAGACCCACCCGTTCCGCCGGTCGTACGCCCACCCGCTCAGCTCGGCCCCGCCGCTCCCACAGCCCGAGCCGGGCTGCCGGTGGGCGCCCCGCCACTTCGCGGCGGTGAGTACGGCGGTGCGCGCGAGCCGGGCCCCCGCCGGGGTGCTCAGCCGGTGCGCGAGCGGCCGGTGCCGGCGCAGGGCCCACAGGCACACGATCCAGGCGGCGGACCCCCGGTACACCTGCCCGCCGTCCCCCACGATCGTGATCTCCTCCAGCGTCGCCGAATGATCGAGCGACGGGAACTGCTGATGTGCCTCCTCCGAGCCTGCCGCGACGAACGTCAGCGGAACCAACTGCCGCTGCCTGCCCAGCCACTCCCGCAGGAAGGCGCACAGCCCGCACCCGGCGTCGTAGAGCACGGTGAGCCCGTGGACCGGGACACGCTCGGCTCCCCGGTCCACGGTGGCCGGCCCGGCCTCGGCGCTCATACGCGCCCGGTCGGAGCGACCGGAGGGGCCCAGCCTTGCGGCGGGACCGGCGGCAGCTGCTCCCGCTCCATGACGCCCCGCCGCCGGAACTTGTTCAGCACGAACACGTTCCCCAGGTGCAGCGCGCCGAGCACGAGCAGCACCACGCCGAGCTTCGCCGACACCGCCTCGAACACCTCGCGGGGGCTGGTGATGGCGCCGTCGGCGTTCAGGTACAGCGCCACGAAGCCCAGGTTCACGAGATAGAACCCGACCACCAGGAGATGGTTCACCGCGTCCGCGAGCGTTTCGTTCCCCCGCAGCACGTCCGAGAGGAAGATCCGCCCGTTCTTGCTCAACGTCCGCGCCACCCAAACCGTCAGCCCCACGCTGACCAGCGAATAGACGACGTACGCGACGACCGTGAGATCCATGTCCCCACCCCTCAGTGACATTCTTGAACGCGTTCAAAGCGTTCTGGGGGGACTGTATCGCTGTTTTTGAACACGTTCAACCGTCGGTGGGGTGAACGGGCGGACGGCCGATCGATCATCCGGCGCGGGCGAGCTCCGGCCGCTTGCTGTAGTCCGTGAGGCCGATGACGTTCCCCCAGGGATCCGCGAACTCGACGGTCCATCCGGTGGCGACGGAGAAGGGGGCGTCGAGCGGCGGCACACCCGCCGCCGCGAGGGCCCGCGCGGCAGCCCGCGCGTCGGGCACCTCCAGCCACACCCGCGCGGACGCCCACGCGGGCGGCCGCTGCCGCAACTCCTTCTCCACCCGTAGCAGCAGTCCGGGCGTCTCCTTGCCGACCTTCAGCCCCGCGATCCCGGCCTCGTCCAGCCGAAAGCCGAGCTCGAAGCCGGCCCGCTCATAGAGGGAGACGGCCTCGGCGAGGTCGCCGACGGGGAGGAGGACGTTGTCGAAACCGAGTAGCTCGTATGACTCTTTGTCTGACATGTCGTCAGATTAGGGTGTCGGCCGATGTGACTGCGGGAGCGACAGCACGCGCCTGCGCGGTCGGGGGACGGCGGGAACAGGGGGACATGGCAAGGGGCAAGGCAAAGGGGCCGAACCGCGGCTGTCCGCGGCCGGCCCCCTCCCCACTCCCGCTCCGGTCAGCCGATGGCGATCCGGGTCTTCCAGTAGCTCGCGGGAGCCACGATCTCCGTACCCGAGCCCGCCAAGACGGCCTTGCCGCCGGCGTAGAAGCGGACCGAACCGTCCGAACGCACCGTCCAGATGTCAGGAATGGTGTCCCCGTTCGCGTCCGGGGTCCCGATCAGCAGCGGGATGTTGGCGCTGGACCAGCCGGCGGACCCGTACTCGAGGTCGGTGCCGCCGGAGGAGTCGGCGCCGGAGGACAGGGAGTCCAGGTCGGTGCCGCCGCCGCTCGCCGCCTTGCCCTTGCGGAGCTTGAGCTGGGCATGGACGTCCGTGCGGTACACCATGTCCGTCACTCCGTCGCCGGTGATGTCCAGGACGGTGACGATGTCGCGTTCGGTCCAGGTGGACGCCGCCAGGCGGGTGGCCTGGTCGATGGTGGCGCCGTGGTAGCCGGTGAGGGCCCAGAGTTCGTCGCCCGCGGTGGCGAAGAAGTCGGTACGGCCGTCGCCGGTGGCGTCACCCGTGGACACGATCTGCGTCAGCGAGGCGGGGCTCGGGGCCCCCTCGGGCAGCAGGATCTCCACGCGCTTGTCGATGTTGACGGCGCCGTAGCCGTCGCCGGGGTACACCCAGAGCTTGCCACCGACGCGCACCACCAGGTCCTGAAGGCCGTCACCGCCGTAGATGTCCCCCGTTGTGGGTGATCAGAGCGCCCTTGAAGTGACCGGAGGGCGCGGCGACGTACGGCGGCAGGTCGTCGCCGTTCGGATCCTTGTCCGGGTTGGAGCGGTAGGCGCCGGCCATCGAGTAGTCCAGGTCGCCGGAGCCCTTGGTGAGGTCGTCGGTGGCCTGGGAGGGGTAGAGGGCCAGATTGCCCGCGTCGGTGACGACCATCAGGTCCGGGAGCTTGTCCCCGGTGAAGTCGCCGGGTGAGTCGGCCTGGTCGCGAGGGCTGACGTAGAAGAAGTACTTCGTGGGCTGTGACACGTTGCCCGCGCTGTCCACGGTCCGCACGTACAGAACGTTCGGACCGGCGGTGGGCGGCTTGGCATTCGTCAGCGTCCCGCTGACCGTGGTCGCGGTACCGGCCTTCCGGTCCAGGTGGAAGGGGTAGCTGGGCGCGCTGAACCCGTATTCGTAGCGCACACCACTTGCGCGGCCCACGACATCGCCGACCCGGCCACGAAGCTGATCAGCGCGACCCGCACCACCTACGACAACCAGTCGTACGGTGACGCCCCGACGAAGGGGCTGGTGACGGCCGCCGCCGGTGTGGACGGCGCCGGCACCTCGTACTCGGTCGTCACGAAGACGACGTACGACCCGCTGGGCCGGGTCCGTACCGTCGCGAAGCCGGGCGCGGGTACGACGGAGATGCAGTACACCCCCGGGGACACGGGTGGCCCCGTCACATCCGTGAAGGCGATCAACGCCAAGGGACATGCCGTCACCACGACCTTCGACCCGGGCCGCAGCCTGGCTCTCACGGTCACCGACGCCAACGGCCGGGTCATCCGGAACGAGTACGACGCACTCGGGCGATTCGTGAAGGGCTGGTCCCCGTCCCGCTCCTCCGGTGGCAAGTCACCGAACGTCGAGATCGAGTACCAGCCGGCGATCGCCACCTCGAACGAGTCCCGTCCCGCCACCGTCACCACCAAGGCGCTGAAGGACGACGGCACCTACAGCCGTCAGGTGGCGATCTACGACGGCCTGATGCGCCAGGTCCAGACCCAGGCGGAGGCACACGGTCCCGGCCGCGTCGTCACGGACACCACGTACGACGATCACGGCCTGGTCGACGAGCAGACCGGCGCCTACCTCGCGAAGAACGAGCCGACCGCCGAACTCTTCGCCCCCAAGTCGAAGTCGCTCGTTCCGAGCCGGGTCAAGTTCCGGTACGACGGCCTCGAACGGCCGGTGAGCGAGTCGAAGTACCACGACGAGAAGGTGGTGCACGCGACCAAGACGCAGTACGGCGACACCAGCACCTACGTCGACCCGGCCGGTTCGACGTCGCCGCGGACCCGAACACACACGGACGCCCTCGGCCGAGTCACCTCGATCGTCCACTACAAGGACGACAGCACGACTGTCGGACGCACGACCACCTACGCGTACGACGCCCGTGGTCAGCGCACCAGCGTCAAGGATCCCGCCGGCAACGAGTGGACGTACACGTACGACGCCCGCGGCCGCGTCGTCTCCACGACCGACCCGGACGTGGGCAAGACGGAGACCTGGTACGACGAGGCCGACCGACCGTACAAGGTCAAGGACGCGAAGGAGCGGACGACCTACACGGAGTACGACGAACTGGGCCGGATCAAGTTCGTCCGCGAGAACTCCGAGACCGGCACGCCGGTCAAGTCGTTCAGGTACGACTCCCTGCCAGGCGCACTCGGACAGCCGGTCGCCTCGACCAGGCACACCGCGAACGGCGACTACATCAGCCGTGTCACGGGTTACGACACCGAGTACCGTCCGACGGGTACCGAGACGGTGATCCCAGCCAACATCATGACGACGGGGGTCTCGGGCACGTACGCGTACAAGTACACGTACACGTACACGCCGACCGGAACGCCGCAGACGGTCACGCTGCCGTTCGTGGGCGGACTGGCCCAGGAGAAGGTCGTCACCCGCTACAACAGCGACGGCCTGACGGAGTCGACGTCGGGTCTCGCCTGGTACACGTCCGACGTCACCTACTCCCCGTACGGCGAACCCCTTCGCACGGTGTCCGGCTCCCAGCCGAACCGCGTCTGGACGACCAACTTCGTCGACCCGTACACCGGACGACTCCAGCGCACGGTCGCGGACCGTGAGACGGCCGGCCCGCACCGTATCTCGAACAGCTACTACGCGTACGACAAGTCCGGCCTCATCACGTCGAACGCCCGTCAGCTGTCGGATGCTTCGGGCGACACCTGGGACACCCAGTGCTTCACGTACGACGTGATGGGCGAGCTGGTCAACGCCTGGACATCGAACATCACGCCCGCCGGTAACGGTTCGGGCTGCAAGTCGGCGGACGGGACGACGTGGGGCCCGCGGACGGACTACGCGGCCTCGTCGGGTCCGGTGGCCGACGCTCCGGACGCGGCGACCGACGCGTCCGCCCCGGACACCTCGCTGAAGTCGACGCTGGCGTCCACGGCCCCGGCGGCGAACACGGTCAGCACCGGCGCCACCGCCTACCACCAGTCCTTCACCTTCGACTGGCTTGGCAACCGGGCGACGCTGACGGAGGCCGACCCGACGGACGCGACCAAGAACGTCACGTTCACGTACGGCTACAACCCGAAGCAACCGCACACGATGACGTCGATCGGCTCCAGCCTGGCGGGGCAGGGCAGCACGTATACGTATGACGCGGTCGGCAACACGACGGTCCGTGACCTGGCCGCTGGGCCGCAAGACCTGAATTGGACCTCGGAGAACAAGCTCGACACGATCACGGTCGGCGGCAAGAAGACGACGTACGTGTACGACGCCAGCGGCAACCGCCTCCTGGAGAACTCTCCCTCCGGATCGACGCTGTACCTGGGCGAGACGGAGGTGACGACGAGCAGTGCCGGTGCGGTGACCCGCGCGTCCCGGTCCTACGCCCCGCCCGGCGCCCCGGTCGTGACCCGCACCGCAACCAGCGGCGCGACGACGGGGCACCAGCTCTCGGCCCTCCTCGCAGAGCATCTGGGCACGGCGAACACGGCGGTGGCGCTGGCGAGCGGCCAGGCGGTCACCCGCCGAGCCGCCAAGCCGTACGGCGAACTCCGCGGCCCGAGACCGGCGTCGTGGCCCAACAAGCGCGGCTACATCGGCGTCGGTATCGACGACACGGCCACGGGCCTGACCCACATCGGCGCCCGTGAGTACGACCAGGACTCGGGCCGCTTCATCTCGGCGGACCCGATCATCGACATCGCGGACCCGCTGCAGATGAACGGCTACGCGTACTCCAACAACAGTCCGGTTTCCAAGTCCGATCCCACGGGTCTGTGCCTGACCTGCGGCAAGGGATATCCGATCGGCGGAACGGGCACCAACGGAACCAAGAAGGAGTATGTGGGTGCCCGTCAGGGGAGCTTCTCAGGGAGGGGGTGGGGTCGGCGAGCCGAGTAGAACCCCGGACGAGCAATGGATAAGGGCACATACTCCGAGATCGAACGACGCGCGCCAGGTGGCCAGCCAGTACTACGCCCATGGAAGCAACAAGCTCGCCAACAGCTCTGAGTACTGGTATCCGAAGACCAATGTGTTCGGTACTCCGGAAACAGTCTGCTTTGGCCGCCTGGCCTGCAACGCGGCGTACGCCTACTCCCTCGACCACCCGGATGATGCGGCCGGCGCGAAGGAAATCGCCGCCAACTACTGCGTAGAGAATCTGAAAAAATGTCAGGCGGATGCTCGCGTCTGGGCTCGGACGATGGAGCTCGGGGACGAAGGCGTCATGGCCGCGGGGGCGGGCACCGGCCGTTTGATCGGTGCGGGCGCCCGAAAATTCGGAGGCTGCACGCAGTGCTTCCTCGCGGGCACCGACGTCCTCATGGCCGACGGCACCACTAAGGACATCGAGGATGTCGGACTCGGCGACAAGGTTCAGGCCAGGGACCCGGAGACTGGTGAGGCAGGAGCGCGTGAAGTCACTCACCTCATCGTCACAGAGGACGACAAGTACTTTAACGAACTCTCCATCGCCACGGAAGGCGGCGTAGAACAGCTCACAGCAACCTACGAGCACCCCTTCTGGTCGCCATCAGAGAACGACTGGATCGAAGCCGGCGACCTTGAGCCGGGCGTGACCCTGCTCACTGACGAAGACGACACGGTCATCGTCACCGGGAACCGCGCCTACACGCGCCATGCCCGGACGTACAACCTCACTGTCGACGACCTGCATACGTTCTATGTGCTGGCGGGCAACACTCCAGTGCTGGTCCACAACAGCCGGTGCCAGTTCGCCAGCATGTCTGGGCCCCAGGGCGTTACCCTCTGGCTTCCCCAGGGCCGCAAGGCCCTGGCGACGGCCAATAACCTGAAGGGGTGGTTCTATGACATCAAGCCAGCCGAAGCCGCGGCTGCTGGCTACCACAAGAGCACCAGATACGTGCGCGTCATGAATCCGGTGACCAGTGGGCCGCATTCGTACCCAAACGGCTATGTGAGCTATCTCAACGAAGGAGGGCAAATCATTAATCCCATTACCGGAAAGACCGTTGTCAAGTCCGATCCCTTCTAGCATATTCCGATCCCATGATCTTAATGGATAATATCTTCACCTCGCAGTATTATCGTCCGGCTGCTGAGTCCGTCGGCTGGGACCCACTGAAGGAGCCGGACGCCCTGGAGGATGCGCAGCTTCTGGATTGTAGAGTGTGCCCGACTGTGAATCGTGCGGCGCTGCTCTTCGAAATGCGTACAGCGTCGTACTATCCAACAGGCAATTCCGCCCTTCTCGTGGTCCGCGGGCTGCGATCGTTTCAGTGGAGCGGATCGCCGCAGCGGCAGAAGCTGATGGCATTCTCGGTGATTTCCAGTAGGCCTTCTCATGTCGTTGATGGCGGATTGCGTCTGGACTTTCAGTTTTTCCCTGACGGTGATCTTTCTTTCGGTGGAGAATGTATGGAATTCTATCTTCTCGAGGTCCACGGGATCTCTGAAGCGCCACCGAGCTACCCAGGGAATGATCTAGATCAGGTGTGTCGTGATCTTCCCTCGTGGAATTCTGAATGTACGGTGCTGCAATCGTCATCCATGAGCGGTAAATGACATGTTGGTGGCGCTAGAATCGGCTGTTCAAGGCTCTCCTTGGAGAGTCTATTCACTTCATCTTGGCAGGCCGAGTCTTGGGCAAGTAAGAGATTGTCTCACCTGGTGACGGTATGAGCTGCGGCATGATGTCTCTCCGTGAGTGCCGATCTGTCGCAGCGGCTGGTTCCTGACGGTCTGTGGGAACTGGACGCCCCGTTGCTGCCGTCGTTCAACTCCCGTCCGCAGGGCGGCGGGACCGCGCCGCTGGGCGAGCGTGCCGTGTTCACGGCGGTGGTGTATGTGTTGACCGGGCGAACTCGGCACCCGGGGCGAGATCGACTGGACCTCGGTGATCGTGGATGCCGCGTCGGTGCGGGCGAAAGGGGGGGTTCGCTGACCGGGCCGAACTCGGTCGACCGCGGCAAGAAGGGCAGCAAGCTGCACGTGCTGTCCGAGACCCAGGGTCTCCCTCTCGCCGTCGTCGTGTCAGGCGCGAACATGCACGACGGCCTCGCCCTCAAGCCGTTGCTCCGTGGCATACCCGCTATCCGTTCCCGGGGCCGACCCAGTCGGCGCCGCCCGGTCGAACTCTGCGTCGACAAGACACCCCATGCAGCTTTCGGGTCAAGCAGCTGCCGAGAGTGGAGCTGGGGCGGAGGTGTTGAAGGCGATCGCTTCGTCGAACTTCTGGCGATTGGTCAGACAGTGGTCGAGCTGGCCGAGCATACGGTTGAACAGATGCCGGAGGGCCGCGCGGTAGTGGTCGCCGGCGTCCCGTCGGCGGTTGTAGTGGTCGTGTGCGCCGGGGGAAGCGGTCAGTAAGGCGAGTAAGCAGGCATTCGTGAACGCTTTGGTAGGCTTCGTCAAAGATCCTGGGAACGTTCAGATTACGCGAAAATAGCGCGGTACGTGTGCCCGACACTACGTGGATCTCAATACCGGGCGCCATGTCTAGATGGATATTGCCAGTTCTGGTATCTGGCCATGCAAGGGAAGCTGTAGATGGCGACTTTGGAGCCGTTCCTTGTGCTTGCGAAGGCCGTTTCCGAAGGGAGGATTTCTCCTTCGGAGTTCTCTCTTGTCTGTCTTCCTCTGTACAAGGGGTGCGGCGGGTCGTATCCGTCTGGCGAGCAGTATCAGGCGGCGACAGATCTCTTCTATGTCGCACATGGCTATGATTCAGCTGGCATCGGCATGCCGGATCTGCCGAACGATGATCAAGTTCGCCAGAGGGTGGCTGATATCGCACGGCGAATGAGGATACTTCTGCAGTAGCGGAATTCGAACGGGCTGTCTTGGGAGAGCAACGGCTACAGTCGCGTTGTTGTCGATGGATGAGTCAGAACGGCACGACTGGTCGTGTGCGGTCGGGGGATATTCCTTGCCGTGTTGTGCGCAGCAAGGCGCTGAGTTCCCTGGGTTGGAAGGCTAGCGCGACCGTGGGGGCGTCAGATTCGCGGAGGTGGATGGTTCCGTCGTTGCTGGTGGCCAGTTCGAGGCAGTTGTTTCCCTCGCTGCTGTAGGACGACTTCTGCCAGTGGAGGGTGGGCACTTCGGAGCCTTTCAGAGGTCGTTGATGATCTCGCGGATCAGGTCTCGGGAGGCGGACTCCTTGAGGGCGACCGCCTCGAAGCGGGTCATGAAGGTGCGGTACTTCTCCAGCTGGAGGTCGGCGTGGAGGAACACGGACCCATGTTCGGCGTCGAGTTGCACGGTGTCCAGTTGAGGGACCGGACCATCGGCGTACAGGACGGTCTGTCCGGCGCCGGGGAAGATGCCGGCGGTGTACGGGATGGCCAGCACGGTCACATGGTTCAGCTCGCTCATTTCCATGACCTGCTCCAACTGTCCACGCGTCACGTCGCGGTCACCGAACCGCATGCGTAGAGCTGCCTCGTGGATGACCGCGGTGTATGGGGTCGGGTTGGCCGCGAAAAGGATGCCCTGGCGCTTGATGCGGTGGGAGACGCGGTACTCGATTTCTGGCGGGGACAGCTGCGGGATGGACTGCCGGAAGACCAGGCGCGCGTAGTCGACGGTCTGGAACAGGCCTGGGATGTGCGCAACTTGGGCGGTGCGGATCGCCTTCGCGTGGTGTTCTAGCTCGGCCAGATCGAGCAGGCCGGAAGGGAGGGTCTCGCGGTACTCGTCCCACCAGTTCCGGGCCCGGCCTGCGGTCATGGCCGCCAAGGCCTCGATGTATGTGTCGTCCGAACAGCCGTAGCTGTGGGCGAACATGCGGACCCGATCCGCGCTGACCCCGAAGCGCCCGGCTTCGATGGAGCTGATGCGCGCCGAGTTGACGTTGAGCAACTCGCCTGCCTCGCGGGAATTCAGACCGGCACGTTGCCGTAGTTTGCGCAGCTCAGCACCAAGACGCTGCTGTCGTTCCGTCGCTGCTGCCCTTGGCGGCATGCTGCCCGCCCTTCACTCGTTGGAGTAATGGTTATCCGTAGTAGGTAGTAACCCTACTCCCAACCTCTATCTTCAGTATCGCAACTGCTACTCAACGTGACGTTGGTTTTCAGGAAGTGCACCGCCTTGCCCGCGCACAGCGCCGCGTAGGCGGCAGAGCCACCGCCCACGTCACACGCTGATCTGTCCGTCTCGGCCTGCTTGTGGCCCCTCCGTGCACGTCATCGACCCTCGCCGTACCTCACAGAGGAGTTGCCTCCATGGCCGATCTCGCCCTCAGCGCATCCTTCGCAGACACCCCGCTCACCAACGACTGGGAGTACGCCCTCCGGATCCCCCACTCGCCCCTTGGCCCCCGTATCGTTCGCGCTCACGTGCGAGCGGTGCTCACCTCCTACGAGGCTGGCCCGACCGTTCTCGGCAACGCTCAACTCGTCGCCTCCGAGCTGGTCACGAACTCCCTTGCTCATACGAAGCATTCGGTCGCCGTACGGCTCCTGCGCGCCGACGGGCGGCTGCGGTTGAGCGTGTGGGACAACAACCCGTGTCTGCCGCGCGAGAGGCCAAGGCCGGGGCTCGATGCCGAGAGCGGGCGGGGTCTGTGGCTGTCCAGGGCGTGCGCCGACGAATGGGGGCATTACCTCGTGGTCAACGGGCGCCGTGGCGGCGGTGGCAAGGAGGTGTGGGCGGAGTGGCGTTTCCCGGGCGTATAGGCGAGGGGGCCGCCCGTTCGGAGAGAACGAGCGACCCCCTCGGGAGCCTTGGCTTCGAGAACAGCAGAAGCGTGGTGTGCGGCCCCCTTGGTCAGTCCGCGCAGCCGCCCACCCGTCGTGTGCTCACCGCGATGTCGTCCATCCTCATTTCGAACGTCGCCGGGGCCGGGTTCGCCTGGTACAGCTGCCAGCCCAGCTTCAGTTTGTCGAAGGTGGGGAAGGTGAAGTCGTCCGGCGTGCCGCCGTGGTTCTTCGTGGAGACGGTCAGGTCAGGCTGGGGCACGCCGTTCAAGTAGACCGTGACGCGGTTGTCGGTGGCGTCCAGGTGGAACTCCGCGCACTGCCACTTCCCCGCTACGGCCGGCGAGGTGGTCTTCCACGCCGTCCAGTCACCCGTCGGGCCGAGGTCCGAGCCGACGCCCCAGAAGTTGCCCTTGTCGGTGGGGGCGTACTGGCCGCCGAGGGGGCGGACCAGGGTGGGGGAGTCGTGGCCGGAGGCCTCCGCGAGGGTCCAGTGGGCCCAGTCCGGAGCGATCGGGAACTCGGTCACGCGCAGCCGCACACGGGCCCAGAAGCTGTTGCCGCGCGGGGCGAGGTCGGACAGGACCATGAAGGCGCGGCCGTTGCCCTCGGTGTGGACGCGGAGTTCACGGCCGTGGCCGGTGGTGCTGGGGGCGACGGTCAGGGTGCCGTCGGAGGTGTCGGTGGTCCAGCCTCGGCCCCGTGTCACCGGGCCGAGGGGGAGGCGGTCGAAGTTCTCCCGGACGAGCGTGCCGCCGTACGTGTGGCTGGAGGGGGCGTGCGGGGCGGGCGTTGCCGAGGCCGTGGGGGGTGTCGCGATCAGGATCGCGGCCGCGGCCGACAGTGCGGCCGCGGCTTTCCTCAGGTTGGTCATGGAGGCAGTGTGTGATCAACCGCCCCATCCGTCACGGGAGTTGGATGCAATCCAGCCAAGCGGCAACGCCCCACGCGCGCGCCGGACCAGTAGTCCTACTGCGGGAAGGTCGGGGTCAGGCTCAGCTCCGTCACGATGTCGCTCGTGATCCCGGACGCGCCCGCTCGGAAATGCAGGCTCGTCGCGCGGTTCACGCTGCCGGCCAGGAGGTCCTTGTCGCCATCGCCGTCGAGATCGCGCAGGCGGATGGCGGAGCCGAACATCCCGTACTCCTCGGGGTTGCCCGGCACTCCCGCCGTCGTCCGGCTGAACCACTGGGAGCCGGTGCCGGACAAGCCCTTCCTGCCGCCGCGCAGGATGTGAAAGCCGCCCGCGTCCTTTGCCGAGCCGATCTTCTCCCCGGGAACGCCCACCGCGAGGTCCGCGTAGCCGTCGCGGTTCGTGTCGCCGGCGGAGAGCTCGTACCCGAAGCCGTCGCTCTTCGTCGCGGCCGTGGCGACGCCGGAAGTGGCCTGGGTGAGGCGGTACTTGGTGGTCGGGTCGCTCTTCCCACCGCGCACGACGACCACCGAGCCGGCGCCCTTGTTGTACGACGTGTCGCCGACCGCAAGGTCGCCGTAGCCGTCCTTGTCGAAGTCCGCGATGACGCCGGTCGGGTCGTAGTCCGGCTCCGTGTTGTTGATCGCGACCAGCTTGTCGCTCCACCTGACCGTCTTGCCGCCGCGCAGCAACCAGGCGTCCTGGGTCATCTTGTTCTTGCGGTAGCCCTGGCCGAGGACGTACAGGTCGGTGGCCTTGTCCCTGGTGACCTTCCCGGCGACGAGCCCCGTGGGTTCCAGGGTGCGGGCGTGGTTCGAGCGGGTGTGCCGGGTGACCTTTCCCGTCTTGCCGGTCTTGGTGAAACCACCCCGGTAGATGTGGACGGTGTCGATGCCGTCGGCGACCGCCAGGTCCGCCTTGCCGTCGCCGTCGAAGTCGCCGGTCTCGAGCTCATTGCCGAAGCTGAGATGGGACTTGGCCTTGAGGGGGAGCCTGGTCGCCTTGGTCCCGAGACCGGACTTGGCGCCCCACATGATGGTGACCGCGCCCGCGCTGACCTTCCCGCTCACCTTCTCGCTGCGGTCGGCGACCGCCAGATCGGCGTAGCCGTCACGGTTGAGGTCGGCGGCGGCGAGGTCCTCACCGAATCCGTCGCCGTAGCCGCCCGCGTCGCCGGACTTCCCCGGCACACCCGCGCTGTTCTGCGTGAACGTCTTGGTCTTGGTGCCGGGGCCGGTCGCCGTCCCGTACGTCACCGTGAACGACCCCCAGTCGGTGGTCGCGTAGTCCCGGTACCCGTCGCCGTTGAAATCGTCGGCGTACTTCGCGGGGGCGGCGCTCGCGGTGCCGGTCGAGAGGCCGAGCAGTCCGCCGGTCAGCGACACGGCCGCGGCCGTCGCGAGAACCAGGCGGGTGTTCCTGCGCGTGAACATGCGTCTCCTGCGGTGGGCGCGGGGCCCGCTGGGGCCCCGCGCTGGTAGGGGTGCCCTGCCCGGATATCCGCACATTTGTGCACGCGGCCGCGCTGCGATCGCGAGGCGAACGGACTTTCGCTGACGCGCCGAACAGGCTTAAGGAGAAGACTTGTTGAGGGTCGCGAGGGTTGTACGGGACGGGAGAGGTCTTTTTCCGAGTGCCGGGGCAGCGCCGGACGTCGTACAGTACGCGGACATGCCAGGCCCGTGGGTGTTCCGGGCGAGGACGACGGGTGCTGAGGGAGGGGAGCCGCGCAGGCTGTGATCCGGCCCGTCCGCGAGTGGGGGAGGGGCGTTCTCGATGGTGGGTGCGCGGAGAAGACGGGTGACGGCCGTGGTGGTCGTGGTGCTGGGGCTGCTGCTCGGTGGATGCGGTGAGCGTGCCACCTCGGTGGAGCGGAAGCCGGCGTACGAAAGCCTGGGGGAGCTGCCCGAGGAGCTGGATGCCGACGGTACGACGATCCGTGTCGGGGATCCGCACGCGCCGGTCACCCTCCGTCTCTACGAGGACCCGCGCTGCCCCTACTGCGAGGAGTACGAGCAGACCGGCGGAGGTCCGGCCGCGCGTGACCGGACGCTGCGGCGCACGGTGGTGACCGAGTACACCCTCGCCTCCTTCCTGGACGACAGAGTGGGGGGCAGCGGCTCGAAGAAGGCCGTCAACGCCCTGCGCGCCGCGCTGGAGGAGGGCAAGTTCGCCGAGTACCACGCCGTGCTCTACGAGAACCAGCCGGAGGAGATCGTCGACGGCTTCACCGATGCGTATCTGCTCGAACTCGCCTCCGAGGTGGAGGGGTTGCGTGTTCCGGCGTTCGACTCCGCCGTCAAGACCATGAAGTACCGCGACTTCGTGACCAGGTCCGAGAAGGCCTACGAGCAGGCGGGCTCCGACCCGCGCGGACCCGGCACACCCACCGCCGTGATCAACGGGAACCGGGTCAGCGAGGAGTACTCCGGGATCCTTTACGACGAGGTCGCGTTCGACCGGCTGCTCGGCGCCGTGGAGAAGGACCCGGAGGCGTGGGAGGAGTACGAGCCCATGTCGGAGGACATGGACTGAGTGTCGGTCCTGTCAGTGCGGCCCCCTGCTGTCCTGCCGTGGCAACGGTGACGTTCGTCGAAGAGACGGCGAGTGGGGTGCGGGGCGACGGCCGGGCGGTCGAACTCGCCGAGGAGCGGATGACGGTGCGGGAGCTGATCCGGCGTCGGGTCGTCGTACTCCTGGCATCGGCCGAGCGTTCGGACCAGCGTCCGGGCCAGCCTTCGGGCCAGCGTTGCCGAGACCCGTCGGGTGCTGCTGGAGCGGCGCGTCCCCCGGCTCGCGATCGCCGACCGGTGCACGTTCGACGGGCGGTTCCTCCAGGTCGAGGGCAAGCTGTACACGTACCGGATCCATCTTGGCTCCGGCAGTATCCTGATGCCCCCGAACGACCGCTATCTGTGCATCGTTCCCAAGTCGACCGTCACCGACGGGAACGGAACCCCGCAGACCGGCTATCTCCCCTTCGAGGGCGACCGTATGCTCGCTGTCATCCTCAGCAAGGCGATGCTGCTCGCCAAGGACACGGAGATCACGGACCCGACGATCCTCAGCCAACTGTGATCAGGGGCTGTGACTCCGCCCACATGCGGGAGTCGGGGCGGGACCGGCCGAAGTAACAACTTCTCTCCGGGCCCTTGCCTCCTGCAATATGACGGACAGCCCATAGAGTTTTCAGCCGCTCAAGCAAACAACACGCAGGAGTCAGTACCGTGACCGAGCAGCCTCAGCAGCCCGCTCAGCCCCCGCAGCCGCCGCAGCCCGGATACGGGTACCCGAACGCCGCCCCCGGCCAGCCGAGCGCCGGCCCGTACGGGGCTCCGCAGGGCGGCTACCAGCAGCCGGGCGCGGGCCAGCCCGGCTACGGCTACCCCGCGCAGGGCGGCTACCCGCAGCAGGGCGGTTACCCCCAGGGCGGTTACCAGGTGCCCCCGACGCCGGGCGGCGCGTACACGGGCGACCCCAACGCCCCGTACGGGTACGACCCGTACGGCCGCCCGTACTCCGACAAGTCGAAGATCGTCGCGGGCGTCCTCTCGCTGTTCCTGGGCTCCTTCGGCGTCGGCCGCTTCTACATCGGTCACGTCGGTCTCGGCGTCGCACAGCTCCTCACCTGCGGCGGCCTCGGCATCTGGGCGCTGGTCGACGGCATCATCCTGCTCACCAGCAGCAACACCACGGACTCCAACGGACGTGTCCTGCGTGGCTGAGCGCGGCCTCACCACCCTCCGGCATCCGGCGGCGGCTCCCCTCGCGGTGGCCGCCGCCGGGCTGGCGGGCGCCGCGTACGTCTACGGCACCAACCCGCACGAGCCCGGCCATCTGCTGCCCCAGTGCCCGTTCCGCTACGTCACCGGGCTGCTCTGCCCCGCCTGCGGCGGCACCCGCATGGTGTACGACCTGATGCACGGCCAGTTCACCGCGGCCTGGCACGACAACCGGGTGCTGCTGCTCGCCGCGCCCTTCGCCCTGGTCCTGCTCGGCCGTTGGTTCGTCGAGGGGCTGCGCGGCCGCCGCTGGCGCCCCGAACTGAGGCCGCGCACCCAGGCCCTGATCCTGGGCATCGCCGTGACGTGGACGATCGTCCGCAACCTGTACTGAGTCGACCCGTACTGAGCCCGCGCGACCCCCGTAAATCCCTTACGCCCGCTTTATGTTGCTCAGTTGTCGCAAGTTGGCTGGAATCGGATCACGGAATCGGAACGATCGCCCGGATCCACTCCCATCCGCCCCTCACGTCTCATTACGCTGCAACAGCTACAGGGGGGATGACGGGGGATTACGTCGTGCTCGATCGCTGGCCGGTGTTCGCCGTGCCCGAACGCAGCAGGTTCTCTGCCACGCCTTTCCTCCTGTGATCGCTCCCGGAGCAGTCCGCTTCGGTATCTCAGTCAGTAATCCAGGAGTTACTTCCATGACCGTCCCCACCCCTGACGCTCCCTTCGGCCACGACCCGCAGGGTCGCCCGTACTCCGACAAGTCGAAGATCGTCGCCGGCATTCTGCAGCTCTTCCTCGGCACGCTCGGCATCGGTCGTTTCTACGTCGGTTCCGTCGGCGTGGGCGTCGCCCAGCTCCTCACCTGCGGTGGTCTGGGCTTCTGGTCCCTGATCGACGGCATCCTGTTCCTCACGAGCAACGACCGCACCGACTCGCAGGGTCGTGTCCTGCGCGGCTGAGTGCGGAGGATCGCCGTTCAGGTGATCGACCGAAGGGCCTCGTCCACCCCGGAGCTTCCCCCAAGGCTCCGCGCGGGGACGGGGCCCTCGTGCGTGGGCAGCCCCGGGTCGCATGCCCGCCGCGCACGCCCCGAGCATGAGGAAGGCCCGCAGGTGATCCTGCGGGCCTTCCTCACGCGTTGCCGCGGCCGTTGCCGCGACGGGATCAGAAGCGGCGCGTGATGAGCGCCCGCTTCACCTCCTGGATCGCCTTGGTGACCTCGATACCGCGCGGGCAGGCGTCCGTGCAGTTGAACGTCGTACGGCAACGCCACACGCCGTCACGGTCGTTGAGGATCTCCAGCCGCTGCTCGCCGGCCTCGTCGCGCGAGTCGAAGATGAAGCGGTGGGCGTTGACGATCGCGGCCGGACCGAAGTACTGGCCGTCGTTCCAGAACACCGGGCACGAGGACGTGCACGCGGCGCAGAGGATGCACTTCGTGGTGTCGTCGAAGCGCTCACGGTCCTCGGCGGTCTGGAACCGCTCACGCGTCGGCTCGTTGGTGTCCTTCGTGATCAGGAAGGGCATCACGTCCCGGTACGCCTGGAAGAACGGCTCCATGTCCACGACCAGGTCCTTGAGGACCGTGAGGCCCTTGATGGGCTCGATCGTGATCGGCTTCTCGGGGTTGATGTCCTTGATCAGCGTCTTGCAGGCCAGACGGTTCTTGCCGTTGATCCGCATGGCGTCCGACCCGCAGATGCCGTGGGCGCAGGAACGGCGGAACGTCAGCGTGCCGTCCACGTCCCACTTGATCTTGTGCAGACCGTCGAGGACGCGCTCCTTGGGGTCGATCTCCAGCTGGAAATCTTCCCAGACCGCCTCGGCCGCGACCTCGGGGTTGAAGCGGCGCACGCGGAACGTGACCGTGATGTACGGGGAGTTGGCGAAGCCGGGCTCGGGGCTGCCTGCCGCGTCCGCCTTGTCCAGAGTCGGAGTTGCCATCAGTACTTACGCTCCATCGGCTGGTAGCGGGTCTGGACGACCGGCTTGTAGTCGAGGCGGACGGTCTCGGAGCCGTCGTCGCCGACCTCGCGGTACGCCATGGTGTGACGCATGAAGTTGACGTCGTCGCGGTTGGGGTAGTCCTCGCGGTAGTGACCACCGCGGGACTCCTTGCGGGCCAGCGCGGAGACGGCCATGACCTCGGCCAGGTCGAGCAGGTTGCCCAGCTCGACGGCCTCCAGCAGGTCGGTGTTGAACCGGCGGCCCTTGTCCTGGATCGCCACGTTCTTGTAGCGCGTGCGCAGCTCGGCGATCTTCTCGACGGCCGTCTTGATCGTCTGCTCGGTGCGGAACACCATGACGTTGGCGTCCATGGTCTCCTGCAGCTCGCGCCGCAGCTCCGCCACGCGCTCGTTGCCCGTGGAGGAGCGCAGCCGCTCGATCTGCTCGACGACCAGGGACTCCGGGTTCTCCGGCAGCTCGACGAAGTCCGCCTTCTGGGCGTACTCGGCGGCCGCGATGCCCGCCCGGCGCCCGAACACGTTGATGTCGAGCAGCGAGTTGGTGCCGAGACGGTTGGCGCCGTGCACGGAGACGCAGGCGACCTCACCGGCGGCGTACAGACCGGGGACGACGGTGGTGTTGTCGCTGAGGACCTCACCCTCGACGTTCGTCGGGATGCCGCCCATGGCGTAGTGCGCGGTCGGCTGGATCGGGATCGGGTCCGTGTAGGGCTCGATACCGAGGTAGGTGCGCGCGAACTCGGTGATGTCCGGGAGCTTGGCGTCCAGCTGCTCCGGCGGGAGGTGCGTGAGGTCGAGGTAGACGTGGTCGCCCTCGGGACCGCAGCCGCGGCCCTCACGGATCTCCGTGTAGATGGAGCGGGACACGACGTCACGGGACGCGAGGTCCTTCATGACCGGCGCGTACTTCTCCATGAAGCGCTCGCCGTCCTTGTTGCGGAGGATGCCGCCCTCACCGCGGGCGCCCTCCGTCAGCAGGATGCCCATGCGCCAGATGCCGGTCGGGTGGAACTGGAAGAACTCCATGTCCTCCAGCGGCAGCCCGCGACGGTAGACGGCGGCCTGGCCGTCACCGGTCAGGGTGTGCGCGTTGGACGTCACCTTGAAGAACTTGCCGCAGCCGCCGGACGCGTAGATCACGGCCTTCGCCTGGAAGATGTGGATCTCGCCGGTCGCCAGCTCGTACGCCACGACACCGGCCGACTTCTTGACGCCGTCGACCTCGGTGATCAGCTGGTCCAGGACGTAGAACTCGTTGAAGAACTCCACGCCGTGCTTGACGCAGTTCTGGTAGAGCGTCTGGAGGATCATGTGGCCGGTGCGGTCGGCCGCGTAGCAGGACCGGCGGACCGGTGCCTCACCGTGGTTGCGGCTGTGACCGCCGAAGCGGCGCTGGTCGATCGTCCCGTTGGGCGTCCGGTTGAACGGCAGGCCCATCTTCTCCAGGTCGAGGACGGAGTCGATGGCCTCCTTCGCCAGGATCTCGGCGGCGTCCTGGTCGACCAGGTAGTCACCGCCCTTGACCGTGTCGAAGGTGTGCCACTCCCAGTTGTCCTCCTCCACGTTGGCGAGCGCGGCGGCCATGCCGCCCTGCGCGGCGCCCGTGTGGGAGCGGGTGGGGTACAGCTTGGTCAGCACGGCGGTGCGGCTGCGCTGCGTGGACTCGATGGCCGCGCGCATACCGGCGCCGCCGGCGCCGACGATGACGGTGTCGTACTTGTGGATCTTCATGATCGGTTGCCTCAGCCCCGTGCCTAGCGGATGTTCGGGTCGAAGGTGAAGATCACCAGCGTGCCCAGCAGGATGGTGAACACCGTGGCGGTGTAGAGCAGGCCCTTGAGCCACAGCCGGGTGTTCGGGCGCTCCGCGTAGTCGTTGATGACGGTACGCAGGCCGTTCGCGCCGTGCAGCATCGCGAGCCACAGCATCAGCAGGTCCCAGGTCTGCCAGAACGGCGAGGCCCAGCGGCCCGCGACGAACGCGAAGCCGATCTTGGAGACGCCGCCGTCGAGGACGAGCTGGATCAGCAGGTGGCCGATGACCAGGACGACCAGGACGATGCCGGACAGACGCATGAAGAGCCACGCGACCATCTCGAAGTTGCCGCGGGTCGACCTGGGGGTCTTCTTGGTGCGCTTGCGGGGCGGCTCGATGACGGGGGCCGGGTTGTCGGGGCTGTAGCCCGACAGGTCCCCGGCGCCCTCGACGGGGCCGATGCCGGAGGCGGTGGTTTCAGTGGCGGACATCTGCCTCAGCTCCCGAAGACTTCACGGACGGCGTGGCCGAGGACGGGGTACAGGGCCCCGATCATCAGCACGAGCCAGATGCCGACGACGGACCACAGCATCGTCTTCTGGTGACGGGGGCCGTTGGACCAGAAGTCGACGGCGATGACCCGAAGACCGTTGAGCGCGTGGAAGAGGACGGCGGCGACGAGGCCGTACTCCAGCAGCGCGACGATCGGCGTCTTGTACGTGGCCACGACCTTGTCGTAGGCGTCGGGGGAGACGCGGACGAGAGCGGTGTCCAGCACGTGTACGAACAGGAAGAAGAAGATGAGGACGCCGGTGACTCGATGAGCCACCCAGGACCACATTCCTTCCCGGCCGCGGTACAGCGTTCCAGCCGGCACGGAAGAACCCTCCGGGAGCGGGGATTGGGGCCGGCCGGCTTGCTTGTCGGTCTGACCCGGCCGGGTACGGTCCACCGGCCCCGGCCATGGTAGCGACGTCGTTGCACTTGGCTTAAGCCGGGAGGGTTGGTGTGATCAAACTGGCATACAAAGGCGCACGTAAGGGTTAGTACCGGGTGGGGCGGGGTGCGTGCGGGTTCGGATTCCGGGTGCGGGTGGGTGGGGGTTGTTCGCGCGGTTCCCCGCCCCCCTGAAAAGAGCAGTTCTCTGCGCACCCGATGAGGCGCGGTTTCCCGCGGTCTACGGCACCGGGCAGGTGTTCGTGGGGCTGATGTGGGTGGTCAGGCGGGTTCTTGCCAGGCGGCGTAGTTCCTCGGCCACCACCACGCGCTCCTCCTCCGGGTCGTTCGAGAGGCGGGAGCGGATGCCCTCCAGGGTGCGGTCGAGGAGTTCGTCCGGGTGGGTGGTGTCCAGGGCGATGACGAAGACATGGCCGAAGCGGGCCTCGTACGCCGCGTGCGCGGCGTTGAGCGCGGTGTGGGCGACCCCGTAGGTGTCGTCGGGCAGGGCGGGCAGGGTCTCGCCCGCCAGGGCCTCCGCCAGGTCCGCCGGTGTGAGGTCGTACGCGGCCTCGTCGGACGCGGCGAGCAGGGCGCACAGGTCCGGGTAGGGCCGGTGGTCGGTGAGGCGGTGCGCCCAGCGCAGGCTGCGCAGGCAGGCGAGCAGGGTCTGCCGGGCGGTCTCGGCGGGGGCGTGGTTGAACCGCTCCAGGGCCGAGGGGCCGGGAGTGTGGGCCTGCTCCGGGACGGCGACCTGGCCGGGGAGGCGTGGAAGACGGTGCGGAGGCAGCGTGGGTCCTCGGCGGTGCGTAGGGGGCGGCTGGGCAGGCTGTGCGAAAGGTGCCACCACGTTATCGAGGCGGTTCATGGGCTGTCCGTTCGATGCCCGAAATTCACCCGGACGGGAGAGTTTCGGAACCTGTGGTGGACGGTTTGGGCGGTGAGACGTCGTAGGTTCGAGAAGGGGACTCGGCGGAGAGTCGGGAGTGAGGCCGGGGGAAAGCGCGTGGCGAGAGGTGTGTGAGATGTCGTGGACGGCGAGCGGGACGAGGACGGGCACGGAGACCGGGGGCCTGTCGTGAACCGAGGCCGGCGCAGGGCACCCCGCAGGAAGACCGCGATCACGTCGAAAGGGTTGCTCCTGGGCACGGGAGTGGTGCTGGCGGGCGGTGCGGTCGCCGTGGCCGTGACCGTGTGGCCGGGCGGCGGGACGGGCACGCCCAGCGGCTCCGGGCCGTCGCCGCAGGGGTCGTCCGTGAGCGCCGCCGGGACCACGCCCTCCGTGTCCCCCTCGCCGTCGCGCACCTACCCCCTGTCGACGAAGCCGCGGACCATCCCCGCCGTACGGCAGCACGAGGCCGCGCGCGGCCCCGGCTGGAAGCCCGCCGACGGGGGCCGCGTCGTCGTACGGAACGCCGCGCTGGCCGACGAGGGACGGCTGACCGCCGGGGAGCTGGGGCTGGCGTACGCCGGGGAGGCCCGGCCCCGGGCCGGGGACGTGGAACTGGCGCTCACCGAGGCCGACGCGCCGAGGTCGGAGGCGTACACCCTCACTGTGAAGGACGGACGCGTGCGGATCGCCGCGCCCGCCGAGGCGGGGGTCTTCTACGGCACGCGCACCCTGAAGCAGGAGGTGCGCGGCGGCGGTACGGCGCAGGAGGGCGTCGTCCGGGACGAGCCGGCCAAACCGCAGCGCGGGTTCATGCTCGACATCGCGCGCAAGCACTTCACGGCGGGCTGGATCGAGGACCGCATCCGTGAGCTGGGCGACCTGAAGTACAACCAGCTCGGCCTGCACTTCTCCGACGACCAGGGGTTCCGGATCGAGTCCACGAGCCACCCCGAGGTGGTGTCGCAGCAGCACCTCACCAAGGCCCAGGTGCGGAGGATCCTGGACCTCGCGGAGAGCCGGCACATCACGGTCGTACCGGAGATCGACTCACCCGGACATCTGGGTGCCGTGATCGCGGGCAATCCGGGGCTCCAGCTGAAGAACGCGCAGGGCGTCGCCGCGAGCGGTGCCGTCGACATCTCCAATCCCCGGTCCGCCGAGGTCGTGGACGAACTGCTCGACGAGTACGCCGACCTGTTCGACGGCGCGTACTGGCACCTGGGCGCCGACGAGTACCGGGCGCTGATGGCCTCCGACCCCGAGGCCTCGTACCCGCAGCTGGCCGCCGCCGCGCGGCAGAAGTACGGCGCCGGTGCGACCGTCGCCGACCTCGCCACCGGCTGGCTGAACGACCGTGCCAAGGTGATGCGCGGACACGACCGGACCGTCCGGGCCTGGAACGACGGGTTCTTCCGGGGCGGCTCGGTCCAGGCGGACAAGGCCATCCAGGTCGCGTACTGGACGGGCAAGGAGATCGGGGCCCGGCCGCCGATCGAATACCTGAGCGCCGGGCGACAGGTGATCAATTACAACGACGAGTACCTGTACTACGTCCTCGGCGAGCCCAACCAGTTCGTCTACCCGACCGGGCAGCGCATCTACGAGTCCTGGACCCCCCGGGTGCTGCGCGGCACCACCGCCGTGCCCGCCCAGTACGACGACCAGATCCTCGGCGGCTCCTTCGCCGTCTGGTGCGACCTCGCGAACCGGCAGACCGAGGCGCAGGTCGCGGCGGGCGTCCGGATGCCGCTGCGGGCGCTCTCGCAGAAGCTGTGGGACCCGGGGAAACCGGGCCTGACCTGGGCGCAGTTCCGGGAGCTGGCGGGACAGGTGAGCTGAGTCCCGGGCGGCGCGGGCCGCGTGCCGCCCGGCACCGGCCCGCGCGACGATCGGCGTCACGGAAAGGGAAAGAGGTGGACGGGCAGCGCGGGTGAACCGTATGTTCCGCCTGTTCGATTGCCGAGCGTGAGGGTCTGGGGAGGACCGCCGTTCGGTCTGTTCCGATCATCCGATCTCGATCACCGATCACCATCACCGGTCATGGGCGTCCGAGTACGGGCGTCCGATCACACGGGGGGCTCCACGATGAACTGTGCGCGCTGCGCGACCTATGCGGCGGCACCCGGCGGTGAGCTGTGCCGGCAGTGCGAGGCGGCGGATCTGCACCCCGCGTCGGCGCCCACGCCCGCGCACGCCGCCGTTCCGCATCCGGCGGCGCCGGGGCTCCCCGCCCACACGGCTCTGCCGATCCAGTCCCCGCACGGCCCCGCGTGGCTGCGGTCGCCGGTGGGGCTGGGGCGTGCGGTGGCGATCCTGCTCGGAGTGGTCGCCGTGACCGACCTGGTCGCGGTGTGGGCGGATCTCGTGATGCTCGACGTGCTGGGAAGGATGACGGACGGAGAGTACGGGTTCAGTATCGACGCGGACGCGGACCGGGCCGACCGGCTCTCCGGTCTGACCGGAAGCGCGCAGATGCTCGCCTATCTCGTCACCGTCGTCGTCTTCCTGATCTGGTTCCACCGGGTGCGGGTCAACGCGGAGGTGTTCGAGCCTTTCGGGCACCAGAAGAAGCGGGGCTGGGCCATAGCGGGCTGGATCGTGCCGATCGTGAACCTCTGGTACCCACGCCGGATCGCCCTGGACGGCTGGGACGCCAGCAGCCCGTCCACGAAGCCGCGGTCGCACGCCCTCGTCAACGCCTGGTGGACGATGTGGATCATCAGCGGTGTGGCGAACCAGGTGAGTGGCCTGGCCCTGCGCCGGGCGGAGACGGCGGAGGAACTGCGGACGGCCACCGAACGTGTGCTGTTCGCGGACGCTTTCGAGATCCCCACCGCCGTGTTCGCCGTCTTCTTCGTCCTCGCCCTCACCCGTATGCAGGACGACAAGGCGCGGACCGGGTCGCGTGCGGAGCCCGAGCCTGTGGCCGCCCTCTGAACCTGTCCTCCGTGAACCTGTCCTCCTTCGCGGCTGTCCAGGGGGACCCGGGCGGATTGCCCGATTCCGGGAGCGAACCGCCGTACGGGTGTGGTCTATTCCCGGTATGGGGTACTGGGGGTACTACGTCGTGGGCAGAAGCGAGCGGCCGCTCGCGGAGCTGGACGCGCTGGCCGAGGCCGAGGCCTTGACGCTGTGCGTGACGGCGGACGACGGCTGGCAGATCTGGGCGTACCCGACGGGCGCGCCGGGTGCCGAGGCTGCCGGGGGTTCCGGGAGCACCGGCGATGTCGGCAACATGAACACGCTCGCCCGGGAGACCGGCGCGCCCGCGCTGTTCGGCTATGTCATGGACAGCGACTGCGTGGTCGTCGAGGCGGCGGCACCGGAGAGCGGGGCGTGGACGACGTGTCTCGCGCGGCGGGCCATGGCCGCCTATCTGGGGGACGGCCAGGGGCTCACGGTCGAGGACTACTTCCTCGAACCGCGCGACGCCGCCGAACGCGCCGTCGCCTGGGCCGCGGAGGCGGGACGGGTCGTCGTCGAGCGTTCCCTGGTCGAGGTGTTGACCTCGGAACCTGGACCGGCGGACCCCCTGGCTGAAAACATTCTCTTCCGGTTGCTCGACCGGCTCGGGGTCGTCCCTCTGTGACACTCCCGGGTCGTCGCACGCAGTAAGGGGAAGTGTGGGCTCCGTATAACGGGGGCACGGTCGAGCAGGATTTAGGGGAGGCGCGATGAGCCTGGTGGAGCTGTTGGCCCAGGCCGACGAACGTGGTCTGGCGGCCGGCGGGTTGGCTTGTTTGGACCGTTGCGTACCGCTTCTCGGGGGTGACGACGAGATCCTGCGTCCGCTGTGGGCGGGTCTGGTGGACGAGGGGGAGGAGTGGGGAGAGCGAGTCGCGAAGATACGCGGCGAACTGGCGCCACCGGACCCCTCCGACCCCGGCTCCGACGCGGGCGGTGAAGGTGACGGCAGTGGTGTCGGGGGCGAGGAAGTCGTCCTGCTCGCCCGCCGGATGCTCGACGCGGTTCCCGGGGAGCGGTCCGGTGAGGGGCTGCGGGAGTGGGCGGAGATGTGCTCCGTCTCCGCGCTGCGGATCCATCAACTGCTCGACCCGCTGGACGCCGGGGGCGCCGACTCCGTGGCGGCGTGCCGGGAGGGCCGTACCGAGGGCACGTCCCATCTCGTCGCCGCCGAACTGCGTCGTCAGATCGCGGTGTTGGAACTGCTCGCCCAGCACGGCGCGGCGGGGCTGCGGCAGGCGCTCGGTGTCGCCACGGAGGGGCGGCGGGTGCTGCGGGCGGTCGTGTCACGGCGTACGCGAGGGGCGCGGCGGTAAACCTCGTTTCCTGGCGGGTCCTGTGGGTGTCCTGGGGCCGCGTGTGGCGGTCCTGCACCGGTGTCGGGGACAGGCCGAAATCGCGAAACGTCTCGTGCCGGGCGGGCGCTTTCCGGAGTGTGAGCGCACAGCAGACATTCAGTTCGGTCGGTTCCTCCGGCGCACCGGGGAGCCGCGGGAACCGGCCCGGCAGCGCGGCGAAGCCCCTTCGGTGGGCCGCCGACGCGGTGGCGATGATGCGGGAAGGGGCGCGGGTGCGCCTCGACTACTCGACGCAGAGCCTGTGGCGGGTGGACCGGATGATCGAGGAGATCCGCCGGGAGGGAGCGCCGTACGCCGCCGTGGAGGGGGCGTTGCGGGGTTTCGGGGCGTACGGCGGTGAGGTCGTCGTGCGGTGGGCCGGCGGTGAGTGGGTCGAGTCGGACGGCGGCTACTGGGTCCGCACCTGGGACGGCCGCTTCTGGGACCCCTTCGACGAGGCCCGCCGGTGCTACACGGGGGACGGGTCGCTGCGGCTGCTGTGCCACGATGCGATGCCCTCCGGGTGAGGGCGGGTTTTCGGCTGTGGGTGCGTGGGGCTTCTCGCGCAGTTCCCCGCGCCCCTGAAAAGCAGGGGCTTCGCCCCGTGCTTTTCGCCCCTGAATGGCCGTAGGCCCTCAAGGGGCGCGGGGAACTACGCGACCAGCCCCCACTGGGCCCGCGGATGGGGGGCAAAGGGGCGCAGCCCCTGGGTGGGGGCACCTCCCGCTCGAGCGAAGCCGAGAGTGGAGGGACGGGCAGGGGCGGCGGGGGCGAGGAAAAGCCGGGCTACGGCGTCAGGAGCTGCCCCAGACGCGCGCCCCCCGGCGCACCCAACTGCGTGACGCCGTAGTACACGGACCGGGAAGCCACCGGCACGCCGTCCACCGACGGCATGAACAGCACCGTGCCGTTTCCTGCGTCCTCCCCCTCCACCCCGACCAGCACATCGCCGTACCCGTCCCCGGTGACATCCGCCCCCGACACCGCAGACCCGAACTTGTCCTCGGCCTCGGTCGAGCCCGGCACATCCGGCGCGTCCTGCGAGAACGCCACGGACCCCGCTCCACTCACCCCGGCGGCGGCCCCCTTCAGCAGCCACACCGACCCCGCGTTCGGCCGGTTCTTCCCGGCCCGGGTGATGTCCTCGTTCGGCGCCCCGGTCAGCACGTCGGCGTACCCGTCGGCGTCGACATCGCCGACGGCGACCGAGGAGCCGAAGCCGTCCGAGGTCTCGGAGGCGCCCTCCACCCCCGCCGTGGCCTGGTGGACCGTCCGCGTCCCCGTCGAGCCCAGCCCGGTGGACGTGCCGGGGACCACGGTCACCTGGCCGCCGGCGTTGCCGCCGGACTCGGAGGCGTACGGCTGTCCGACGACGAGGTCGTCGTAACCGTCCCCGTCGATGTCGCCCGCCGCGACGGCGCGGCCGCCCTTCACGGTCAGGGTCGCCGCCTTCGTCAGCCCCAGCGACCGGGAGCCCTTGAACCAGACGATCCGGCCGACGCCGGACGCGTCACGGTAGTTGAGGGCCACGTCGGCGTAGCCGTCCCGGTTGAAGTCGCCGGTCGCGGCGTCCGCGTAGGCGAGGGAACCGGTTGCCGTGGTGAGGTCCCCGGCGACCTCGTGGCCGTCGCCGAAGCGGGCCGCCCAGTTGCCGCCCGTCCCGGTGGCGGCGGTGAACACGTCCGCCCTGCCGTCCGCGTTGAAGTCCCCGGTCGCCACGGTCGCGCCGAACCGCGCGCCGGCCGGCTCGTAGTCGTCGCCGAGGGCCATGGTGTCGGCGCCGTCGGTGAAGGACGGCCCGTAGAGGATCGTCACCGCGCCCCGGTCCGCGTGCCCGGTGGTGTCGTCCTCGCCGGGCGCACCGACCACGAGATCCGCGTACCCGTCACCGTCGACATCGCCCCACGCGGTCGCCGCGCCCCACCGGTCGCCCGACTCGGCGGCGCCCGGCACGCCCGCGCTCGCCTGGTTCAGGCGGAGCCTGGCGGTCGGGACGGGCCCGCCCGCACCACCCGGCACCAGGGTGACCCAACCGCTGCCGGTCCGGGGGGTCGGCACCACCAGGTCGATCACGCCGTCGCCCGTGTAGTCGGCGGTCGGGATCGCGGATGCGCGGGCCGGGGAGGCGGCGTAGCGTCGTATCTCGGGGAGCTCGGCGTAGAGACCGGCTCCGGGGGAGGTGAGGGACGCCGCGTCGCTGCCGCCGGATATGACGTCCAGCTCCGCCGACTCGCCGCCCGAGTACACGCCGGTGTCCTCGGACGCCGTCAGCGTCACCCTGCCCGTGGGGTCGCCCGCGTACTGGCCCAGCTTCCACGCCGCCAGCCGTGCCACGGACTCCACGGCCGCCCGGTTCGGCGCGCCGCCGCCATCGAAGTCGCCGAGGACCGCGACGCCCGTGGACTCCCCGTCGAAGCCGGGGGTGTGCGCGCCGCGCACCGACAGGTCCACGCCGCCCGCCCGGCCCTCGTAGATACGGCCGCACTTGTCGACGACGAAGTTGTAGCCGAGGTCGCCCCGGCCCGCCGCCTGGATGTCGTCGGCCATGAGCGCGCGGATCAGGGCGGGCGACTCGGCGCAGCTGTAGGCGTTGGGGCCGCCCGTGTCGTGGACGAACACCGCGCTGATCCGGTCGTTGTACCCGGGCGTTCCCGTCACGGCCGCCTCGTCCGCGCCCCACGCGGCCCTGCTGATGATCGGGGGGCGGGTGACGGTCGAGGGGCGGGCGGTGGGTACGTCGTCGGCGGCGGCCGTGCCGACGCCCGGACCGACCACGGCGTACGACACGAGGCCCGCGCCACCGGCCACGACGGCCCCCAACGTCAGCCAGCCCCGCCGCCTCGGCCCCAGCGGCTCCGACGCATGGCTCCTACGGTGACTCAAATGCCCCACCCCTGGATGAACGGTACGAAGGCGCCGCCCCGGCGCAGGGGTGGCCCCTCTATTCAGCGCACAGGACTTCACGGAGATCGGCATCGGGGGGTGCGGGTGTGGCCTATGTCACGCGGGGGCGGTCTTCCCGCTTCCGGGCGATGTGCGGCCAATGCCCGGAGGGCGGAGGGGTGATGCGCGGGGTGTACCGGCCGCTGTGACACTTCCGCGAGGCGTGACGCAGATCAACGTGGGGGCCTGGGCGTTGGCCGGGACGGCCCTCGGAAGGCGATCCCGGCACTGACTTGGCACTGTCCCGGACAGTTCGGGGCCAGGGAGGGGAACCGCGGCGCGTGCAGGCCTACGACGGGGAGCTGGGCGCGGCCGTCGCGCGGGCCCAGGCCGGGGACGAGGCCGCGTTCGCGGTGGCGTACCGGCTCGTGCAGCCGGGGCTGCTGGGGTATCTGCGCGGCATCGTCGGGGACGACGCGGAGGATGTCGCCTCGGACGCCTGGCTGGAGATCGCACGGGACCTCGGGCGGTTCAAGGGCGACGGCGCGGGCTTCCGCGGCTGGAGCGCGACCATCGCCCGGCACCGGGCCCTGGACCATCTGCGGCGCCAGCGGGTCAGACCCCGGGCGACCGCGCTGGAGAACGACCTGCTGGAACTGCCCGGCACGCACAGCACCCCGGACCAGGCGCTGGAGAGCCTTTCCACCGAACAGGCCCTTGCACTGGTCGCCCGGCTGCCGCGTGACCAGGCCGAGGCCGTGCTGCTGCGCGTGGTCGTCGGCCTCGACGGCCCCGCCGCCGCCCGTGTCCTCGGCAAGCGCCCCGGCGCGGTCCGTACCGCCACCCACCGGGGCCTGAAGCGTCTCGCCCAGCTCCTGCGGAGCGAGGGTGTGACGGATGACGGCCCCCGGACGCTGGGGGAGTCGAGATGACCGACAGCGACGCCGGGACGCACGGCGAGAGGGAAGGGCGCGAGATGCCGTCGGGCAGGACGGAGCCGGACATGAGCGACCGGCCTGACAACGGAGAGCGGGACGACACCTCCGCTGCCTCCGTCCCACCGTCCCCCGAGTTCCGGGACGCCCCGTCTCCCGCCTACCCTGACACCTCGCCTGCCGCCGTGCGGGACACCCCCTCCGTCGATTCGCTTCTCGCCGCCGCCGTGCGTGCCGACGCGCCGGCCGACAGCGCGGGGGAGGCACGAGCCGTGGCCGCCTTCCGGGCCGCGCGGGAGAGCGGGGGCCGCACCGCACGCACCCGGCGGCGCGACGACTGGCGGCCCAACGCACGGCGCCGCGTCCAGCTCTCCGTCCGCACCACCCTGGCCGTCCTGCTGGCCAGCCTCACCCTCGGCGGGGTCGCCTTCGCGGCGATCGGCTCGGCCGCGCGCGGCGACAAGGAAGCCGATCGGGAGCACGGCAGCTACGAGAACCGCGAACGGCACGACCGCACCACCGACGGCGCCCCGACCTGGCCCGGCCCCGCGGACGTTCCGCGTACGGCTCCTCCGGCACCGGACTCCTCCGGCACGCCCGACCAGGACGGCGCGTCCCGGAACCCGGACGAGTCCGACCGGCGGGCCGACCGACAGAAGGACCGACAGAACGACGGCAAGGGCACGGGCGGCACTCGCACAGGCGACGGCACGGGCACGGGCGTGGGCACCGGCAACGGCAATGGCTCCGGCAACGGCATCGGCAGTGGTTCCGGCAACGGCAGCGGAGAGGTCGGCGCCGACAGCCGGCCGGAGTCCCCCCGGCCCGGAGAGACGAACGGGCCGACCGGACCGAAGGCGCAGGCCGCGCCGGAAACGCCTCAGGAGGCGCGGAGAACGAAGTGAGGCCGGCGTGCTCGCAAGACCCCCGTACTCGCAAGACACCCGGCCACTCCGCCGATGGCAACGGTCGGGGCCGCCACCCCCCACAGGAGAGGCCCCGACCGTCGCGCGGCACGGGCCGCGCGGCGACCCGTACTACCTACAGCGCCGCGTCCACGTTTTCTGTCACACCTCGCCGCATCACGAGTTAGTTGCATGTTCTACGGACATGGACGCCCAGCGGTTTCAGGCCGTAACGTGCCATTCGCGCCGGATCGTGGATGGCGGAAGACCACCACAACCATCGACGGCCCGGCACCGCAGGATTCATTGAGGACCACGACCACGACAGCGAGGACTCGGTCCGCGAGAGCGGCCCGGTCGAAGCGCAAAGAGGGGCGCGCGCGGGTGCTGGGGGACGACGCGGAGCTGACCGCCGCGGTGCTTGCGGCACAGGACGGGGACGAGACCGCGTTCCGGACTGTGTACCGCTCGGTGCACCCACGGCTGCTCGGGTACGTGCGCACGCTGGTCGGCGATCCGGACGCGGAGGACGTCACCTCCGAGTCCTGGCTCCAGATAGCCCGTGACCTGGAGCGGTTCAGCGGTGACGCCGACCGGTTCCGCGGCTGGGCCGCGCGGATCGCCCGTAACCGGGCCCTCGACCACATACGCATGCGGGGGCGCAGGCCCGCGATAGGCGGCGACGAGACCGAGCTGACCGGCAGGGCCGCCGAGTCCGACACGGCCGGCGAGGCGATGGAGGCCCTGGCCACCGGCCGCACGCTCTCCCTCATCGCCCAGCTGCCGCAGGACCAGGCGGAGGCGGTGGTCCTGCGGGTCGTCGTCGGACTCGACGCGAAGACCGCGGCCGCGACCCTGGGCAAGCGTGCGGGAGCCGTACGGACGGCCGCGCACCGGGGTCTGAAACGGCTCGCCGAACTGATCGGGGAGAATCCGGAGACGGCCGGTGAGGCCGACCCGGAGTCCGGCGATCCGCTGGACGCCGTACCCCCACCGAGAGGGCCGCGCGCACGCGCGGCTTCGTCCGCCGGTGTGACGCATACGCGTTGGCGGACGCAGAAGGATGTGTGATGGCCGACGAGCAGTACAGGTGGCTCAACCGCGACGCCGCGGAGCGGCTGCTGCGTGGGGAGCCCCTCGAAGCCGTCGACGCCGACACCCGTGACCGTGCCGCCCGGCTCGCCGAGGCGCTCGGCGCGCTGACCGCCGATGTCGCCCCGGTGTCCTCGCGGAGCCCCGAACTCCCCGGCGAGGAAGCGGCGTTGGCTGCCTTCCGCAGCGCGCGAACAGCGCGCGCCTCCGACGCGACCACGTCCGCCACCTCCGCCACCTCTGCCTCCTCCACCTCCGCCCGTTCCGCCCTCTCGTCCGACGGCGGGCGGGCCGTGGAGCCCGGCCGCGGCAGTGGCAGCCGTACGCACACCGCCGACACGCCCGCCGCCGACGCGGGGCTCGTCCGCCTGGGACGTCCCGGGCGCCCGGCAGGGGTCGACGGACACCGGGCCCGTTGGGGCAGGCCGGTACGGTTCGGGCTGGTCGCGGCCGTGGCCGCCGGGATGCTCGGCGGGGTCGCGGTGGCGGTCGGCGGCGGTGCGCTGACCGCGTTCCGCGACGGCGAACCGGAACCCTCCGCCACCGTCTCCGCCGGCCAGTCGCCGGACCGGCCGCTGCTGTCGCCGTCGCCGTCACCGAAAGCGCAGGACGGCGACGGCCGACGGGGGGCGTGGGGCGACACGAAACCCGAGATGACCCCGGACGGCTCCGCGCAGGGCGACGCCCCCTCCGGTGACGGCACCGACGAGGACGGGCGGACCGGGGACTCCGGGAAGAACGGCACGTCCGGCCAGGAGTGGTGGGACAAGGTCCGCTCCGCCTGCCGTGACGTTCGCGACGGCAAGGACCTGGGGGCCGACCGTCGGCGCGGCCTGGAGGACGCGGCGGGCGGCAAGGGCAAGGGGCAGCTGAAGCGGTACTGCGAGGGCGTCCTGGCCGGCGGCTCCGACTACCCCGGCACGAAGAAGAAGCGGCCGGGCGAGGGCACCGGGGTGGGCCGGGGCACAGGGAGCGGGTCCGGTACGGCGGACTCAGGTGACTCCACCGGCCGGTCCGGTGGCGGTGACGGCAGCCCGCGGTCCGGCGGCGACTCCGACGAGGACGACGACTCCCACCGCGGCGGGCACGGCGACGGCAAGGGCAAGAACCGCCCCGGGCACGGCAAGGGCCAGGGCAAGGGCAGCGGTCATGGCAAGGGCCATGGCCACGGCAAGGGCGGCCAGGGGAACAAGGGCGGCAAGGGCAACGGGGGCAACGGGGGCAACGGCCACCGGAGTCAGCTCGCCTCAGCGGCGCGGACCGAAGTCGCCGTCCGCATCACCCCCTCCTGACCCCTCCTGACCTGTGCTTTCGCATCCGTCACGAATTCTTTCGCGGAACGGGTAACACTTTTGGCGGCCCCGGCGCAGTAATGAGTGAGCCGACTGGTCATCGGCCGTCGCACTGAGCCGGGGTTCCCCCCGTACCTACGGCTCGTGCACCTCGGCGCGGGCGGGACACGTTCCCCCGGTCCCGCCCGCGCCTCATAACCCCCGTATTTCCCCCGTGGTCCCCCGTGACCCCGTACTCCCCCTGACGCGCCTGGCGCCCTCCCGCTATGCGTCATGTGACGCACGTCACGAAATCTTCCGTCACCAGTCACGCGTCACCAGTACACGACGACCTTGTCGCCGTTCCTGACCTGGTCGAACAGCCGCGCGATCGCCGCCTTGTCCCGGACGTTGACGCAGCCGTGCGAGGCCCCGTAGTACCCACGGGCCGCGAAGTCGGAGGAGTAGTGGACGGCCTGGCCGCCGCTGAAGAACATCGCGTACGGCATCGGGGTGTCGTACAGGGTCGACCAGTGGTCGCGGGACTTGAAGTAGACGCTGAAGAGGCCCTCCCGGGTCGGGGTGTAATCCGAGCCGAACCGCACCTCGACCGTCGTCAGCGTCCTGCCGTCCACCATCCAGCGCAGCGTGCGGCTCGTCTTGCTGATGCACAGCACCCGGCCCGTCATGCAGCGCGGATCGGGTGACGCGGCCGGCTGCCCGCCGTAGGCGTACAGCTCCCACTTGCCGGGCTCCCGCGTCATGTTCAGCAGCCGCGCCCACGTCACGCTGTCCGTCTTCCCGGTCCGCGGCAACCCCCGCTTGCCCTGGAAGCCCTTGACCGCCTGGACCGTCAGGTCGTCGTACGTCCCCGTGGGCCCCGCGAAGAGCCAGGCGACCTGCCGCAGCCGGGCCTGCAACTCGCGTACGTCGAGGCCCTCGTCGCCCTGGGACCAGAGGACCGGGGCGGGGGGTGCGGGGGTGGGGGAGGGCGGCGCGGTCGTCGGGGCCTCCTCGGGCACCCCCTTGCCGTCGTTCCCGCTTCCTCCGTTTCCGCTTCCTCGGCTCCCGCCCGCGGCCTGGTCCCCGCCGTCGCCGTCGCCGTCGCCTTCGTCCTGCTTCGGAGTGCCGTTCGGCGTGGCGCTCCCGTCGACGCGCACGGGCTGGCGCTGGCCGCCGTGCACCTCGATCCCCTGGGCCGTGCAGGCGCCGGCCATGGCGAGTGCCGCGATCGCGGCCACCGATCTCCGCATGTCCTTGGTACGCATCGGGGTCCCCGTCGTCTCATGATCGGCCGCGTCCGGTCGTTCTTCCCGGACAGGTTGCCCGGACGTGAGCCGTCGCGAACAAACGGGCATGGTTGTGAGCAAGGTCCCAGCCAGGGGCACTCCACCGGACCAACGGTCGCCGCTACAGTCCGACGCCAAGGCCGTTGTACTGACGAGTAACAAGCGAGCGTCCGAAGCGACGAGCAAGACGGAGGCACACATCATGGCGCGCGAGTCGGAGTCCGGGCTGCCGATCGAGCCGGTGTACGGGCCGGAGGTGCTGGAGGGCTGGGATCCGGCGGAACGGCTGGGGGAGCCGGGCGCGTACCCGTTCACGCGGGGTGTGTATCCGTCGATGTACACGGGTCGTCCGTGGACGATGCGTCAGTACGCGGGCTTCGGTACGGCCGTGGAGTCCAACGCCCGCTACCAGCAGCTGATCGCCAACGGCACGATGGGGCTGTCGGTCGCGTTCGACCTGCCCACCCAGATGGGTCATGACTCCGACGCCCCGATCGCCCACGGCGAGGTCGGCAAGGTGGGGGTGGCGATCGACTCCGTCGAGGACATGCGGGTGCTGTTCGACGGCATCCCGCTGGACAAGGTCTCGACGTCGATGACGATCAACGCGCCGGCCGCGCTGCTGCTGCTGATGTACCAGCTGGTCGGCGAGGAGCAGGGCGTACCGGCGGACCGGCTGACGGGCACGATCCAGAACGACGTGCTGAAGGAGTACATCGCGCGCGGGACGTACATCTTCCCGCCCAAGCCCTCGCTGCGGCTGATCGCCGACATCTTCCAGTACTGCAAGGCCGAGATCCCGAAGTGGAACACGATCTCGATCTCCGGCTACCACATGGCCGAGGCCGGTGCCTCGCCCGCGCAGGAGATCGCGTTCACCCTGGCCGACGGGATCGAGTACGTGCGCACGGCGGTCGCGGCGGGCATGGACGTGGACGACTTCGCTCCCCGGCTGTCGTTCTTCTTCGTCGCCCGGACGACGATCCTGGAGGAGGTCGCCAAGTTCCGTGCGGCGCGTCGGATCTGGGCGCGGGTGATGCGTGAGGAGTTCGGCGCGAAGAACCCCAAGTCGCTGATGCTGCGGTTCCACACGCAGACGGCCGGGGTGCAGCTGACCGCGCAGCAGCCCGAGGTGAACCTGGTGCGGGTCGCGGTGCAGGGGCTGGCGGCGGTGCTGGGCGGCACCCAGTCGCTGCACACCAACTCCTTCGACGAGGCGATCGCTCTGCCGACCGACAAGAGCGCCCGTCTGGCGCTGCGCACGCAGCAGGTGCTGGCCTACGAGACGGACGTGACGGCGACGGTCGACCCGTTCGCCGGTTCGTACGTCGTGGAGAAGATGACCGACGACGTGGAGGCGGCGGCCGTCGAGCTGATGCGGAAGGTCGAGGACCTGGGCGGTGCCGTCGCGGCCATCGAGCACGGTTTCCAGAAGGGCGAGATCGAGCGCAGCGCGTACCGCATCGCGCAGGAGACCGACTCCGGGGAACGGGTCGTGGTGGGCGTCAACCGTTTCCAGCTGGACGAGGAGGAGCCGTACGAGCCGCTGCGGGTGGACCCGGCGATCGAGGCCCAGCAGGCGGAGCGGCTGGCCGGGCTCCGTGCGCGACGCGACCAGCAGGCGGTCGACACGGCCCTGACCGCCCTGAAGAAGGCCGCCGAGGGCACGGACAACGTCCTCTACCCGATGCGCGAGGCCCTGAGGGCCCGCGCGACGGTGGGCGAGGTGTGCAACGCCCTCCGTGAGGTGTGGGGCACGTACATCCCCAGCGACGCTTTCTGACCGCTCGTGCGTGAGTTGCGGTCGATCGCGATCGACCACGGCCGCCTTCCGACCGCCCTTTTGTCTGGCTCTTGTATGGCATTCGTCTGGCTTCGGACGGGCATGTCGGGATGTCGGACTTCCGTGCGACACTCCTTCTCATGTTCGGTGTCATCGACCTCCCCACCTATCTGGCGGGCCTCGTCCTGATCGTGCTGCTGCCCGGCCCCAACTCCCTCTACGTGCTGTCCGTGGCCGCCCGGCGCGGGATACGGACCGGGTATCGGGCCGCCGCCGGCGTATGGGTCGGCGACACCGTGCTGATGACCTTGTCGGCGGCGGGAGTGGCCTCGCTGCTGCAGGCCAACGCCGTGCTGTTCGGGATCGTGAAGTACGCGGGCGCCGGCTATCTGTCGTGGCTGGCGATCGGGATGCTGCGGGCCGCGTGGGCGATGTGGCGCAGCCGCCGCGAGCGGGTGGTGGAGGGGCCGGGCGATGAGGTCGCGGAGGGCGAGCGGCCGTTCCGGCGGGCCCTGGTGATCAGTCTGCTGAACCCGAAGGCGATCCTCTTCTTCGTCGCCTTCTTCGTGCAGTTCGTGGACCCGGGCTATGCCTACCCGGCGCTCTCCTTCGTGGTCCTCGGCGCCTGCGCCCAGCTCGCCAGCTTCCTCTACCTGAGCGCGCTGATCTTCAGCGGCACCAGGCTGGCCGCCACGTTCCGCCGCCGGAAGAGACTGTCGGCGGGGGCGACCTCGGCGGCGGGTGCCCTGTTCCTGGGCTTCGCGGTCAAGCTGTCCCTGGCGAGCAGCGCCTAGCCCCTCCGCGCCCCTCCCCGCCCCGGCTCACCTCCCCGGTCGGTTTGCCGCGCGCGCCTTCCTGATCGCCCTCGTCACCACCGGAGGCAGCAGGTCCGCGGCCAGCTTCCGGGCGGGGCTCCGGGGTGGGCGGCGGCGGGCCGCGGGCTGGGGTGCGGGCACAGCCGGGGCGGGAGTCGGCGCCTCGGGCTCGGTCCAGTGGCGGGACTTCGGGAAGGCCGGGGCCTTCATGCCCCTGGACTTCAGGCGCAGGATGCGGTGACCGGCGGCCTGCTGGTTGCTGAGGTGGCAGTCGTCCCGGTCCGCGACCATGGCGAGCAGCGCCTCCTGGAGAGGTTCGGGGTCGTCCCAGGTGCCGTACAGCTTCTGCGTGCTGAGACAGACGGGGTTGAGGCCCCGGTTGAGGACGGCCTCCCACGCGGCGATGGAGACGCCCGGTGTGTGCTCCGAGCGGAAGTCGTCGAGGACGACCAGGCCTCCCGGCAGGAGGATGTCCCGGGCGGCGGTGATGTCGGCCTCGACGTGCTCGTACAGGTGCGAGGCGTCGATGTGCACGAAACGGCAGGAACGTGGCTCGACCTCGCCGGGGACGACCGAGCTGGGCCCCTGCAGCACCCGCGGCAGCTCGTCGTGGAAGGAGAGGTAGTTCGCCTCGAAGGCCCGGCGGGTGAGCGTGCTGCGGTACGACTTGGTGGCCTCCGCCGCGTTGGCGTCGTCCGGTGCGTCGCTCTCGAAGAGGTCGCAGACCGTGTACGCCTCGCCCTCCTGGAGATGGTGGCCGAGGAAGATGGCGCTCTTGCCCATGTAGACGCCGACCTCCAGGAGGTCGCCCCTCTCGCCCGCGACCTCCTGTCGGCTCAGGAACCAGTCGACGAGCAGTTGGTCGAGCACCGGGAACCAGCCGGGGACGTCGTCGAGCTCACGGGGCAGTCGGACCGTGCCGTGTTCAGAGGTCATTTCAGAGGTCATGAGGACGGAAGACCTTCTTGCGTCGACGAGGCGAACAGGCGAACGGGCCAGGAACCTATGAGATGCCTTTGGCCCGGTCAAGGATGCTGCGGAGCCTCTCCGCGGAAGCGTTTTCGAATCCTCGCGTCGCATGAACAGTGGGCCAATTCCAGGTTCCGGGACCGTTCAGCGCCGACGTCCACCGAGCGACGTCCGCAGCAGCGGCTGCAACGGACGTTCGACCCACCGGCGCAGCAGCCAGGCGAGCGCCAGCATCAGCGCCACGGAGAGCGCGACGGTCAGGGCCGACGGAACGCCCAGCCCCTGGTGCAGTGCCCGCACCACCGGCCAGCCCAGATGCTAGTGCACCAGGTAGAAGGGGTACGTCAGGGCCCCCGCAGTGGTCAGCCAGGGCCGGTCGACACGGTTCAGCAGGCCCAGCGCCACGGCACCGACGGCCACGAAGCCGACGGTGACGGCGACGACGATGCCGAGCTGGGAGCGGTAGGAGAAGTAGTCCGCGTTCGGGGCGTGCCACATCGCCTCGAACGTCTGGTACTGGCTCAGCAGCAGACTGAAGACCACGATCAGCCAGGCGGCGGTGTCCCGGCGGTCGCGGTGCACCAGCCAACTGTGGGCGGTGGGGAACTGCACGGCGGGCGAGGCCCCCCAGGCCTTCGCGATCTCGCCGTCACGCCCGCCGTAGTGATAGGCGGCGACGGCGAGAGCGGCTATCAGGCGCAGCCCGTCGAGCGCGTAGAGCCGGGGCGTTGCTCGACCGACGCCCGCAGCAGCGCCCCGATAGGGGCGCGGGGAACTGCGCGACCAGCCCCCACGGACCTGCTGCCGAGAGACGACCTGTTCATCGATCTCCGTCAAAGGAGGCACGAGGGCTCACCCCAAAGTCGCGCGCTTGAGAGACCGAGCCCGCCGAGCAACTCGCCGCACCGTCGCGTTACGCGGAATGAACGCGAGCTGCACCGGAATGCCCCCTGGCAGCCCCAGCGAGGTCAACCGCCGCCGCTTGAAGTACCGCAGCGTGTGCGTGCTCAGATGCCGCGTCAGATACGCCTCGGTCTCCGTCCGTAGCGACGGGTAGATCTTCGACTGCATCGCGAACCCCACCGCCCGGACCAGGCTGTTGAGGTCGGACACCGCCGTGCCCGGCCGCTGCGAGGCGACGGCCGCCGCGTCCCCCAGCTCCGGCAGCAGCGCGTCCACGATCGTGACGGGCACCCGGTTGCTGTTCTCGTACGGGGCGAGCCGGTCCAGCAGCGCGCCCGTACCGATGCGGGCCACCGGCAGCCCGTACAGCGCGGAGGCCGTCAGCAGGGCCGTCGAGAAGCAGCCGACGACCAGGGCCGGACGCATCCGCTGGTAGAGCACCTCGGCGAGGACCGGCGTGTCCAGCACGGTCAGGTCGGCGCCGAGCCGCTCCGCCTCCTTCTCCAGACCGCGCGACCAGCGGGCCGGGGCACTGGGGTGCGGCTTGAACACGACCTTGGAGTGCCCGAGCGCGACGGCACCCTTCAGCATCCGTACGTGGAGGTCCTCCTCCTCCTCGGCGGTCAGGATGCCGAGCGCGGACAGATACTGGCCGAGCAGCAGCGCCGACTCCTCGATCGCGGGCAACTCGTCACCCGTGTCCACGAGTTCGGCCAGCACCTTCACGAAGGCGTCCGTCGGCACGATCTCCGCCCCGACCCCGAACTCGGTGAGCAGCAGGGGTTCGAGCCCCGGTACGAGGTCCAGGTGGAGCAGCCGGTCGATACGGGTGCCGACCAGCGGGTCGATCTTGTTGCGGGTGGGGCCGTAGCTCATCAGGCCGTCGGCGTACACGGTCACCGGCGCGCCGGTGAAGATCTGCGTGAAGCCGAGCGCGGGGTGGACCTGGATGGACTCCACGGCCAGTTCGACGTCGTCGTCCCCCAGGTTCCACAGCAGCCGCAGATGCCGCTCCCACAGCGGTACGTCGTCCATGCGCGGGGACCAGCCGCCGGGATGGAAGGGGGAGATGGTCTCGTTCCAGGAGATCACCTCGTCGAAGCGGGACCGCAGCCGCTCGAAGCCGGGCATCTCGTCCGGGCCGGGGGCCGTCTCCGGGGTCGCCGCGTTGTTGGAGACCAGCAGGATGCGCCGGGCGGCGGGGCGGAAGCACTCGGTGTCCAGGGCGGCGGCCAGCGTGGCCACGCCGTACAGGGTGGACGCCATGAAGATCTGCGTGGTCATGCGGCGACCCCCGTGGCGGCGGGACGGCGGCGCAGCCGGCGCAGCCGGGTGGCGCGCTGGACATCCATGGAGTCGAGGGCCTCGTCGAGCACGTCCTGCGGCATTCCGCGCAGCGCGACCGCGCTCATCGACTTCAGTTTCCGTGCCACCGCCGGCTCGAACCTTTCGATGGAACCCAAATGGTGGGAGATGATCGCGCAATAGGTGCGCACGGCCTTGGGGAGGAGTTTGTCCGCGTCCCGGTCCTTCGCGGTTTCCGCGACGACCTGGTCGAATGCGCGAATGAAATCGAGTTGTCGTACGTCGCCGATCTGGGTCAGTGAGGAAGCCACACCGCGCCGGTAGAAGACGCCCAGCAGCCCCACCGTGGCGAACGAATCGGCCTCCCGGTGCAGCTTCCAGATCCACGGCCGGTCCTCGGCCGTGCGCAGCCCGTTGGTGAAGTGCAGCACGCCCTTGTCGACCAGCCGGCGGTGGTAGATGCCCGCCCAGGCGTACGCGTAGTCCACGGAGGTGGAGCGGTCGGCGGGCAGGATCGCGTCGCGCGGGTTCATCACCACGCCCCGCCGCCCGTTGGGCACCCGGTGGACCGAGCGGGCCCGCGCGGTGCACTGGACATGGTCCGTGCGCACGAAGTCGCAGCCCAAGTCCTCGATGGCACCCAGCAGTTGGGGATAGTAGCCGGGGGCGAGCCAGTCGTCCCCGTCGAGGAACGTCAGGTACTCGCCGCGGGCCTTGTCGATGCCCGTGTTGCGCGCGGTCGCCAGTCCTCCGTTCTTCTCGTGTCTGACGTACACCGCCCCCGGCAGCTCGCGCTCCGCGCGCGCGAGAATGTCCGGTGTCTCGTCGCGGGAGCAGTCGTCGACGAGAATGAATTCGAAGTCCTCACGAGCGTTGGCTCCGAGGCTCTTCAGGGTGTCGGGCGCGTATTGCTGCACGTTGTAGAACGGCACGATGACGGAGAGCTTGACCACCCCCGTGACGTTAGGCGGCGCTCTGGCATTCGTCTTGACCACCTGCTTGATGTCAGGTGAACGACGCGTGGCGGAACCGTGAACCAGATACTTTCCGGTGTCATTCGCACCCCGATTCGCCGTTCGGCGATGTGCTGTTAACCCTTTGTTGCATTCGGGTTGGGCCGATCAACGGAATCGCTTCCTAGCGTCTTCGATGTGCCAGCAAGTGCTACGAACAGCCTGCGAGTCGCCGTACTCGCGGATTCCGACACCCGGTGGAAATGGGGCGCGCTCACCGCGCACCGTCTCGCTCCGAAGGACGCGGACATCCGCCTGGACGGCTTCCTCCTGCGCGGCCGGGCCACCCCCACCGCCCGCCAGCTCCAGGAGGTCGGGGTCCGCCCCGACTCCCTGCGCGAGGTGACCGGCCTCGAATTCCTGCGCGCCATGAAGGAGGACACGAGCGAGAACGCGTACGACGTCATCGTCCTCTCCCTCGTCGGCGGGGGCGTCCAGGCGATACTGCACGGCCTGCGCCGGGCCTGGGACGGCCGGACGAAGCGGCCCGTGGTCGTCACCGGCTACGTCGGTGTCGTCTACGAGAAGCTCGCCGACGGTCTGCTGCTGCGGCACGGCGCGGACCTCGTCCTCGCCAACTCCCGCCAGGACGCGGACCGTTTCCGGGCCGTCTACGAGGGCGTGGGCGCCGACGCCTCCTCGGTCACCGAGGTCGCGCTGCCCTTCCTGGGCGGCAAGGCGTACGCCGGCTCCGACGGCCCCTACACGGTCGTCTTCGCCGTACAGCCGTCCGTCCCGGACAACCGCCGGGACCGTATGTACCTGCTGAACCGCCTCGTCCAGCACGCGAGGCGGCACCCGGACCGCCAGGTGCTGCTGAAGCTGCGCTCCAGGCCGGGCGAGCACACCACGCACATCGAGGAACTGCCTTACCAGAAGCTGACGGAGAAGCTTCCCGGCGGTCTGCCGGCCAACTTCCGTCTCGCGTACGGGAACATGGGCGAGGTCCTCGACACCACCGACCTGCTGGTCACCATCAGCTCCACGGCGGCCCTGGAGTCGCTGCACCGCCGGATCCCCACCGTCGTCCTCACCGACCTCGGGATCCGCGAGACCCTCGGCAACCACCACTTCGTGGGCTCCGGCTGCCTCGCCTCCTGGGACCAGCTGGACGCCGGATACGAGCCGACGCCGGACCCCGAGTGGGTGGCCCGGCAGGGGGTCATGGTGGGGGGCACCTCCCGGACGGAGTCCGGGGGAGGCTCGTACGCCACCGCCTTCGACGCCGCCCGTACCCGTATCGCGAAGCTGGTCGCGGCGCCCGAACTGCCGCCTCTCGCGCCGTACTACACGCCCGTCACCGCGCCCGGCTACCTCCCCGGCATCCTCGCCCGCCACCACCTCGGCCCCGACGGCGCACCGCTGCCCGGGGCGCCCGCGGAGGACCGGCAGGCCGGGCCCGTACGCCAGATCGTGCGCCGGGCGGCGCGCGGCGCCTACCGCCACGGAGTGCAGCGCGTGGCGCCCGTCATCCGCCGGATGGGGGAGCTGTGAGCCGCCGCCCCACCGCCTCGCAAGAGCCGCAAGGAGTTCCCGACATGTCCAACCCGGAAGCGGGGCAGGCGCCTTCCGCCCGCCGCGTCCTCGCCGTGATCCCCGCACGGGGCGGCTCCAAGGGCGTCCCCGCGAAGAACCTCGCCCCCGTCGGCGGCGTTCCGCTGGTGGCCCGCGCGGTCCGCGAGTGCCTCGCCGCCCAGCTGGTGACGGACGTCGTCGTCTCCACCGACGACCACGCCATCGCCGCCGCCGCCCGTGAGTCCGGCGCCGAGGTCGTGCTGCGCCCCGCCGCGATCGCCGGTGACACCGCCACCTCCGAGGCCGCCGTCCTGCACGCCCTGGACGCCCACGAGTCCCGCCACGGCGCCCCGGTCGACGTCGTCCTCCTCGTGCAGTGCACCAGCCCGTTCATCCTCCGCGAGGACATCGACGGCGTCGCCCGCGCCGTCGTCGAACACGGCGCCGACACCGCCCTCACCGTCGCCCCGTTCCACGGCTTCATCTGGCGCGACACGGCGGACGAGCCCGCGACGGCCGGAGCCGCCCACCCGGGAGGTACGGGCGGCGAGACCCCGGAGCCCGCCGACACCGCCGGCGGCTACGGCGTCAACCACGACAAGTCCTTCCGCCCCCGCCGCCAGGACCGCCCCCAGGACCTGCTGGAGACCGGCGCCGCCTACGCCATGGACGCGGCCGGACTGCGCAAGCACCAGCACCGCTTCTTCGGCCGTACGGAACCCGTCCGCACCGACCCCGCCCGGGTCCTGGAGATCGACGACCCGCACGACCTCGCCCGCGCCCAGGCCCTCGCGCCGCTCTTCGACGCGAACCGCCCCGGCACCCTCCCCTCCTACGACGACATCGACGCCGTAGTCCTCGACTTCGACGGCACCCAGACCGACGACCGGGTGCTGATCGACTCCGACGGACGGGAGTTCGTCTCCGTGCACCGCGGCGACGGACTCGGCATCGCGGCCCTCCGCAGGAGCGGCCTGAAGATGCTCATCCTGTCCACGGAACAGAACCCGGTCGTCGCCGCACGGGCCCGGAAGCTCAAGATCCCGGTCCTGCACGGCATCGACCGCAAAGACCTCGCACTGAAGCAGTGGTGCGAGGAGCAGGGCATCGCGCCGGAGCGCGTGCTCTACGTCGGCAACGACGTCAACGACCTCCCGTGCTTCGCCCTCGTGGGCTGGCCCGTGGCGGTCGGCAGCGCCCACGACGTCGTACGCGGCGCCGCACGCGCGGTCACCACCGTCCCCGGCGGTGAAGGCGCGATCCGGGAGATCGCCGGCTGGATCCTCGGTCCCTCTCTCGACTCTCTCGACCCCCTCGACAAGTAAGGAACTGGTCCCACGATGAGCACCAACTCCCGTCTGCGCACGTTCGGTTCGAAGACCGCCGGCCCGGGTAACCCCGTCTACGTCGTCGGCGAGATCGGCATCAACCACAACGGTGAGCTGGAGAACGCCTTCAAGCTGATCGACGCCGCCGCCGAGGCCGGCTGCGACGCCGTCAAGTTCCAGAAGCGCACCCCCGAGATCTGCACCCCTCGCGACCAGTGGGACATCGAGCGCGACACCCCCTGGGGCCGCATGACCTACATCGACTACCGCCACCGCGTGGAGTTCGGTGAGGACGAGTACCGCCAGATCGACGAGTACTCCAAGGAGAAGGGCATCGACTGGTTCGCCTCCCCGTGGGACACCGAGGCCGTCGCCTTCCTGGAGAAGTTCGACGTCCCCGCCCACAAGGTGGCCTCCGCCTCCCTGACCGACGACGAACTGCTGCGCGCCCTGCGCGCCACCGGCCGCACGGTCATCCTCTCCACCGGCATGTCCACCCCGAAGCAGATCCGCCACGCGGTCGAGGTCCTCGGCTCGGACAACATCCTGCTCTGCCACGCCACCTCGACGTACCCGGCCAAGGCCGAGGAGCTCAACCTCCGCGTCATCAACACCCTCCAGGCCGAGTACCCGAACGTCCCGATCGGCTACTCCGGCCACGAGACGGGCCTGCAGACCACGCTCGCCGCCGTCGCCCTCGGCGCCACCTTCGTCGAGCGCCACATCACCCTCGACCGCGCGATGTGGGGCTCCGACCAGGCCGCCTCCGTCGAGCCCCAGGGCCTGACCCGCCTGGTCCGCGACATCCGCACCATCGAGGCCTCCCTCGGTGACGGCGTCAAGAAGGTCTACGACTCCGAGCTCGGCCCCATGAAGAAGCTGCGCCGTGTCCCCGGCGTCGTCGCCGAGGCGGAGATCGCGGTGGCGGCGGGCGAGCCGGTCGGCGTCTGACCGACCGCAGGTGGCCGCGGGCCGTCGTGCGCCGGGGCGGCACGGGTGGCCCGCGGTCCACGGCGGCACCCGCCACCGTCGGCGAGCGATCCCCAGCCCCGCCCCCACCATCCGTACTCCCGGAAGCGACGGACATACGTCGATGAGCCCCCGCATCGGAACCGCCGGCTCCCGCACTCTCGCCTTCGTCGAGAGCCCGGTACAGCTCCTGAACGTGCTGGAGTGGGCGCACACCCACGCCCTCGGCACCCCCGAGGACCCTGCTGCGGGGCCCTTCCGTTCCGGTGGCGCGGGGCTCACCCTGGTGGTCCTGTCGCCCAACGACCCCATGACCCGGGGCCAGCTGCGCCGGATGGCGGAGCTGGCCCGGGACGAGGGCCACGAGGTGCGCTGGGAGGAGGCGCGCGGCGGCACCACCGCCCCCTTCCGCACCGTCGGCGGCCTCGCCCCGCTACTGCGCGCCGCGCGCCGCATCGTCCTGGGCGACCCCTTCTCCCGCTACGTCCAGCTCCTGCTGACCATCACCCGGGCATCCGACGTGGTCGTCGTCGACGACGGCACCGCGACCATGGAGTTCGTCTCCCAGCTGGCCCGCGGCGAACGCCTCGTACGCTGGCACCGCAAGGGCGGCCGCCCAGGCCCCCGCGACCTGATCTTCGCCCCGGTCTCCTCCAGGGCCCGCAAACGCCTCACCCCGGTCGGCGGCCGACGAGTCGAGGTGTTCTCCTCCATGCCGATCGACGAGACCCCCGAGGGCGTCTTCGTCACGGCCAATGACTTCGCCTGGACCCGCTCCCGCTTCGGCCCGCCCCGCATCACCAAGGGCGCCGACCTCGTGGGCACCTCCCTCGTGGAGACCGGAGTGGTGGACGGCGACCGCTACCGCGAAGCCGTCCGCTCCCTCGCGAAGGCCCACGGCGCCACGCGCTACTTCGCGCACCGCCGCGAGAGCGCCGAGAAACTCCACACCCTCGGCGCGGAGACCGGCCTAGAGATCGTCCGCCCCGACCTTCCCCTGGAGCTCATCGCCCGCCGCGGCCCCATCGGCCGGACGATCCTGAGCTTCCCGTCGACGGTCGTCCACACCCTCCCCCTGGCCCTGGCCGGGACGGACGTGCGCGTCGCCGTCTGCGACATCGACCCGGCGTGGCTCACCGAGAACGCCTCCCCCCGCGCCCAGGGCTTCCTGTCCGGCGTCACGGGCACGGCCCGGGACGTCCACCGGCTGTCGTCGGTGGCGTCGGCCTGAGGGCCCGGCCGGGACCAGCGGACCCTGTGCCCCGGGTCATGCGCCGGCCGTGATCCCCGTCACCCCCGGCACGCCTGCACAACCCGGTCGGGCAGCCGACCGCCGACGACCCCGCACGCCCGCACAACCGCAGGTCACCGCCCCCGTCCCAGCTGGGCGCGGCGGCGGTCCGCCAGCACGGTCGAACACAGGAAGTAGCCGCCCGGTCGCACGGTGGTGACGGTTCCGGCACCGTGGGGCGACGCGAACGTGGTAAGGGTGGAGTGTGGGAATCGTCCGGGCACCCCCGGACGTTTAGTCGATGGGATTCGCGGGCAAACCCGGCGCTCCCGTCTCCGAGGGCCACCCGCACCGAAAGACGGACGGGTATACCCATCCTTGCCAATACGTATGCGTTGTGCGGCCGGAAAACTTCCCCTTACAGGCTGATTTTTTGTTGATCGAGGTTAGAAGGTCGCCCGATCGCCCTACCCTTCAGAGGGTGAACCAACTGATGTCCCGAGAGTCCGAGGCCGATCTGCCAGGGGAAGCCGAAGCGTCGCTCCCCGGCACGTTGCCGGAAGCCCTGCGTGCCGAACTCGTCGCGTTCCGCCGCGACTTGCACATGCACCCGGAGCTCGGCAACCAGGAGTTCCGTACGACCGCCGCGATCAAGGCCCGCCTGGAGAAGGCAGGGCTCAGGCCGCGTGTGCTCGAGACCGGGACCGGACTCATCTGTGACATCGGCGACTGGAGCGGCGCCGACCACTCCGCGCTCGCCCTGCGCGCCGACATCGACGCCCTCCCGATCCCGGACACCAAGGTGGACTGCGACTACCGCTCCACCGTCCCGGACCGCGCCCACGCCTGCGGCCACGACGTGCACACCACCGTCGTCCTCGGCGCCGGCCTCGTCCTCGCCGACCTGCACCGCAGGGGAGAGCTGCCCCGCCCCGTGCGGCTGATCTTCCAGCCCGCCGAGGAGGTGCTGCCCGGCGGCGCCGCGGACGTCATCAGGACCGGCTCGCTCGAAGGCGTCGGCCGGATCATCGCCGTCCACTGCGACCCCCGCGTCGACGCGGGCCGCATCGGGCTGCGCCACGGCCCCATCACCTCGGCCTGCGACCGGCTGGAGCTCTCCCTGGACGGCCCGGGCGGCCACACCGCGCGCCCGCACCTCACCACCGACCTCGTCACCGCCGCCGCCCGGGTCGTCACCGACGTGCCCGCGCTGGTCGCCCGCCGCTTCGACGCCCGCGCCGGGCTCGTCGTGACCTGGGGCCGCATCGAGTCGGGCCACGCGCCGAACGTCATCCCGCAGCACGCCGAGCTCTCCGGCACCGTCCGCTGCCTGGACATCAACGCCTGGCGGCAGGCCCCCGACCTCATCCACGAGGCGGTCCAGGAGGTCGCGGTCATGCACCGCGCCAAGCCCGAGATCAACTACATCCGGGGCGTTCCGCCGGTCGTCAACGACCCCGTCGTCACCGAACTGCTGCACGACTCGATGGTGGCCCGCCGCGGCGTGAAGTCCGTCGAGGACACCGAGCAGAGCCTCGGCGGCGAGGACTTCTCCTGGTACCTGGAGCACGTCCCCGGCGCCATGGCCCGCCTGGGCGTCCGCCGTCCGGGCGACCTCACCGTCCGCGACCTCCACCAGGGCGACTTCGACGCCGACGAACACGCCATCACCGTGGGCGTCGAGCTCTTCACCGCTGCCGCCCTCCTCGACGCCCGCATGCGGGTCCTCGACGCGGCCGGCCGCTAGTGACCTGAGTCAGAGATTCTCTGGCAGTAGGTGGCGACTTTGTCGAGGATCTCGTCGGCGGTCTTCGTCCAGACGAAGGGGCGGGGGTTGTCGTTCCAACCGGCAATCCAGGACCGGATGTCGCGCTCGAGTGCCTGGACCGAGCGGTGGACACCGCGGCGGAGCTTCTTCGCTGTCAGCTCGCCGAACCATCGCTCCACCAGGTTCAGCCACGATGAGCCGGTGGGCGTGAAGTGCAGACGGAAACGGGGGTGTGCCACCAGCCACTTCTTGATCGCGGGTGTCTTGTGGGTGGCGTAGTTGTCCAGGATCAGATGCACCTCGAGGTCCGCAGGCACCTCCTTGTCGAGTTTGGCCAGGAACTTCTTGAACTCTGCGGCCCGGTGCCGGCGGTGCAGTGAACCGATCACCTTGCCGGTTGCCACCTCCAGTGCCGCAAAGAGCGTGGTGGTGCCGGCGCGGACGTAGTCGTGGCTGCGGCGTTCGGGCACCCCGGGCATCATCGGCAGCACCGGCTGTGAGCGGTCCAGGGCCTGGATCTGGGATTTCTCGTCCACGCACAGCACCAGTGCCTTCTCCGGCGGGTCGAGATACAGGCCCACCACGTCGCGGACCTTGTCGATGAACAGCGGATCCGTGGAGAGCTTGAACGTCTGCGAGCGGTGCGGGGCCAAGGCGAACGCCCGCCAGATCCGCGAGATCGCCGACTGCGACATGCCGGTGGCCGCGGCCATCGACCGGGTTGACCAGTGGGTGGCGTTGGCCGGCTTCTCCTCCAGGGTCTTGACGATCACCCGCTCGACATCGGCATCGGTGATCTTCCTCGGGACACCGGGCCTCGGCTCGTCGCACAGGCCGTCCAGGCCGTGGTCAAGGAACCGCCTTCGCCAGGTGCGGACCGTGTCCGGAGCGGCCTTCAGCCGTCGTGACACCTCCATGATCGAGTGCCCCTCGGCGCACTCCAGCACGATCCGGGATCGCTGAGCCAGAGCTTGCGCGGTCGACCGGCGACGCACCCACCCCTCAAGCACCTCACGCTGGGCATCGGTCAACGACAACGGCGGGATCTTCGGGCCAGGACGACTCATACCGAACCAACGACGAACCTCTGACTCAGGTCACTAGGGCCCTTCTGATGGATCTCCGTGGGAGAAGGGGCGGCTGTCCATCAGAAGGGCCCAACCCTCCCGAGCCCTCGGCTTGCGCCCCGCCCACCCTCGCGGCAGCCTGGTGCGCGTGTCCGTACGAGCCCCGTGCGGACCGCGCACTCTCACGCTGAAGTCACCCCCTGTACACGGAAAGCGAGGGACGCGAAAGGCCCCGTGCCCGAGACGTCCCTTTCGATCCCCTGGTTCACGAGGGCGTAACGGCCACCGGCACGAATGGATAACGGCCAGTCGAAACCCCGTTCCCAGGAGTGTCTACGCGCGTTAATGTGCGCCGAACTGAGCACCCGGTCGCGGGGCTTTGGAGAAGATGGGGAACTTCAAGATGCGTCGGATTTCCAAACTGACCCGCGTCGCGGTGGGGGTCGCGTCGCTGGCGCTCGCCGCCACGGCCTGTGGTGGCACCAGCAGCGAGAGCAGCAGCAACGGCGGCGAGACCAGCAAGGGCGAAAAGGGCCTCGCGATCGCGTACGACATCGGCGGCAAGGGCGACCAGTCCTTCAACGACGCCGCGTACGCGGGCCTGGAGAAGGCTCAGAAGGAGTTCGGTTACCAGACCGAGGACATCGAGCCCACCGAGGGCGAGACGGACGCCGACAAGCAGCAGCGTCTGGAGTCCCTGGCCAAGCAGGGCTACAACCCGGTCATCGGTGTCGGCTTCGCCTACGGCCCGGCCATGGAGGCCGCCGCCAAGCAGTACCCGGACACCACCTTCGGTATCGTCGACTCGGTCGTCGAGGGCGACAACGTCGCGTCCCTCGTCTTCGCCGAACAGGAGGCCTCGTACCTCGCCGGTGTCGCGGCCGCCAAGGCCACCAAGACGAACACCGTGGGCTTCATCGGCGGTGTCGACATCCCGCTGATCCACAAGTTCGAGGCCGGCTACAAGCAGGGCGTCGAGGACACCAACTCCAAGGTCAAGGTCATCTCGCAGTACCTGACCCAGACGGCCGAAGAGGGCGGCTTCTCCAGCCCCGACAAGGGCAAGGCCGCCGCCGAGGGCCAGATCGAGAAGAACGCGGACGTCCTCTACCAGGCCGCCGGCCTCTCCGGCCAGGGTGTCATCGAGGCCGCCGCCAAGGCCAAGGTCTGGGCGATCGGTGTCGACTCCGACCAGTACAACCAGGAGGCCCTGGCTCCCTACAAGGAGTACATCCTCACCTCCGCCCTCAAGGACGTCGGCGGCGCGGTCTACGCCCTCGCCAAGTCCGTCGAGGACGACAAGCCCCTCACCGGCGTCCAGACCTTCGACCTGAAGGTCGACGGCGTGGGCCTCGCCGACTCCAACCCGAAGATGGCCGAGATCGCCGGCCTCTCGGACGCGGTCGCCAAGGCCAAGGAGGAGATCATCGACGGCACGATCAAGGTGAAGACCGAGTAACGGTCACGCCTTCGAAAGTGTCCTGACAGCGGGCGGGTGTACATGTACACCCGCCCGCTTCACGTTCCAACGCCGGGTGCACCCATGTCCTTGGGGGGCGCGGGGAACTGCGCGACCAGCCACAACGCACCCGCACCCGAAACGCGACCCCCGACACCCCCGCGTGACCCCCGGGCACCCTTGCAACACGGCCCCATAACAACGTGGTCCACCAGGCTTCACCCGGAGGGTCTACGCGCGTTACTCTGCGGCGAAAGCCATACAAGGCGCCGATGCCGGGCAGCACTACTGCCCAGTCCCCCCGGCGCTGTACGACAGGAGCACCACAAATGCGCCGGGTTTCCCGCCTCGCGGTCGCAGGCGCAGCGACCGCCTCCCTCGCCCTCGCCCTCTCCGCCTGCGGCGGTACGTCGACGGACGCCTCGTCCTCGGCCGACTCCAAGGGCGACAAGGGCCTCGCCATCGCGTACGACGTCGGCGGCAAGGGCGACCAGTCCTTCAACGACGCCGCGTACGCGGGCCTGGAGAAGGCGAAGAAGGAGTTCGGGTACCAGACGCAGGACATCGAGCCCACCGAGGGCGAGACGGACGCCGACAAGGAGCAGCGCCTGGTCTCCCTGGCGAAGCAGGGCTACAACCCGGTCGTCGGTGTCGGCTACGCCTACGCGACGGCCGTGAAGGCCGCCGCCGAGCAGTACCCGGACACCACCTTCGGCATCGTGGACGACTCCACGGTGCAGCTGGACAACGTCGCGGACCTGGTCTTCTCCGAGGAGCAGGCCTCGTACCTCGCGGGCGTCGCGGCGGCGAAGGCCACCAAGACCAACACGGTCGGCTTCGTCGGCGGCGTGGACATCCCGCTGATCCACAAGTTCCAGGCGGGCTTCGCGCAGGGCGTCAAGGACACCAACCCCAAGGCCAAGGTGCTCACCCAGTACCTCACCCAGACGGCCGAGGAGGGCGGCTTCTCCAGCCCCGACAAGGGAAAGACGGCCGCCGAGGGCCAGATCGAGAAGAAGGCCGACGTCGTGTACGCGGCGGCCGGTCTGTCGGGCCAGGGAGTGATCGAGGCCGCCGCCGCGAACAAGATCTGGGCGATCGGCGTCGACTCCGACCAGTACCGGCAGGAAGCCCTCGCGACGTACAAGGACTCCATCCTGACCTCGGCCACGAAGGACGTCGCCAAGGCGGTGTACAACCTGGCGAAGTCGGTCGAGGACGGCAAGCCCGGGACCGGTATCGTCAGGGGCGATCTGAAGACCGGTGAGGTCGGCCTCGCCGACTCCAACCCGAAGTTCAAGAGCGACACCGAGCTCCAGGAGGCCATCGCCACGGCCAAGGAGAAGATCATCAGCGGCGAGATCAAGGTCAAGACCAGCTGATCCAGGTCGCGACCGACCCACCCAGCAGCACGAGCAGCCGGGCGACCGAGGGGCGGTCTCGGACACCACCGAGGCCCTCCCGAAGTCTCCAGTAACCGCGGGGTTACGTCCGCTCAACGGGGCACGGGGAGTATCGCTCCCTGTACCCCGTTGTCCCGGTGCGTCGCCGCCCAATTTCGATGCCGTAGGGGCGCTACGCGCGTAGACGACCCCCCTTTCCCAGGAGAGTGCGCCATCAACGCGTCCAGCAGCCCTCCGGCCGACGCGGCGGTCAACGACTCGGTGACCGCCGTCGAACTCGCCGGGATCACCAAGCGATTCCCCGGCGTCGTGGCCAACCACGACATCCACCTGACCGTCCGCAAGGGCACCGTCCACGCTCTCGTCGGGGAGAACGGCGCCGGCAAGTCGACCCTGATGAAGATCCTCTACGGCATGCAGAAGCCGGACGAGGGCACCATCGCGGTCGACGGCGAACAGGTCTCGTTCTCCTCCCCGGCCGACGCCATCGCGCGCGGCATCGGCATGGTGCACCAGCACTTCATGCTCGCCGACAACCTCACGGTCCTGGAGAACGTGGTCCTCGGCAGCGAGAAGCTCCACGGCATCGGCGCCAAGGCCCGCCGCAAGATCAAGGAGATCTCCGAGCGGTACGGCTTCGGAGTCCGCCCCGACGTCCTGGTCGAGGAACTGGGCGTCGCCGAGCGCCAGCGCGTGGAGATCCTCAAGGTCCTCTACCGGGGCGCCCGCACGCTCATCCTGGACGAGCCGACCGCCGTCCTGGTGCCCCAGGAGGTCGACTCCCTCTTCGCCAACCTGCGTGAACTCAAGGCGCAGGGCCTCGCGGTCATCTTCATCTCGCACAAGCTGGGCGAGGTGCTCTCCGTCGCCGACGAGATCACCGTCATCCGGCGCGGCACGACCGTCGGCACGGCCGTCCCCGCCGAGACCACCCCGCGCCAGCTCGCCGAGCTGATGGTCGGCAGCGAACTGCCCACCCCGGAGACGGCCGAGTCCACGGTGACCGACCGCCCCGTCCTCACCGTCAAGGACCTCCGGCTGGAGGCCGTCGGCGGCAAGGCGCTGCTCGACGACATCTCCTTCACCATCCACGCGGGCGAGGTCCTGGGCCTGGCCGGCGTCGAGGGCAACGGCCAGACCGAGCTGGTCGACGCCCTCATCGGCCTGAAGTCCGCCGACTCCGGCACGATCTCGCTCGCCGACGAGGAGATCACCACCTGGGCCACCCGCAAGCGCCGCGAGCAGGGCGTCGGCTACATCCCCGAGGACCGCCACCGGCACGGTCTGCTCCTGGAGGCCCCCCTCTGGGAGAACCGTATCCTCGGCCATGTGACCGAGCGGCCCAACGCCAAGGGCGTCTGGCTCGACCCGAAGGCCGCCCAGGAGGACACCCGCCGGATCGTCGCCGAGTACGACGTCCGCACCCCTGGCATCGACGTCACCGCCGCCTCCCTCTCCGGCGGCAACCAGCAGAAGCTGATCGTCGGCCGCGAGATGAGCCACAAGCCGCGCTTCCTGATCGCCGCCCACCCCACCCGTGGTGTGGACGTCGGAGCGCAGGCCCAGATCTGGGACCAGATCCGCGAGGCCCGCCGCGAGGGCCTGGCCGTGCTGCTGATCTCCGCTGACCTGGACGAGCTGATCGGCCTGTCCGACACCCTCCGGGTGATCTACAACGGCAAGCTGGTCGCCGACGCCGACCCGGCCACCATCACCCCCGAGGAGCTGGGCTCGGCCATGACCGGTGCCGCCGCCGGCCACCTCGAACACGAAGAGACCCCCGAGACCTCGGCGGACGAGTCCGCGTCCGGGTCCGAGGAAGACGAGGCCCGCTGATGAAGAAGTTCGACAAGGAGCGCGTGCTCCTCGCGGTGGCCGGACCGGTCCTCGCGCTCGCCGTGGCCTTCGCGCTGACCGCGATCGTGCTGCTGGCCTCCGGCAAGAACCCGGTCGAGCCGTTCACGATCATGTTCGAGCAGGCCACGTTCTCCGACATCCAGGTCCGGATCATCAACCAGGCCTCGCTGTACTACATCGCGGCCCTCGCGGTGGCCATCGGCTTCCGGATGAACCTGTTCAACATCGGTGTCGACGGCCAGTACCTCCTCGGTGCCATGATCACCGCGATCGTCGGCGCCCACATGGACCTGCCGGCCGCCCTCCAGATCCCGCTGCTGATGCTCACCGCGATCTGCACCGGCGCGTTCTGGGCCTCCATCGTCGGTGTCCTCAAGGTCACCCGCGGCGTCAGCGAGGTCGTCTCCTCGATCATGCTGAACGCGATCGCGACCTCCGTCATCGGCTACCTCTGGCTGCCGAACGTCTTCGGCGTCAAGGTCGGCAACAACAACACCACCGGCGAGATGGCCGAGTCGGGCTGGGTGCCCGGCATCGACATGGGCAAGGCCGGCGAGATCTACGGCCTGGTCCTCCTCGCCGTCCTCCTCGGCGTCGGCTACTGGATCGTCATCAACCGCACCCGCTTCGGCTTCGACCTGCGCGCCTCCGGCGCCTCGGAGTCGGCCGCCGCGGCCAGCGGTGTCGACCCCAAGCGCATGGTCCTCACCGCCATGCTGATCTCCGGCGGTGTCGCGGGCCTCGCGGGCCTGCCGATCCTGCTCGGCGACACCCACACCTACAGCCTCAACTTCCCCACCGGTATCGGCTTCCTCGGTATCGGCATCGCCCTCCTCGGCCGGAACAGCCCCGTCGGCATCGCCTTCGCCGCCCTGCTGTGGGCCTGGCTCGACAAGGCCTCCCCGGAGCTGGACTTCCACGGCTACGACAAGGAGATCGCGGTCATCATGCAGGGCCTGATCGTGCTCTCGGTCGTCGTCTCCTACGAGACCGTCCGCGAGTGGGGCCTGCGCCGGCAGCAGCGCCGGGTCGGCGCCGAACTCGCCGCCGGGAACGTCCTCGGCGCGGACGCCTCCGACAACAACAACGTCAAGAAGGAGGTGTCGGGCCGATGACCACGAGCACCACCGCGACCGACCTCAACCAGCCCTCGCTGGAGCCGACCGCCCCGACCGGCCGCAAGATGTCGCTGCCCGTGCTGCTGCTGGTCATCGCCGGCGTCCTGGCACTCACCTCGATCGTCCGCATCATCACCGGCGCCGACGGCATCACCAACGTGAGCCAGATGTCCACCGCGCTGGAGCTGGCCGTCCCGATCGGCCTCGCCGGTCTCGGCGGTCTGTGGGCCGAGCGCGCGGGCGTCGTCAACATCGGCCTCGAAGGCATGATGATCCTCGGCACCTGGTTCGGTGCCTGGGCCGGCTTCCAGTACGGCCCGTGGACCGGCGTCCTGGTCGGCATCGCCGGCGGCGCGATCGGCGGCCTGCTGCACGCCTTCGTCACCGTCACCTTCAACGTCAACCACATCGTCTCCGGTGTGGCCATCAACATCCTCGCCCTCGGCGCCACCCGCTACCTGGCCCCCCTCGCCTTCGAGGGCCACCAGGGCGGTTCGGCCAAGCAGTCCCCGCCGGTCGAGTCCATCGGCGACTTCACCATCCCCGGACTGTCGGACGCGCTGAGCGAACTCAACTCCAAGGGCTGGTTCTTCATCTCCGACCTCGCCGGGCTGCTCGGCGGTCTGGTCACCAACGTCTCGTGGCTGACCCTCGTCGCCGTCGCACTGATCCCCGCCACCTGGTGGATCCTGTGGCGCTCCGCCTTCGGTCTGCGCCTGCGCTCCTGCGGTGAGAACCCCATCGCCGCCGAGTCCCTCGGCGTCAACGTCTACAAGTACAAGTACCTCGCTGTGATCATCTCCGGCGGTCTGGCCGGCCTCGGCGGAGCCTTCCTCTCCATCGTCGCCAACCCCTTCTACCTGGAGGGCCAGACCAGCGGCCGCGGCTTCATCGGTCTCGCGGCGATGATCTTCGGCAACTGGATGCCGGGCGGCCTCGCCCTCGGTGCCGGCCTCTTCGGCTACACCGACAGCCTCAACCTGCGCGGCGGCTCCGAGAACGTCCACGCCCTGCTGCTCCTCGGTGCCCTCCTGCTGATCATCGGCGCGATCTGGCAGGCCGTGCGCAAGAAGTACGTCCCGGCCGCGATCACCTTCGTCATCGGCGCCCTGGTCTACGCCTGGTACGCGACCACCAACGAGGTCCCGAACCAGGTCGTCGCCGCCACGCCGTACGTCATCACCCTGATCGTCCTCGCGCTCTCCGCACAGCGGCTGCGGATGCCGAAGGCGGACGGACTGCCGTACCGCAAGGGCCAGGGCAAGTGACCGCCGGCGCACCGGCCGAGGCCGACTGGGACGAGCTGCGCGCCCTCGCGCGGGACGCCATGTCCCACGCGTACGCCCCGTACTCGGGCTACCCGGTGGGCGTGGCCGCCCGTGTCGACGACGGCCGCACGGTCTCCGGCTGCAACGTCGAGAACGCCTCGTACGGCCTCGGTCTGTGCGCCGAGTGCGGACTGGTCTCGGAGCTGCAGCGCACCGGCGGCGGCCGGCTGACGCACTTCACCTGCGTCGACGGCAAGGGCGAGATCCTCGTGCCCTGCGGCCGCTGCCGACAACTGCTGTACGAGTTCGGCGGCCCCGGCCTGTTGCTGGAGACCCCGGCGGGAATCCTGCCCCTCTCGGAGATGCTGCCCCAGGCCTTCGGCCCGGGCCATCTCACCAAGTGACTCCCGTGCGGCCCCTCTGACGAACGGTCGGAGGGGCCGCGCACTTTCGCAGATCTTTGGAAGGACAGCCATGGCCATGGACGCCATCTCAGTCATCCGCACCAAGCGGGACCGCGGCGAGCTCAGCGACGAGCAGATCGACTGGGTCATCGACGCGTACACCCGCGGCGAGGTCGCCGACTACCAGATGGCCGCCCTCAACATGGCGATCCTCCTCAACGGCATGGACCGCCGCGAGATCGCCCGCTGGACGGCCGCGATGATCGCCTCCGGCGAGCGCATGGACTTCTCGTCCCTGTCCCGTCCCACCGCCGACAAACACTCCACGGGCGGCGTCGGCGACAAGATCACCCTGCCCCTGGCACCGCTGGTGGCGGCCTGCGGCGCGGCGGTACCGCAGCTCTCCGGCCGGGGCCTCGGCCACACCGGCGGCACCCTGGACAAGCTGGAGTCCATCCCCGGCTGGCGCGCCCTGCTCTCCAACGAGGAAATGCTGAACGTCCTGGACGAGGTCGGCGCGGTCATCTGCGCGGCGGGCGACGGCCTGGCCCCGGCGGACAAGAAGCTCTACGCGCTCCGCGACGTCACGGGCACGGTCGAGGCCATCCCGCTGATCGCCTCCTCGATCATGTCGAAGAAGATCGCCGAGGGTACGGGGTCCCTCGTCCTGGACGTGAAGGTCGGCACCGGCGCCTTCATGAAGACCATCGAGGACGCGCGGGAACTGGCGTCGACGATGGTCGGCCTCGGCACCGACCACGGGGTGAAGACCGTCGCCCTCCTGACGGACATGTCGACCCCCCTCGGTCTCACCGCCGGCAACGCCCTCGAAGTCCGCGAGTCGGTCGAGGTCCTGGCGGGCGGCGGCCCGGCGGACGTCGTCGAGCTGACCGTCGCCCTCGCCCGCGAAATGCTCGACGCGGCCGGGGTGAAGGACACCGACCCGGCGAAGGCCCTGGCCGACGGCTCGGCGATGGACGCCTGGCGCCGCATGATCGCCGCCCAGGGCGGCGACCCGGACGCCCCGCTGCCGACCTCGCGCGAGCAGCACGTGGTCACGGCGACCGCCTCCGGGGTCCTGACCCGCCTGGACGCGTACGACATCGGCATCGCCGCCTGGCGCCTGGGCGCCGGACGCGCCCGCAAGGAGGACCCGGTCCAGGCCGCTGCCGGCGTCGAGCTGCACGCCAAGCCCGGCGACACGGTCACCGAGGGCCAGCCCCTGCTGACGCTGCACACCGACACGCCCGAGCGCTTCGACTACGCCCTGGAGGCCGTGCGGGGGTCGTACGACATCGCGGCCCCCGGCACCGCGTACTCCCCGACCCCGATCGTGCTGGACCGCATCGCCTGAGACGGCCGAGCCCGGCGGATCCGGGCAGGTCACGGCGAGTGTGGTCGCCTCCGCGATGAGTTCCGGGACGCTCCCCGGTCTACCGATCGTGGACGCGACGACACCCGCCGTACTCGTGCTGCCAGGCCCCGTCACCCGGGACGAGACGCCTCGGCTCTGTGCCGAGGTACGCGCGCGACTGGCGGAGACCGGGGGCGGGACCGTGGTGTGCGACGTCGCCGGTGTCGGACCGCCGGGCCTGGCCGTCGTCGACGTACTGGCGCGGATGCAGCTCACCGCCCGCCGGGCCGGGGGCCGCATACGGCTGCGGGACCCCGACCCGGCGCTGTGCGCGCTACTGGGCCTGGTCGGGCTTGCCTTCGAGGTGGAGGGGCAGGCCGAAGAGGGGGAACCAGCGGGCGGTGTCGAGGAAGCAGTGGAATCCGGCGATCCGGCCCTCTGATATCTCCAGCGCCTGCACCGCCCATGCGCTGAAGCCGCCCTTCTCCGGGTCCGGCTTGTACTGCGCGAAGCCCGGCAGCCCGTTGACCGCGACCGGCACGAGGTGCGATCCGGCGCAGGGCGCGCCGAGCGTGGTCATGAAGCCGGTGATGTCGCCGGTGCCGGTCAGCCACAGGTCGAACGGCGGCATCGTCATGACCGCGTCCTCGTGCAGCAGGGCCGTCAGTGCCGCCATGTCGTACCCCTCGAAGGCGGCCACATAGCGCTCCAGCAGCTTCTGCTGCTCGTCGTCGAGCGGGTCGGAGACATCGGCCGGCGCGACCTTCCCCTCGCCCTCGGCGAGGGTCGCGCGGGCCCGCTGGAGAGCGCTGTTCACCGAGGCCACGGACGTGTCCAGCAGCTCGGCGACCTCGCCGGCCTTCCACGCCAGCACCTCGCGCAGGATGAGCACCGCCCGCTGCTTGGACGGCAGCTTCTGCAGCGCCGCGACGAACGCCAGCCGCACGGACTCCTTGGCCACGGCGGCCTCCGCCGGATCGTCGGTGGTCGGCAGCACCCGGGCGTCCGGCACCGGCTCCAGCCAGGTGTTGTCGGGGCGGGGGGAGAGGGCGGCCTGCGCGAGCGGCGTCGAGTCGGTGAGATCCATGGGCCGGGCCCGCTTGTTCCCCGCGGTCAGCATGTCGAGACAGACGTTCGTGGCGATCCGGTAGAGCCAGGACCGCAGGGAGGACCGCCCCTCGAACTTCTCGTAACTCCGCCAGGCCCTGATCATCGTGTCCTGCACGGCGTCCTCGGCCTCGAAGGACGACCCCAGCATCCGATAGCAGTACCCGGTCAGCTCGACCCGGTGTTTCTCCAGCCGGACGTCCAGTTCCGCCGTCGCCGTACCGTCGCTCATGGCCAACCCACCCCTGTGGCTCACTCCGTCGCACGCACCCTTGCGCACCACCTCGGAAGCTATCGCAGCCCACTGACAACGGCCTGGCGAAGGGGTGAAGGTGCAGTTCAGGGGGGCTCGGTCGTCCGCGGGTCCGGTGGGGGCCGGTCGCGCAGTTCCCCGCGCCCCTGAAGGGCCTCCGGCCCTTTCGGGCCGAAAAGCACGGGGCGCAGCCCCTGCTTTTCAGGGGCGCGGGGAACTGCGCGAGAACCCCCACCGGACCCGCGCTGACCCACCCACCCCGCGCGGAGCGCGAAAGGGGGTCGAAGGGGCGCAGCCCCTTCTGGATGGGACGGGTAGGGGCGGCGGGGGCGAAGAACCTCAGTGAACCGGGACCGGGGCCCGCCGCGCCGCGTGGGACCCCACCACCGTGATCCCCACGACCCCCAAAACCGCCAGCAGCCCCAGGGCGACCGTCCCGCCCCAGCCGCCCGCATGGAAGGCCACCGCCCCCAGCGTGCTGCCCGCGCTGGAACCCACGTAGTACGCCGACTGATACAGCGCCGACGCCTGAGCCCGCCCCTCCTTCGCCGTGTGACTCACCGCCGACGACGCGGCGGCGTGCCCGGCGAAGAACCCGGCGGTGATCAGGACGAGTCCGAGCAGGACCAGCGGGAGCGAGTCGGACAGCGACACCAGCAGACCGGCGGTCGTCGTACCGCCCGCCAGATACAGCGTGCCCCGGCGCCCCAGCCTGCCCACCAGCTTCCCGGCGGTCGACGCCGACACCGTGCCCACCAGATACACCAGGAAGATCGACCCGATGACCCCCTGCGGCAGGGAGAACGGCGCGTCGGTCAGTCGGTAGCCGATCACCGTGTACACCGCCCCGAAGACGGTCATGAACAGCGCGCCGATCGCGTACAACCGACGCAGCAGCGGGTTGGCGAGGTGCGCCCGGACCGTACGGCCCAGCACCGCGGGCCGCAGCGACCCGGCCACGAAGTGCCTCGGCGCGGGCAGCAGCAGCCGGAAGGCCACCGCGCAGCCGACCGCGACCACCCCGAGCACGCCCAGCGCGACCCGCCAGCCCCACTCCTGGGCGACCCACCCGGTGACGACCCGACCGCTCATGCCGCCGACGCTGTTGCCGGCGACGAAGAGACCGATCGCGGTGATGAGCGCCTTGGGTCGCACCTCCTCGGCGAGGTAGGCGGTGGCCGAGGCCGGCACCCCGGCCAGCGCGGCACCCTGCACGGCCCGCAGCACCACGAGCGCCCCCAGCGAGGGCGCGAAGGGGATCAGCAGCCCGACCGTCACCGCGACCGCCAGCGACGCGGTCATCAACGTCCGCCGCCCGAACCGCTCCGACAGGGCGCTCATCGGCAGCACGAACAGCGCCAGCGCACCCGTCGCCGCCGACACCGTCCAACTGGCCGCGCTCGCCGTCGTTCCGAAACCGTCGGAGATCAACGGCAGCAGCGCCTGCGTGGAGTAGAGGAGGGCGAAGGTCGCGACACCCGCGAGGAACAGCGCGAGGCTCATCCGCCGGTAGCCGGGCCCGCCCGGGGCCACACGGGAATCGATGGGGGTGATGACTGATCCGGCGCCCACGCTGGTGGGCGCCTCGGTACTCGCGGAAGGCATGCCTCGAAACTACGTACGCCGCTATTCATCCGTCCAATGCATGGAACGGTCATAATCGTTCCCATGAAGCATCAGCAGAGGTCAGGGTCGCGGCTGTCGCTGTCCGGTGACACAGAAGACATCGAGCACACCGGGCACGGCGACCAGGGCGGGGACATCGAGGAGATCGTCCTGCGGCTCGCCCCCCGCCTCGCCTACTTCGCCGGGGTCGCCCGCACCGAGCACGTCACCCGGGCCGCGCAGGAGATGCGGGTCCCGCAGTCGACGCTGTCACGGGCGATGGTCCGCCTGGAACAGGACCTGGGCGTCGACCTGTTCGCCCGCCGGGGGCGCACGGTCTCCCTCACCCACGCCGGCCGCACCTTCCACACCTCCGTCGAGCGCGCCCTCACCGAGATCGAACGCGCCGCCGACGAGGTCCGCGCCGACGCCGACCCCGCCACCGGCAAGGTCGCCTTCGGCTTCCTGCACACCATGGGCGCCGAGACCGTCCCCGGCCTCCTCCAGGCCTTCCGCGCCGAGCACCCCCGCGTCCGCTTCAGCCTCGTCCAGAACTACGGCGAGGCCATGCTGGAGCGCCTGCGCGCGGGCGAACTCGACCTCTGCCTCACCTCGCCCGTCCCGGACGCCCCCGACCTGGTCGCCCGCCGCCTCGACGAACAGAAGCTCCGCCTCGTCGTCCCCGCCGACCACCGCCTCGCCGCCCGCAAACGCGTCCGCCTCGCCGAGGCCGCCGACGAAACCTTCGTCACCCTCGAACCCGGCTACGGCATGCGCCGCATCACCGACGACCTCTGCAAGGAGGCCGGCTTCAAACCCCGTATCGCCTTCGAGGGCGAGGAGGCGGAGACCCTACGGGGCCTGGTGGCGGCGGGCCTGGGCGTGGCGCTCCTCCCGCCCCCCGCCGTCCCCCGGCCGGGAGTGGTGGAGCTGACGGTCACGGCCCCGAGAGCGGCCCGCGAAATCGGCGTCGCCTGGCTCGACGGCCACCCGGACACACCCCCGGTGGCAGCCTTCAAGAAGTTCCTGCTGTCGAGAAGGGGCAACTTGCTGAGCAGCTGAGCCGCAGCCGCGCCCCTCAGGGGCGCGGGGAACTGCGCGAGAAGCCCCACCGAACCCGCGGTCGCGCAACGAACCTCAGACACCCCTCTGCGAGCGAGCCCCCCCGAAGCCGGAGGCAAGCGGCATCCGCAACCCCAACGGCGGCGGCGCCGCGAGCGCGTCCTCCACAGGCCGCGCGAACGCCCGCCCGAACAACACCCCCATCACGAAATCCGCGGCCAACGCGTGCACCTCGTCCCGGTACTGCGTCAACCCGTGCCGATCCGCGTGCACCTCGAACCGGCAGATGTCGGGGTTCGTCTTCTTCGCCCGCGCCGCGTACCGGAACGACAACTCGGGATCCACCCGCTCGTCGTTCGTCCCGTGCACGATCAGCACCCGCCGCCCGGCCAGCTGTTTCACCGGTTCGGGCGGCGCCGCCACATCCTCCTCGGGCAACCAGGGAGCGATGGCCAGCACGGAGTTGACGGCCTCGTGCCCGCCCGCGTGCAGCGCGGCCCGCGCCCCCATGTGGAGCCCGGCGAGACACACCGGGACGTCTCCGTAACGCCGGACGACCTCGTCCGCGGCCCACTCGGCGTCCCGCGCCAGCCGCGCCTGAGAGCCGTTCCATCCTCGGTAGCGGTAGTGCACGACATGCGTGGCCAGCCCCTCTGCGCGGCCCGCGCGGGCGAGTCGGCGGCCGAGGGCGCGCACGGACGCCGTCGCGATCATGGGGGAGGGTCTGCGGGTGGATGCCTCGTCGCCGGCCGGGAGCAGCAGGACGACCCCGCTGACCGTGCTCGGCTCCGGGCCGATCGTCCGCCCAAGTCGGGGCGTACGTACCGGCATTGCTTGCTGCGCCATGACAGAACAGTGTCAGAAGAGATGGTGTACGCCACCCGTCCTGAGGGTCACCGTTGGGTATCGACGAATCTGCCCGACAGGCGCTCTACGCGCGTAGGAGATATCGTACGAAAATGACGAACCAGACCGACCCGACCGGTAACACCCCGGACTCGGACCAGATCCGCCGGGCGCCCAAGGTTCTGCTGCACGACCACCTCGACGGCGGCCTGCGCCCCGGAACCGTCGTCGAACTCGCCCGCGACAGCGGGTACTCCCAGCTCCCCGAGACCGACGCCGACCGGCTCGGCCTCTGGTTCCGCGAGGCCGCCGACTCCGGCTCGCTGGAGCGGTACCTGGAGACCTTCTCCCACACCGTCGCCGTCATGCAGACCCGCGACGCCCTCTTCCGCGTCGCCGCCGAGTGCGCCGAGGACCTCGCCGCCGACGGCGTCGTCTACGCCGAGATCCGCTACGCCCCGGAGCAACACCTCGAAGGCGGCCTCACCCTCGAAGAGGTCGTCGAGGCCGTCAACGAGGGCTTTCGGGAAGGTGAACGGCGGGCCAGGGCCGACAGCCACCGCATCCGCGTAGGCGCCCTGCTCACCGCCATGCGGCACGCGGCCCGCGCCCTGGAGATCGCCGAACTCGCCAACCGCTACCGCGACCTGGGCGTCGTCGGCTTCGACATCGCGGGGGCCGAGGCCGGCTACCCGCCCACCCGCCACCTCGACGCCTTCGAGTACCTCAAGCGCGAGAACAACCACTTCACCATCCACGCCGGTGAAGCCTTCGGGCTGCCCTCCATCTGGCAGGCCCTGCAGTGGTGCGGCGCCGACCGGCTCGGCCACGGCGTCCGCATCATCGACGACATCCAGGTCCACGAGGACGGCTCCGTGAAGCTCGGCCGCCTCGCCTCCTACGTCCGCGACAAGCGCATCCCGCTGGAGCTGTGCCCCAGCTCCAACCTCCAGACCGGCGCGGCCCGTTCGTACGCCGAGCACCCCATCGGGCTGCTGCGGCGACTGCACTTCCGGGCCACCGTGAACACCGACAACCGGCTGATGTCCCACACCAGCATGAGCCGCGAATTCGAGCACCTTGTCGACGCTTTCGGTTACACGCTCGACGACATGCAGTGGTTCTCGGTCAATGCTATGAAGTCGGCATTCATTCCTTTCGATGAACGACTGGCCATGATCAATGACGTGATCAAGCCCGGATACGCCGAGTTGAAATCCGAATGGCTGTTCCGTCAGACGGCTTCCACCAGTGGTTCTGTGGAAGAAAAGGGCTGAGCGGCGTCATCGGGAAGCGGTCGCGCCGACGGCGACGCGGCCGCTTTTCGATGTTTGCCTCCGGTGGGACTTTGGTGTTTACGTTTCGGCACCGCTCACCACCCGCCAAACGCATTCCAAGGACGCATTCAACATGAAGCAGTCTGCTGCCAAGACCCTCGGTGTCGCCGTCGTCGGTGCCGCCATCGCCGCCGCCGGCGCGGGCGCCGCGAACGCCGCACCGGGTGTCCCCGACGCCTCCCAGGCCCTGGGCACCGTCACCCAGGCACTGCCCGTGGAGAACGTCTCGAAGGTGCCGCCGACCGCCTCCGGCGCCCTCGCCCAGGGTCAGAGCGCGCTCGGCGCCGGCCTCGAAGCCGCCCAGCCCGCCGCCAACAACGTCCTCGCCGAGGGTCCCACCGCCCCCGCCGCCGGACTGCTCGGCGGCCTCCCCGCCAAGACCCTCCCCGCCAAGACCCTCCCCGCCAAGACCCTCCCCGCCAAGACCCTCCCCGCCAAGGGCCTCGGCGCCAACGGCCTGCCCCTCGGCGGCGGCCCCGCCGCCTGAGGCGCCTCGCGACACCCGTACGGGGCGCACCCTTCACAGGGGGCGCCCCGTCGGTATGTGCACCGGGAGGCCGGCGGTCGTGGTCGGCCGCCGGTCCGGCGCGCGTCACCAGGCCGCGCGGGTCTTGCCCTCGGAGGGGAACAGAATCCAGAGGGCTATGTACAGCAGGAACTGCGGGCCCGGAAGCAGACACGACACCAGGAAGATCACGCGCATCGTGGTCGCGGAGGTGCCGAAGCGCCGTGCCAGCGCGGCGCACACTCCGCCGATCATCCGGCCTTCGGTGGGGCGGGCAAGGCGGCTCATGAGGGCTCCTTCGTCAGCGTAGGACGTCGACCGGAGGCCGACGGTGGGACGGGACCTCGAAGCGGCCCGCTCTCCTTTCCACACCTTCGACGCTACGGCGACGAACCGGACGAAGCATCCCTCTATGGGGCCATCCCCACCCTGGGAATCGTCGGGGTCCGACCCTGAGACAGCTCCTCGGGGAGCAACCGGGCCGCCCCCACCCGCGTCTTCGCCCTCCGCCGCAACGCCGACCTGAGCGCCGGTACGACCGCGACATGGGCGAGGCCCACGCCGACCGAGTTCAGCAGGATCGAGTCGATGTCCACGACCTGACCGGGCACCCCGGTCTGCAACAGCTCGATGGCCAGCGACAGCAGCGCCCCGGCCGCGACCGACCGGGCCAGCGAGGCGAGCGGCGACACGGCGAGCCTGCCGTGCAGCATCGGCAGCAGGACGCCCAGCGGGGCGAGCAGCGCCAGCCCCTCGCCGATGCGGTGGGCCGCCTCCGGCCAGCCGAGCGCCAGATCCGCTCTGATCCCCGCGAACGGCCGCAGATTCGCCGGACTCATCCAGGTGACGTCCAGCGGGCGCAGCGTGATCCAGGCAACGACCGCGAGATGTGCGGCGAGGAGGACACCCCCCGCCACACGGACACGGACCCCGGCGCCACGGCCGTTCGTACCTTGAGGCTGCACGCCCCCCAAGACGCGGCCCCCGGCACGATCGGTTGCACCTTCTTTTTTTGGGCTCGGTTCGCCTCCGGGGCGCAGAAGCCTGTGTCGAGACGGCGATCGTGCTCGGCCCTCCTTCGTCGGGCGCTGCGCGCGATCACCGTCTCGACACAGGCGCGCTCCTTCGGCTCACTCGCCGCCCCCTGTTGCAGTGGGCCTGTCAAGGGGGCGTCGGCGGGACAGGCACTCGCTCGTGAACCCGTGACCGTGGGCGTCCGTCAGGACCCGTCGATCTCCTCGGAAGGAGGGTTGCCCTCTCCCGGGGCCGACTGGGTCTCCTGGGTGCACTCGTAGCGGCGTAGGGAGGCCGCGCCGGTGCTGCCCAGGACGACCGAGCCGTTGTCGCCGGCGGCGGCGGAGTCGGCGAAGGTGCAGACGATCTGGGCGAGGGCGTACTTCGGGAGGGAGCCGGGGGCGGTGGACAGGCGCAGGGTGTCCTCGGGGTCGCCCGGGGCGGGGCCCGACACCGTGAGGCCGGGCGGGACGGCCGTGCTGTAGCCGACCTCGTCCTCCTCGTCGCTGGGGTCGCCGGCCAGGGCGTCCAGCAGGCCCTGGGCGACGACGACCCGCCGCTGCGCATCCTCGGTGCCCTCTGCGACCTGCACCGAGCGGTTGACACGGACGAGCGCCCCCGAGCAGAGCAGGAACACCTCGACCGGCATCCCGGACGGGGTGGCCTGGGTCGCGATGTCCGACACCGACAGCTCGCACGGCACCATCGAAGGCGCCGGCCCGAAGTCCGTCGGTACCTGCGTGGCCCGGATGCCGCAGCTGGTGAGCAGGCCGACGAGCGCCCCGGTTGCCGCCAGGAGCCGTACGCCGTGCACGGTTCGTATCGTCACCGGCCGTCCCCCTCGGTGCCCGCCGGGCCGCTGTCGCCCTGATCGCCGACCCGCTCGTCCCGTTCCTGCGCGACCAGGGAGGCCGCGTCGCGGGGCAGGCGCAGGGTGAAGACCGCGCCGCCCTTGGGGGAGTTGGCGGCGGTGATCTCGCCGCCGTGGATGTGGGCGTTCTCCAGGGCGATGGACAGGCCGAGGCCGCTGCCCTCGGAGCGCGGGCGGGAGGCGCTCGCCTTGTAGAAGCGGTCGAAGACGTGCGGGAGGACGTCCTCGGGGATGCCGGGCCCGTGGTCCTGGACCTCGATGAACAGGTTCTCGCCCTCCGTGCGCACCGACACGCGCACCGGGGAGCCGCCGTGCTTGAGCGCGTTGCCGATCAGGTTCGCCAGGATCACGTCCAGGCGGCGCGGGTCCAGGTTGATGATGATGCCGCGCTCGGCGTCCAGTTCCACCGCGTCCAGCCAGGCGCGGGCGTCGATGCAGGCGGTGATCTGGTCGGCGATGTCCACGTCGTCCAGGACGAGCCGGGCCGTCCCCGCGTCGAAGCGGGTGACCTCCATCAGGTTCTCGACCAGGTCGTTCAGGCGCCGGGTCTCGCTGACGACGAGCCGTACCGCCGGTTCGATCATGGGGTCGAGGCTGCCGGTGTCGGCGTCCAGCTCCTCCTCCAGCACCTCCGTGACGGCGGTGATCGCCGTCAGCGGCGTACGGAGTTCGTGGGACATGTCGGCGACGAAGCGGCGGGAGGCCTCCTCACGGGCGCTCATGTCGTCCACCTTCTTCTCCAGGGACTCCGCCGCGAGGTTGAACGTCCGGGAGAGGTCGGCCAGTTCGTCCGTACCGGAGACCCGCAGCCGGGTGTCGAGCTTGCCCTCGCCGAGGCGCCGGGCGGCCACCCCGAGGCGCTGCACCGGCTTCAGGACCGTGGTCGCGGCGGCCTGCGCGAGCAGCGCCGAGCCGATCAGCGACAGGCCCGTGGCGATACCGAGGGACCAGGCGAGGGAGTTGAGGTCCTTCGCCTCCTCCGCGAGGGACTTGCGCATGTAGCCGGTCGGCCCGCCGCCGATCATCTTCGCGCCGCCCACCAGGTAGGGGGTGTCGCCGTCGATGACCCGCTGCCAGTACACGTGGTACGCGTGCTTGTTGCCCCCGGTCAGCTTCTGCCGCTTGTTGACGGCCTTCTGCAGGGACGCGGGCACGTCCTCCAGCGAGAAACCGGTGAGCGCGTTGTCGGTGGAGGAGCCGGAGACCGTCTCGCCGTCGGCGCCCTCGGCGATCAGCAGCACGCTGGAGCGCTCGCCGCCGTCCGCCATCTTCCGTGCCGCGAGGCGCAGTTGGTCCTGCGTCGGGTTCGGGCGCAGCGTGCTCACATGGCTCTGCATCTCACGCTCGAAGTCGTTGAGCGCCGCGTCCTGCGCGCGGGTCTGCACGGCCTCGCGGTTGAGCCAATAGGCGATACCGGACGCCGACACGGCGGCCGTGAGGGCCACCAGGCCGAAGACGACCACCAGACGCAGCCGCAGACTGGTGAAACGGATCCTGGACTGCACTGTCCTGCGAACCGCGGCCCAGCCGCGGATCCCCCCTCGGGCCTTCGTCACTGAGGCGTGTCCAACCGGTAGCCCACGCCGCGCACGGTACGGATCAGGGTCGGCGACGACGGTACGTCCTCGACCTTGGCGCGCAGCCGCTGTACACATGCGTCCACCAGGCGGGAGTCGCCCAGGTAGTCGTGCTCCCACACCAGACGCAGCAACTGCTGCCGGGACAGGGCCTGTCCGGGGCGGCGGCTCAGCTCAAGAAGCAGCCGCAGCTCGGTGGGCGTCAGCTGGAGGTCCTCGCCGTTCTTCGTCACGGTCATCGCCGCGCGGTCGATCACGAGCGAGCCGAAGGTCGCGGCGTCGTTGGCCTCGCGCTCACCGCGCCGCAGCACCGCGCGGATCCGGGCGTCCAGCACCCGCCCCTGCACGGGCTTGACCACGTAGTCGTCCGCACCCGACTCCAGGCCCACCACGACGTCGATGTCGTCGCTGCGCGCGGTGAGCAGGATGATCGGCAGCTGGTCGGTGCGCCGGATCCGCCGACACACCTCGAAGCCGTCGATGCCGGGCAGCATCACGTCCAAAACGATCAGATCCGGCCGCTGTTCGCGCAGCAGCTTGAGACCATCCTCGCCGGTGGCGGCGGTGGCGACACGGTGCCCCTGGCGCGTCAGTGAGAGCTCCAGGGCCGTGCGGATGGCGTCGTCGTCCTCGATCAGCAACAGGGAAGGCACGGGCTCATTCTGGCCCATGGCATGGCGCCGAATCGACCGCTGGAGCGCTCCCACCCGACACCCGCACACGATCGTGCCGTTCGCGTAGCTGTACGACTCTTCTCTGTGATCGACCTGTGCCTCGCCTGGGCCGTGCCCAGGCGCCGACCCCTGTGACAGGTCTGTGACAGTCGGCGGACAGAGCCATGAAGGTGAACCGGCAATCTTTTCGGCACAGGCAAGCAAGCAGGCCGAAGACCGGAACTCCACGACGGGGGGCGCGAGATGAACACGCTGCACAGCACCAGCACTAGCGCAGTTGTCACGCGGCTCCACGACGTCGTCCGGAACACGGAGAAGTCCGGTGCGGTGAGCGGGCGGGGGTGCGCTCGCGGCACCGGGCGTCAGCACACCACGTTGATGTCGGTGGTTGACGCACACGTGGGGGCAAGCACCACGGGGGCAACGGGGGTCGCCCACGGGGGAACGGGGACCGCGTACGGGGAGGGCACGGGGGAACGCCGGTCTGTGTCGGAGGCGGAGTTCACCGCCTACGTCCAGGAGCGTCGTGCCTCCCTGTACGCAACCGCCTACCACCTGACCGGAGACCGCTTCGAGGCCGAGGACCTGCTGCAGAGCGCGCTGTTCTCGACCTACCGGGCGTGGGACCGGATCAGTGACAAGGCCGCGGTCGGGGGCTACCTCCGCCGCACCATGACCAATCTGCACATCAGCGCGTGGCGCCGCCGCAAGCTGAACGAGTACCCGACCGAGGAACTGCCGGAGACCGTCGGCGACACGGACGCGATGCGCGGCACCGAACTGCGCGCCGTCCTGTGGCAGGCGCTCGCCCGGCTCCCCGAACTCCAGCGGACGATGCTGGTCCTGCGTTACTACGAGGGCCGCACCGACCCGGAGATCGCGGAGATCCTCGACATCAGTGTCGGCACGGTGAAGTCCAGCATCTGGCGGTCCCTCCGCCGGCTGCGTGAGGACGAGGTCCTCAGCTTCGGCCGTGACGAGGAGGAGTCCTTCGGGGAGCTTGTCGCCTGAAGGTCAGCGGGGGGAGTAAGTAACGGGGGAAAAGCGGGGGAGCACGGGGGAACGGGGAACGTCACGGTGGCGCTGGGGGGCGCCGGTGTGACACATGGGGGGATCACGGGGGAAGCGGGACTGGAGGGCCGGGGGGTCCGTCCAGTCCCGCTTTCATGTCCGGCGTCGGGCCCAGGGGGCCTCGGGATCAGGGCCTCGGGCTCAGGCCGGGGCCTTCGCGACGCGGCCGGCGGCGGCCGCCGCCAGTCGGCCCAGCGCCTCGTCCCGGTCGCAGGGGTGGGCGCCCAACTCCGTCTGCCGGGCCACGATCGAACGCTCCAGCCGCATCAGCCGCCAGCCGCGACGCAGCAGGAACGGCACCGACTTGCGGCCCTCCTTGAGGTCGCGCAGGAAACGGCGGCGGAAGGTCTTCACCGGTCCACGGGTCAGACAGAGCGCGTCCGCCAGCAGACCGAGTTCACGGCAGCGTTCGACGATCTCGGCGGCGAAGATGCCCTCGGCGATGAACACCGGCGTCCGTCCGATGTGCAGGGCCTCCGCGCCCGTCCGCGCGCTGAGGGAGATGTCGTACGTCGGGACGGTCGTCCCGCCCGTGCGGCACAGTTCCCCGATCGCGGCGACGGCGGTGTCCGCGTCCCACGACAGCGGGTGGTCCCAGTCGATGTCCGTGCTGCCCTCCACCAGCGGCAGCGTCGGGTCGTCGCCCTCCTTGTAGAAGTCGTCGAGCCGCAGCACGGGCAGGCCGGAGCGGGCGGCGAGGAGGGACTTGCCCGAGCCGGACGGACCGGACAGCAGGACGACTCGGGTCGGTATCGGGGGATGCGAACTCACGAGAGTCCAGTGTGAGGCATCGAGCGGCTCCCGCCGAGACGGCGGGTAGCCCGTGGAGCGCACATCACACCTCAACTACCTTACGTGTCTCTATGAATACTTTCCGCAAGGGGGGCGCACAGGAGAAGGTGGCCCCCTGATGGGTCGACACTCGGCTCCCCGGAACTCCACCGCCCGGCGCGCGTTGCTGACCGTTGCCACCGCCGGGGTCGCGCTCGGCGCGGGCGCGGGCACGGCCGCCGCGGCGGACGACGCGGCCCCGGTCGTCGACGTGATGCGCACCCGGCGCACGTCGCTGGGGAAGATCGACCCGCAGGCGGGCCTGCAGGCCCTGACCGGCACGGTCGGTTACGTCACCGGACCGGTCGCGGGGCTCAAGCCCAACCCGCTGGCGGGCACCGGGGTCGATCCTCTCGACAACGGGGTGGGACGCAGCTGGCCGGCTTCCAGCCGCTGACGCCGACGGCGCTGACCGGGCCGGTGGCACAGGCACCGTCGATCGGGAGCATTCCGGTGGTGGGACAGGTTGGTGGGCTGATTGCAGGGCTGACGGGAGCGGAAAGCCGTGGGGGGAACTGCGCGGTCCTCGGAGACGGCGCGGGCCGTCCGTGGCTGGTCGCGCAGTTCCCCGCGCCTCTTACGGGGCGCTTTCTCAGTACGCCGACCCCGACGCGCCCAGCGACCCCGTCGGGTGCCAGACCGTCTTCGTCTCCAGGAACGCCGTCATGCGGTCGATGCCGGGCGCGGCCGACCAGTCGTCCACAGGCTGTGGACGCAGAACGCGCTTGAGGTTGTCGGCCGCGGCGATCTCGAGTTCCTTCGCCAGGACGTCGTCCGCGCCGGCCAGGTCGATCGCGTTGACGTCCTGGTGCGCGGCGAGGGGCGTCGCGATCTCCGACGTACGGCCGGAGAGGACGTTGACCACGCCGGCGGGGACGTCGGAGGTGGCCAGGACCTCGCCGAGGGAGAGGGCCGGGAGAGGGGACCTTTCCGAAGCCACCACCACGGCCGTGTTGCCCGTCGCGATCACCGGGGCGAGGACCGAGACCAGGCCCAGGAACGACGACTCCTGGGGGGCCAGGACCGCCACCACACCCGTCGGTTCGGGGGAGGACAGGTTGAAGTACGGGCCCGCGACCGGGTTTCCGCCGCCGACCACCTGGGCGATCTTGTCGGTCCAGCCCGCGTACCAGACCCAGCGGTCGATCGTGGCCTCCACCTGGGCCGCCGCCTTCGACTTCGACAGGCCCTCCGCGTCGGCCACCTCGTGGACGAACTGCGCCCTGCGGCCCTCCAGCATCTCGGCGACGCGGTAGAGGACCTGGCCGCGGTTGTAGGCCGTGGCTCCCGACCAGGCGCCGAACGCCTTGCGCGCGGCCACGACCGCGTCACGGGCGTCCTTGCGGGAGGAGAGCGGCGCGTTCGCCAGCCAGTTGTTCTTCGAGTCCGTCACCTCGTACACCCGGCCGCTCTCGGAACGCGGGAACTTCCCGCCGACGTACAGCTTGTAGGTCTTGAAGACAGTCAAGCGGTCAGACATCGAGGTACGCCTCCAGGCCGTGGCGGCCGCCCTCGCGGCCGAAGCCCGACTCCTTGTAGCCGCCGAACGGCGACGTCGGGTCGAACTTGTTGAACGTGTTGGACCAGACGACACCCGCGCGCAGCTTGTTCGCGACGGCCAGGATCCGGGAGCCCTTCTCGGTCCAGATGCCCGCCGACAGACCGTACTGGGTGTTGTTGGCCTTGGCGACCGCCTCGTCCGGGGTGCGGAAGGTGAGGACGGACAGGACCGGACCGAAGATCTCGTCACGGGCGATGGTGTGCGCCTGCGTGACGTTCGTGAAGAGCGTCGGGGCGAACCAGTAGCCGGCGGTGGGCAGTTCGCAGGCCGGGGACCAGCGCTCGGCGCCCTCCGACTCGCCGCGCTCGACGAGCGAGGTGATCCGGGTGAGCTGCTCCTCGGAGTTGATCGCGCCGATGTCCGTGTTCTTGTCCAGCGGGTCGCCGAGACGGAGGGTCGACAGGCGGCGCTTGAGGGAGTCGAGCAGCTCGTCCTGGATCGACTCCTGGACCAGCAGGCGGGAACCCGCGCAGCAGACCTGGCCCTGGTTGAAGAAGATGCCGTTCACGATGCCCTCGACGGCCTGGTCGATGGGCGCGTCGTCGAAGACGATGTTCGCGCCCTTGCCGCCCAGTTCGAGGGTGAGCTTCTTGCGGGTGCCCGCGACCGTCTTCGCGATCTGCTTGCCGACCGCGGTGGAGCCGGTGAAGGCGACCTTGTTCACGTCCGGGTGCGCGACCAGGGCCGCGCCCGTGTCGCCGTATCCCGGGAGGATGTTGACGACGCCCTTGGGCAGGCCCGCCTGACGGCAGACGTCCGCGAAGAACAGCGCCGAGAGGGGGGTGGTCTCCGCGGGCTTCAGGACGACCGTGTTGCCCGTCGCCAGGGCCGGGGCGATCTTCCACGCCAGCATCAGGAGCGGGAAGTTCCAGGGGATGACCTGGCCCGCCACGCCGAGGGGGCGGGGGCTCGCGCCGTAGCCGGCGTGGTCGAGCTTGTCGGCCCAGCCCGCGTAGTAGAAGAAGTGCGCGGCGACCAGGGGGAGGTCGGCGTCGCGGGTCTCCTTGATCGGCTTGCCGTTGTCCAGGGTTTCGAGGACGGCCAGCTCGCGGGAGCGCTCCTGGATGATGCGGGCGATGCGGAAGAGGTACTTCGCGCGCTCCGTGCCGGGCAGGGCCGACCACTTCTCGAACGCCCTGCGGGCCGCCTGTACGGCGCGGTCCACGTCCGCCTCGCCCGCCTGGGCGATCTCGGAGAGGACCTCCTCGGAGGCGGGGCTGACCGTCTTGAAGACCTTGCCGTCGGCGGCCTCGGTGAACTCGCCGTCGATGAACAGGCCGTAGGAGGGGGCGATGTCGACGATCGCCCGGGACTCGGGGGCCGGTGCGTATTCGAATGCGGAAGCCATGGGGATCAGTCCACCGTCACGTAGTCGGGGCCGGAGTAGCGGCCGGTGGCCAGCTTCTGGCGCTGCATCAGCAGGTCGTTGAGGAGCGAGGACGCGCCGAAGCGGAACCAGTGGTTGTCCAGCCAGTCCTCGCCGACGGTCTCGTTGACCAGGACGAGGAACTTGATCGCGTCCTTGGTGGTGCGGATGCCGCCGGCGGGCTTCACACCGACCTGGACGCCGGTCTGGGCGCGGAAGTCGCGGACGGCCTCCAGCATGAGGAGGGTGTTGGCGGGCGTGGCGTTCACCGCGACCTTGCCGGTGGACGTCTTGATGAAGTCCGCGCCGGCGAGCATGCCGAGCCAGCTGGCCCGGCGGATGTTGTCGTAGGTCGAGAGCTCGCCCGTCTCGAAGATGACCTTCAGGCGGGCCGCGGTGCCGCAGGCCTCCTTCACCGCGGTGATCTCCTCGTGGACCTTGAGGTAGTTCCCCGCGAGGAACGCGCCGCGGTCGATGACCATGTCGATCTCGTCGGCGCCCGCGGAGACGGCCTCGCGGACGTCCGCCAGCTTCACGGCGAGGGGGGAGCGGCCGGCCGGAAAGGCGGTGGCCACGGAGGCGACCTTCACGGTGGAGCCGGCGACGGCGGCCTTCGCGGCGGGCACCATGTCGGGGTAGACGCAGACCGCGGCGGTGGCGGGCGTGGTGCGGTCGGTGGGGTCGGGGAGGACCGCCTTGGCGCCCAGGGACCGGATCTTGCCGGGGGTGTCCGCGCCTTCCAGGGTCGTCAGGTCGACCATGGAGATGGCCAGGTCGATGGCGTACGCCTTGGCGGTCGTCTTGATGGAACGGGTGCCGAGGGAGGCGGCGCGCGCCTCCAGGCCGACCGGGTCGACGCCGGGCAGCCCGTGGAGGAAGCGGCGCAGCGTGCTGTCGGACGCGGTGACGTCGGCGAGAGCGTGGGGTGCAGCTGTGGACATGGTCACCAGACGAGCATATCTACGCGCGTAGCAGGTGTACAGCCCTCAGGATTGTTCCGACAGGCGGGGGCGGGGCGGGTGCGTGCCGTCTCCGGCGCGTGCGAGCCGTCCGTGGCTCGTCGCGCGGTTCCCCGCGCCCCGCGCGGGGCGCGACCTCGGCTGCGGGCAGGTGCGCGCCATCGTGCAGAATCGGACGTATGAGCACCTCGGATCAGGCCTCCGCGTCGACGCCCGGCAAGCCCGACAACAGGCCCGACGACAAGCCCGTCTACAAGGACCGGGCCTACCGGTCGCCCGCCGGGCTCGTGGGCGGCGTGCTGCTGCTCGGGCTGATCGCCTGGCTCGGTGGGGACGCCGTGGTGTCCGGCGACGGGCGTACGCCCTGGCTGGCGCTGGCCTCGATGCTGGTGGCCGTGCCGGTGGTGGTCGCGTTCTCGGTGCGGCCGGCTGTGTTCGCCAACGACGACCGGCTGCGGGTGCGCAATCCGTTCCGGGTGATCGAGCTGCCCTGGGCGAGCGTGGTGTCGCTGCGGTCCGGCTACACGAACGAGGTCATCGACGAGAGCGGCACCAAGTACCAGCTCTGGGCGATCCCCGTCTCGCTGCGGGGGCGCAAGAAGGCCCATCGGCAGCAGGCCCGGGAGGCGCGTCGGGGCGCCAAGGGCGGCGGTGACGGGCTCACCGCCGACGCCGGGCGGCCCGTGCGGGCGGAGGCCGATCAGGTCATGGTCGATCTGCGGGACCTGTGCGAGGCGCGGGCGAAGGCGGCCGGGGCGCAGGGGGAGCCGAGCGTGCGGTGGGCCTGGGAGATCGTGGGGCCCGCGGCGGCCGGGGCCGTGCTGTTGGCGGTACTGATCGCGCTGGGGTGACATCGGCCTGGTCTGACATCGGCCTGGTGTGGCACTGGCCCGGTGCGACGTGGTCCGGTGTGACATTGGCCCGGTGTGACGTGGAGCTCCGGGAAGTCGTTTCGGTGAGGAACACCGGACGTCTGTTCTAGGGTGGCGCTGCTCGTGTGTCCCGCCTTCACAGCCTGGCCCGCTTGGATCGTGTCGGACCGCGCGGCGCAACCACGACGGCGGCCGGAGTGTCCACACAACGATGAGTACCGAGCTTGAGCCCCAGTTCCCGGCCGGGGTCTCCCCACCGCCGTGCCCCCTGCCCGCGTTCGCCGTGCCCGACGGCAGCGTCGCCTGGAGCGGGGAGAAGACGGAGGTCTGGGCGCGGACCCGGCCGCCCCTGTGGGTGCCCGCGCGGACGCGGCCCCTGCATCTGCTCGCCGTGGTCCCGGGTGGCCTGATCGTCGGCTTCTGGCTGGCGAACTTCGTGGAGGTGCCCGCCGCCCTCGCCGCGCTGGTGCCGTTGCAGCTGGTGTGGACCCTGGTCAGGCCCGAGGTCGTACGGTTCTCCGCGCCCGCCCTGCTGCTTCTGCTCGCCTGGTTCGGCGGCTCGCACGACGTGCCGACCCTGGTGGGCCTCCTCGCCGCGACCTTCACCTGGGCGGCGGCCGAGATCCGGCTGAGCAAGCGCCGACTCCAGCGGCAGTGGGCGCTCGCGGCCACCGAGGGGGTCACGGCCACGGTGCCGGACCAGGTCGGGCCGCTGCGGCGCGGGCGGTTCCTCATGGGTTTCGGGGCCGTGCTGACCGTGGTCGGCGCGGGGATGCTCTCCGCCGTCTCCGGCTGGGACGTCGCCACCGACCGGCACGAGGCCACGCTCGTCGGCTGGTTCGTGGTCGGCTGGGGACTCACCACGTCGCTCTCCGGGCTGCTGGGCCGCCGTCGGTCCGCCGCGCTGCGGGGCGCTCCCGTGCCGGTGCTGCGGGTGCTCGTCCGCGACGGCGCCGACGGGGACGCGGAAGTGTTCGCCGCCGACGACATGGCGGCGCTGCGGCCGTTGTTCACGGTCGCCACCGAGCAGTGGTACGACGAAGACGACGAAGACGCCGAAGAGGCCGAGAAGCGCGACGGCCGGTCGGAGCGGGACGCGCTCCTCGACGCCGTCGAGGGCGTCGACGAGGACGACGACCAGCCCGGTCCCCTGCGCGAGGCCGTGCTGTACGGGCTGCCCCACGACGGCGCCGAGATCGTGATCGTCAGCGCGGCGGAGACGCCGGAGGCCCCGGGCGGGGCCGGTGGACCGGTGGACCTGGAAAAGCCGGCGTCCGCCGAGGGCGGTGCGCCCGCGGAACTGGTCGTCGAGTCGTCCAGCGGACCCGTGCGGCCCCTGTCCGACCGGACCGTACGGCACCGGGCCGCCCGGCAGCGTGCCGGGGCGAAGCGGCACACGGTCCACGAGGAGCTGCGGGCCACGGCCGTCACGGAGAGCCGGGCGCGGCTGGGGGACGCGCCGGTGTCCCTGCGGCGCTGGCGGGCGGGCTGGCCGGACTGGTCCGCCGCCCTGTTCATGATCGCCGTGACCGCCGCCGTGGGGCTCTACCCGGACGGACCGACGCGCTACGTCCTCGGGGGCCTCCTCGGCCTCTTCGGCGTCCTGACGCTGCCCCAGATGCTCACCTGGCGCATCACGGCCGACCGTTCGGGGCTGTGGCTGAGCGGCTGGGGCAGGCCCCGGCACGTCACGTGGGACGACCTCGCGACCGTGCGGTGCGCCGGTGCCGTGCTGACGGTGGGCAGCCGCCAGGAGTCGTTCGAGCTGTGGAGCGTCCGGGCGGAACGCTGGCGCTGGCTGGAGCGCAAGCTGCGGCTCGTTCACCCGTACGAGAGGACCGCCGCCGAGATCACCGCCCTGTGGCAGGAGCCGTCGCTGCGGCCGGAGGGGGAGTACGTGGGGCGGGGACTACCGCTGTGGCCGCTGAGTGCGGTGCTCGCCGTGGGGTGGGCGGCGGTGCTGGTGCTGGTGCCGTAGAGGCTGTGCCGGCGCCGTGGAGCCTGGAGCCGGTGAGGTCGGCGGACCGTGCCTCGCCGTCTCGTCGGCGCGCGCATGGCGGAGGTCCCGGCCGGTGCATCGGCCGGGACCTCCGTGTGCGAGGAGGGGCGGGGTCAGATGCCCGCTGCCGCCGAGAGGTCCCGCTTGATGCCGGTCAGCAGCTCCGTCGCCTTCGCGCGGGCCGCCGGGAGGGCGGTCGGGTCGGCGACGGGCACCACGACCTCCAGGTAGCACTTGAGCTTGGGCTCCGTGCCGCTGGGGCGGACGATGACACGGGCGCCGTCGAGCGTGTAGCGCAGGCCGTCCGTGGGCGGGAGCCGGTCCGTGCCCCGGGTCAGGTCCTCGGCCCGGGTGACGGGCAGGCCGGCCAGGGCGGTCGGCGGCCGCTCGCGGAGCCGTTCCATCGCGCTGGCGATGAGCGAGAGGTCCTGGACGCGGACCGAGAGCTGGTCGGTGGCGTGCAGCCCGTGCTCGACGGCGATGTCGTCCAGCAGGTCGAGGAGGGTGCGGCCCTCCTCCTTCAGCCGCGAGGCGAGTTCCGTGATGAGCAGAGCCGCCGTGATGCCGTCCTTGTCGCGGACGCCCTCGGGGTCGACGCAGTAGCCGAGTGCCTCCTCGTAGCCGTAGCGCAGGCCCTCGACGCGGGCGATCCACTTGAAGCCGGTCAGGGTCTCCTCGTAGGGGAGGCCCGCCTTCTCGGCGATACGGCCGAGGAGGGAGGAGGAGACGATCGACTCGGCGAAGGTGCCCCGGGCGCCGCGCGCGACCAGGTGGGTGGCGAGGAGCGCGCCGACCTCGTCGCCGCGCAGCATGCGCCAGTCGGTGCCGTCCTTCACGGCCACGGCGCAGCGGTCCGCGTCCGGGTCGTTCGCCACGATCAGGTCGGGGTCCGTCTCGCGGGCCTTCGCGAAGGCGAGGTCCATCGCGCCGGGCTCCTCCGGGTTCGGGAAGGCGACCGTCGGGAACTCCGGGTCCGGGTCCGCCTGCTCGGCGACGAGGACGGGTTCGGGGAAGCCGGCCCGGGCGAAGGCAGCGAGCAGGGTGTCCCGGCCGACGCCGTGCATGGCCGTGTAGACCGTGCGGGCGGTCCGCGGGGAACCGGGGGCGAGCACCGCGTCCGTACGGGCCAGATAGGCCTCCAGGACGCTGTCGTCGAGGGTGTCCCAGCCGGCGTCCGGGCGGGGCACGTCGTCGAGGGAGCGTACGGCGTCGATCTCGGCCGCGATCCCGGCGTCGGCCGGGGGCACGATCTGGGAGCCGTCGCCCAGGTAGACCTTGTAGCCGTTGTCGCGCGGCGGGTTGTGGCTGGCCGTGACCTCCACGCCGGCCACCGCGCCCAGATGCCTTATGGCGAAGGCCAGGACGGGCGTGGGCAGGGGGCGGGGGAGGACGGCCGCGCGCAGGCCCGCGCCGGTCATCACGGCGGCCGTGTCGCGGGCGAAGTCGGCGGACTTGTGGCGTGCGTCGTAGCCGATGACGACCAGGCCGCCGGTGTCGCCCTGTTTGTTGAGGTAAGCGGCGAGGCCGGCGGCGGCGCGGATGACGACCGCGCGGTTCATGCGCATGGGGCCGGCGCCGAGTTCGCCCCGGAGGCCGGCCGTGCCGAACTGGAGCGTGCCGGAGAAGCGGGTGGTCAGTTCCGCCGTGTCCGCCGCGTCGATCAGCCTGCCGAGTTCGTCCCGGGTGTCCGGGTCGGGGTCCTCGGCCAGCCACGCCTTGGCGCGGGCGATCAGGTCGTCGTGCACGGGGGTCAACCTCTCGTTCTATGTCTGCCGTCGGTCTTCTGCTGTGCCGTCGGTTCGATTGTGCTCGCCCCCGCCGCCCCTACCCGACCCATCCCAGGGGCTGCGCCCCTTTGACCCCGCCCGTCGTGGGTTTCGGGTGCGGGTCCGATGGGGGTTCTCGCGCAGTTCCCCGCGCCCCTGAAAGACCAGGCCCCTGCGGGCCTGAAGAGCCACTCACGCGGCCTGAAAGGCGAGGGGCGGCGGGCCTGAAAAGCGCAGGGCGCAGCCCGTGCTCTTCAGGGGCGCGGGGAACTGCGCGAGAACCCCCACCGGGCCGCCACCCGAAGAACGCGCCCCCGGCGGAGCCCTCCGCGCTACAGCCGGTTCAGGACCTGCGTCAGCAGCGCGCCCATGCGGGTCGCCGAGTCGCGGCCCGCCTGGAGGACCTCCTCGTGGTTGAGGGGCTCGCCCGTCATCCCGGCCGCCAGGTTCGTCACCAGGGAGATGCCCAGGATCTCGGCGCCCGCCTCGCGCGCGGCGATGGCCTCCAGGACCGTGGACATCCCGACGAGGTCCGCGCCGATCACGCGGGCCATGCGGATCTCCGCCGGGGTCTCGTAGTGCGGGCCCGTGAACTGCGCGTAGACGCCCTCCTCCAGGGAGGGGTCGATCTCCTTGCACAGGGCGCGCAGGCGCGGGGAGTAGAGGTCCGTGAGGTCGACGAAGTTCGCGCCGACGATCGGCGACGTCGCCGTCAGGTTGAGGTGGTCGCTGATCAGCACCGGCTGGCCGGGACGCATGCCCTCGCGCAGACCACCGCAGCCGTTGGTGAGGACGATCGTCTTCACACCGGCGGCGACGGCCGTACGGACGCCGTGCGCGACGGCGGCGACGCCGCGCCCCTCGTAGTAGTGGGTGCGGCCCAGGAAGACGAGCGCGCGCTTGTCGCCGATCCTGTACGAGCGGACCTTGCCGCCGTGCCCCTCGACCGCCGGCGGTGGGAAGCCGGGCAGCTCGGTGACCTGGAACTCGGCCTCGGGCGCGCCCAGGGCGTCCACGGCCGGGGCCCAGCCGGAGCCCATCACGAGGGCGACGTCGTGGGTCTCGGCGCCCGTCAGCTCACGCAGGCGCGCGGCGGCGTCGGCGGCGGCGGCGTACGGGTCGCCCTGGATGTCGTCCGGAAGAAGAGATGCGTTCACGCGACGAGGGTATCCGGTCTGAGCCTACGCGCGTAGATGACCAGGCTCACGGGATCGGGATCGTTGCCTTGTCGTTTCCAACACCGGGGGAGGCGCTCGCCCCCCCGGCCGGCCCCTCAGCAGGGGCGTTTGCGGAGTTCCATCACATAGTCGTGCGGCGCGCCCGCCGACTCCGCCGCGTCCGCGACCTCACCCAGATAGCGGGCGGAGGGCAGGCCGCCCTCGTAGCCGTTGAGGACGTAGACCCAGGCAGGTTCCTCACCGTCCAGCGTGTGTACGCGGACCCGCATCCGGCGGTATATGTCCAGCCCGACGCCGACCCACCGGTCCATCGCGTCCTCGTCCATGGGGGCGATGTCGTAGAGGGCCACGAAGACCTGGGAGCGGGGGGCCTCCACGACGGTGGCCAGGGCGCCCTCCCAGCCCATGTGCTCGCCGCCGAAGGTCAGCCGCCAGTCGTTCAGCCAGCCGGTTGCGCGCAACGGGGAGTGGGGGGCGCGGCGGGACATCAGGCGCGAGTCCAGGTTGCCGGCGTAGGCGGCGTAGAGCGACATGGGGAGAGGGTACGGGAGCGCTCCGCTCGGGGGCCGGGGCGCCTGAGGGGGCGGGGGGTTCGGTTGTTCGGCGGGTGCGGGTGTGTGGTGGCTGGTCGCGCCCACGCGGCGGAGCCGCATGTGTCACAGCCCCGCGCCCCTGGTGATGGCCCTGCGGGCCGATCACCCCGTCCCGTACCCCCCGACTCGTTGATACGCGGGCTCGTACGGGACAATGGGGCATGTGACTCGGATCGTGATCATCGGTGGCGGACCCGGCGGATATGAAGCGGCGCTGGTGGCCGCGCAGCTCGGCGCGGAGGTGACCGTCGTGGACTGCGACGGTCTGGGCGGGGCGTCGGTGCTGACCGACTGCGTGCCGTCGAAGACCCTCATCGCGACGGCCGAGGTGATGACGACCTTCGACTCCTCCTATGAGGAGCTGGGGATCATCGTCGCCGACGACACCCCGCACATCGACACGCCCGCGCGTGTCGTGGGTGTGGACCTCGGCAAGGTCAACCGGCGTGTGAAGCGGCTCGCGCTGGCGCAGTCGCACGACATCACCGCCTCGGTGACGCGCGCCGGCGCACGGGTCATGCGCGGGCGCGGGCGGCTCGTGGGGCAGCAGGACCTCGACGGGTCGCGCAAGGTCGTCGTGCGGGCGGCGGACGGGTCCGAGGAGACCCTGACCGCCGACGCCGTGCTCATCGCCACCGGCGGACATCCGCGCGAACTGCCCGACGCGCAGCCGGACGGTGAGCGCATCCTCAACTGGACGCAGGTCTACGACCTGGACGAGCTGCCGGAAGAGCTGATCGTCGTCGGATCCGGTGTCACCGGTGCCGAGTTCGCCGGCGCCTACCAGGCGCTCGGGTCGCGCGTCACCCTCGTCTCCAGCCGCGACCGGGTGCTGCCGGGCGAGGACCCGGACGCCGCCGCCGTCCTGGAGGACGTGTTCCGGCGGCGCGGCATGAACGTCATGGCACGGTCCCGGGCCGAGTCCGCCAAACGGGTGGGGGACCGGGTCGAGGTCGCGCTCGCGGACGGGCGCGTCATCACCGGCTCGCACTGTCTGATGGCCGTCGGCGCCGTCCCCAACAGCGCCGGGATGGGGCTGGAGGAGGCCGGGGTCAAGGTCAAGGAGTCCGGGCACATCTGGACCGACAAGGTGTCGCGGACCACCGCCCCCGGCGTGTACGCGGCCGGTGACGTCACCGGGGTGTTCGCCCTGGCGTCCGTCGCCGCCATGCAGGGCCGTATCGCCATGTACCACTTCCTCGGCGACGCCGTGGCCCCGCTGAACCTGAAGACCGTGTCGTCCAACGTCTTCACCGACCCCGAGATCGCCACCGTCGGCTACACCCAGGCCGACCTGGACGCGGGCGTCATCGACGCCGTCGGGGTGAAGCTGCCGCTGCTGCGCAACCCGCGCGCCAAGATGCAGGGCATCCGGGACGGCTTCGTCAAGATCTTCTGCCGGCCGGGCACCGGCATCGTCGTGGGCGGTGTGGTGGTCTCGCCGCGCGCCTCCGAGCTGATCCACCCGATCTCGATCGCGGTCGACAACAACCTGACGGTCGAGCAGATCGCGAACGCGTTCACCGTGTACCCGTCGCTGTCCGGCTCGATCGCCGAGGTCGCGCGCCAGCTCCACACACGCAAGTCGGGTGGAGGGGTCTGACGGCCCGTAGGGTTCGCACGGTCCGCACGGATCGCATGGTCCGTTCGGACCGTGCGATCCGTGCGTTCTGACCGATGTGTGCCGGGTTCCGTCCGGGATGGTCCCTATATCACTTCTCGCCCCACCCTGCGAACAACTTCTGCTATTCGGCGCAAACTGCTGAAAGCAGATGGTCGTTGGCGTTACTGTCAGTTTCGTGTTCGCTGCAGAACGTCGTCAATTGATCCTCGAAATGGTGCGGGCCAATGGAGCCGTGTCGCTCCGTGAGCTCGCCCGCGTCGTCCAGACCTCCGAAGTGACCGTACGGCGGGACGTGCGCGCTCTGGAGGCAGAAGGACTCCTCGACCGCCGACACGGCGGTGCGGTATTGCCGGGCGGGTTCACGCGGGAGTCCGGCTTTCCGCAGAAATCCCATCTCGCGACCGCCGAGAAGACGGCCATCGCCGATCTCGCCGCGAGCCTCGTCGAAGAAGGCGAGGCCATCGTGGTCGGGGCGGGGACCACCACGCAGGAGCTGGCGCGCCGGCTCGCGCGGGTCCCCGGGCTGACCGTCGTCACCAACTCCCTGTTGGTGGCCCAGGCGTTGGCCCATGCCAACCGTGTGGAGGTCGTGATGACCGGCGGCACCCTGCGCGGTTCCAACTACGCCCTGGTCGGTTCCGGAGCCGAGCAGTCCCTCCAGGGGCTGCGTGTCTCCAAGGCCTTCCTCTCCGGGAGCGGACTGACCGCCGAACGCGGCCTGTCCACGTCCAACATGCTGTCGGCGTCCGTCGACCGCGCGCTGGTCCAGGCCGCCGCCGAGGTCGTCGTGCTCGCCGACCACACCAAACTCGGCACCGACACCATGTTCCAGACGGTGCCGACAGATGTGATCACCCGGCTGGTCACCGACGACCCGTCCGGCCACGACGACCGCGCGGTCACCGAGCTGCAGGCCCTGGCCGATCAGGGTGTGCAGATCTCCGTGGCCGGGGCGTCGGGCGCCGGGGGAGCGGGAGGCGATCCCGTCCCGACGCGCCCTTCGCGCCGGGACGTGCCCCTTCCGGGGCCCCGCCGCAACCAGGTCCACGGCACCGCGCCCCAGCTGCGCACCGCCACGGTTCTGGGGGACCAGCCGCCCGCCGGTGAACGAGAACGGGAGCGGGCGGCCCGGGTCGCGGATCTGCGGCGCCGGTAGGGGGCGTGAGCCGCGGCGTCGGGCAGGGGAGCGCGGGCTGAGCCCGGGTGGGCTCGGGCCGGCGGTGGCTACGGCTTCAGGCCGCGCAAGGTGAGCGTCAGCAGGCGGTCGGCCAACTCCGGGTCGTCCGGGGTTTCCTCGGCCGCCAGCGCGATCGCGTGGGTGAGCTGGAGCAGATCTCCGATGGACACGTCGTCGCGTACGACGTGAGCGTGTTGCGCCCGCCGGAGGAGGGCCGTACCCGCCTCCCGGATCGGGGCGCAGCACCGGGCCAGGTCCGAGGGGTTCTCGTCCACGGCGCGGGAGTCCGCGTACGAGACCGTCATCAGGGCTTGCGCCAGTCCCCGGTATTCGCCCGCATGGGTGATGATGTCGCGCAGCCAGGCGACGAGCGCCGAGCAGGGGTGTTCCGCGCGCAGGTGTGTCTGGGCGCGGGCCAGCAGATCGGCGACGGCTTCCTCGAAGACCGCGCTCAGGAGGGCCTGGCGGTTCGGGAAGTGGCGGTACAGGGTGCCGATGCCCACGTCCGCCCGGCGGGCGATGTCCTCGAGCGAGGCGGCGGTGCCGTGGGCCGCGAAGGCGAGGCGGGCCTCCGTGAGCAGGCGGTCGTGGTTGCGACGCGCGTCCGCGCGCATGGGCCTCCGGCCTGCTGCGGGAGGCCGGGTCCCTGCGGGAGGCTGGGCCGGGGTGAGGCTCACTGCGGTGTTCACCTGCTCTCTTCTGCTGGGGGCGTCCTCAGCCTAAGAGCTCGGGTGACGGAGGTGGTTGCGCGGGTGCGGGTGCGTGGGGCTTCTCGCGCAGTTCCCCGCGCCCCCAAGCACATGGGGCGCGGGGGCTTCACGTGGCGGTCAGTCCTTGATTTCGCAGATGGGGGCGCCCGAGGTGAGGGAGGCGCCGACCTCCGCGGTGAGGCCCTTGACGGTGCCGGAGCGGTGGGCGTTCAGGGGCTGCTCCATCTTCATGGCCTCCAGGACGACGATAAGGTCGCCTTCCTTGACCTCCTGGCCCTCCTCGACGGCCACCTTGACGATGGTGCCCTGCATCGGAGAGGCGAGGGTGTCGCCGGAGGCCGCCGGGCCCGACTTCTTGGCCGCGCGGCGCTTCGGCTTCGCGCCGGCGGCGAGACCGGTGCGGGCCAGGGTCATGCCCAGGGCGGCCGGGAGGGAGACCTCCAGGCGCTTGCCGCCGACCTCGACCACGATCGTCTCGCGGTCGGCGTCGTCGTCGGCCTCAGTGGTGTCGGCGGGGGCCGCGAAGGGCTTGATGTCGTTGACGAACTCGGTCTCGATCCAGCGGGTGTGGACCGTGAACGGGTCGCTGGAGCCGGTCAGTTCGGGAGCGAACGCCGGGTCCTTGACCACCACGCGGTGGAAGGGGATCGCGGTGGCCATGCCCTCGACGGTGAACTCGTCCAGAGCGCGGGCCGCGCGCTGCAGGGCCTGCTGCCGGGTGGCACCGGTGACGATCAGCTTGGCCAGGAGGGAGTCCCAGGCCGGGCCGATGACGCTGCCGGACTCCACGCCCGCGTCCAGGCGGACACCGGGGCCCGAGGGTGCGGTGAACGTGGTGACCGTGCCGGGCGCCGGGAGGAAGCCCCGGCCCGGGTCCTCGCCGTTGATGCGGAACTCGAAGGAGTGGCCGCGCATCGGCGGGTCGTCGTAGCCGAGTTCCTCGCCGTCGGCGATACGGAACATCTCGCGGACCAGGTCGATGCCGGTGACCTCCTCGGTGACCGGGTGCTCCACCTGGAGGCGGGTGTTGACCTCCAGGAAGGAGATCGTGCCGTCCATGCCGACCAGGAACTCGACGGTGCCGGCGCCGACGTAGCCGGCCTCCTTGAGGATCGCCTTGGAGGCGGCGTACAGCTCGGCGTTCTGCGCCTCGGACAGGAAGGGGGCCGGGGCCTCCTCGACCAGTTTCTGGTGGCGGCGCTGGAGCGAGCAGTCACGGGTCGAGACGACGACCACGTTGCCGTGCTGGTCCGCCAGGCACTGGGTCTCGACGTGACGGGGCTTGTCGAGGTAGCGCTCCACGAAGCACTCGCCCCGGCCGAAGGCGGCGACGGCCTCGCGCACGGCGGAGTCGTACAGCTCGGGGACCTCTTCGAGGGTGCGGGCGACCTTCAGGCCGCGGCCGCCACCGCCGAAGGCGGCCTTGATCGCGATCGGCAGCCCATGCTCCTTGGCGAAGGCCACGACCTCCTCGGCGCCCGAGACCGGGTCCGGGGTGCCCGCGACCAGCGGGGCACCGGCGCGCTGGGCGATGTGACGGGCCGCCACCTTGTCACCCAGGTCACGGATCGCCTGCGGCGGCGGGCCGATCCAGATCAGACCCGCGTCCAGGACCGCCTGCGCGAACTCCGCGTTCTCCGAGAGGAACCCGTAGCCCGGGTGGACCGCGTCCGCGCCCGCGTCCTTCGCCGCCTGGAGGACCTTGCCCATGTCCAGGTAGCTGGTCGCCGGAGTGTCACCGCCCAACGCGAACGCCTCGTCCGCGGCGCGCACATGCAGCGCGTCCCGGTCCGGATCGGCGTACACGGCCACGCTCGCGATCCCGGCGTCCCGGCACGCCCGGGCGACGCGGACAGCGATTTCGCCTCGGTTGGCGATCAACACCTTGCGCACGATGGCTCCCTCTCCTTGAAACAAGCCGAGTTTAGGGACTGCCGACACGGCGTTTCGACCCGTCCACAATGGTGAGCTTGCCCACACGGAGCGTGCATCGAGGCTCACTCAACCCGCGAAATCCCTTGTCGCACAGCATGGCGCAGGACTCCACGCGAAAACCCTAGCCCTCTGATGTGGTCAAGGTCTCTGTGCGGCCATGCTGCGGCCGGTTGGGTTTCTTTGTGGAGTCCCTACTAATGGCCCAACGATTCTTTGCTCTCGTGAGAACCCTTGTCCCGAGGTTTACCCGTTAGTAGCGTTCGCGATGTCTCGAACACCTACCTGGGGTAACGAGAGCGACTGGCGAGAGCGGAAGTGGGTGGGGCCGGTGATCCGCAGACCGGTGGCGGTACTGACGGCGATCGTGCTGTTCGTGGAAGGGCTCGGGATCGCCGGGGTCCAGTGGCTCCTCGGCACCGTCGTCGACCGGCAGAAGATGTCGCTCGCCGGGCTGGATTCCGACGCCATGTCCGTCTCCACGAAGGCCGGGGGCGTCCTCTTCGGCCTCTACTTCGTCTTCTGCGGGGTCGTCGCGCTGCTCGTGGCGCTGCGCAACCGTCCCCCCGCCGGGCTCGGCAGGATCCTGCTCATCAGCGTCGCCGTCGTGCACGGGCTGCTCGGGGCGCTCACCGTGGGGCTGGTCGGGTGGGGCGCGTTCGCGTTCATGATGGTGGTGCTGGGGCTGGTGCTGCTCACCCTGATGACGTACGACCGGCAGGACGGGGTCGCTGACGCCGTGCCAGGTGGGTCCGGGGCCGACGGGGGCGCCGGAAGCACCGGGGGCGGGGGGCCGGAGCAGGCCGCTCCGGCCGCGCCCGGCGCCTCGTGAGGGCTCGCGTCAGTCGGTGCGGGGCGTCCACAGGTCGGTGATGGACACGCCGAGTCGGGCCAGCAGGCGGCGGAGCAGGGGGAGGCTGATGCCGATGACGTTCCCGTGGTCGCCGTCGATGCCGTCGATGAACGGCGCCGAGCGGCCGTCGAGCGTGAACGCCCCCGCGACGTAGAGGGGTTCGCCCGAGGCCACGTACGCGGCGATCTCCTCGTCCGTGGGGTCGCCGAAGTGGACGACCGTGGAGGCGGTCGCGGAGGTGTAGCGGCCGGTGGTGGTGTCGTAGACACAGTGGCCCGTCTGGAGGGTGCCGGCACGGCCGCGCATGGACTTCCAGCGGGCGGTGGCCTCCTCGGCGTCGGCGGGCTTGCCGAGGGCCTCGCCGTCGAGGTCGAGGACCGAGTCGCAGCCGATGACGAGGGCGCCCTTGACCTCGGGCTTCGCGGCGACGACGGAGGCCTTGGCCTCGGCGAGGGCCAGGGCCAGGTCGGCGGGGGTGGGCGCGGACACGGCGTCCTCGTCCACACCACTGACGATCACCTCGGGCGCGAGGCCGGCCTGGCGCAGGAGGTTGAGCCGGGCGGGGGACTGGGAGGCGAGGATCAGGCGACGGTGGGTGTGTGGGGCGGTCATGCGCTCAGGGTATTGCGTGGGTTGACGGGGGCGGGCCGGGTGGGCCGGGGGGTGCGTTGCCGGGTGCGGGCTGAGTGGGGCGAGTGGGGTGCGTTGTCGGGTGCGGGTGGGTGGGGGCTGGTCGCGCAGTTCCTCGCGCCCCTGGAGGGGTGCGGTCCGTCCGTCGGGTTCGCCCGGGGACGGTGGGTGGGTCGGGGCGCGCCGGGGGGTGTCCGTCCTCGGAACGGCGCGGAGTCGGTGGGCTGGAGAGTTCGACGAGTTGACGCGCCAACCGCTGCGGGCGGCCCTCCGACAAGCCCCCTTCTCGCCGTACGCGGCTCTCCCCACGGCGGGGTGCTCAGAGGATGCCCAGGACCAGCATCGCCAGGAGCATGGCGCAGGCCATGAGCACGCCGAGCCGCCGAAGCATGGCCTGCGTGTCGCGCAGTTCCTTCGGCGGCTCGTTCTCAGGGTCGGACCAGAGCATGCTGCGATGGTGCGCCGCCCGGCGGGCCGGGCGCCTGAGTACGCGTACTCAATTCGGTAGGCGAGGTTCCGCTCAGCCGGGCCAGTAGGTGCGGCTCCACGTGGTGGGGCCCGGGGCCGGCAGGCGGTGCGCGGCGATGCGGGACGGGTCGGACCAGGAGTCCCGGGGGGCGGGCGCGCCGGGCGGCTCGGTGGCCGCCGCCGCGGCGCGGGCGCGGACCACCGCCAGGGCGGCGGCCAGCTCCTCCGGGGTCGGGTTTCCGCGTACGACCTTGATGGTCATGTCGGCTCCCAGCGGGGTTGGAGAGGGCTACAGGGGGATGTTGCCGTGCTTCTTGGGGGGCAGGGATTCCCGCTTGGTGCGGAGTTGGCGCAGGCCGCGGACGAGGTGGCGGCGGGTCTCGGAGGGCGGGATGACGGCGTCGACGTAGCCGCGCTCGGCCGCCGTGTAGGGGTTGAGGAGGGCGTCCTCGTATTCCTGGATCAGACGGGCGCGGACCTCGTCGCGTTTGTCGTCAGGGGCGGCGGCGATGGTGCGGCGGTGCAGGATGTTGACCGCGCCCTGGGCGCCCATGACGGCGATCTGGGCGGTGGGCCAGGCGAGGTTGAGGTCGGCGCCGAGGTGCTTGGAGCCCATGACGTCGTAGGCGCCGCCGAAGGCCTTGCGGGTGATGACGGTGATGAGGGGGACGGTGGCCTCGGCGTAGGCGTAGATGAGCTTGGCGCCGCGGCGGATGATGCCTTCGTGTTCCTGGCCGACGCCCGGGAGGAAACCGGGGACGTCGACGAAGGTCAGCACGGGGACGTTGAAGGCGTCGCAGGTGCGCACGAAGCGGGCCGCCTTCTCGGAGGCGTCGATGTCCAGGCAGCCGGCGAACTGCATCGGCTGGTTGGCGACGATGCCCACGGGGTGGCCCTCGACACGGCCGAAGCCGGTGAGGATGTTCGGCGCGAAGAGCGCCTGGGTCTCGAAGAACTCCGCGTCGTCCAGGACGTGTTCGACGACCGTGTGCATGTCGTAGGGCTGGTTGGCGCTGTCCGGGACGAGGGTGTCGAGTTCGCGGTCCTCGTCGGTGAGGGTGAGGTCCGCCTGCTCGGGGAACGCCGGGGGCTCGCTGAGGTTGTTCGAGGGGAGGTAGGAGAGGAGCTGCTTGACGTATTCGATGGCCTCCTTTTCGTCGCCGGCCATGTGGTGGGCGACGCCTGAGGTGGCGTTGTGGGTGCGGGCGCCGCCGAGCTCCTCGAAGCCGACGTCCTCGCCGGTGACCGTCTTGATGACGTCCGGGCCGGTGATGAACATGTGCGAGGTCTGGTCGACCATGACCGTGAAGTCGGTGATCGCGGGGGAGTACACCGCTCCGCCCGCGCAGGGGCCGACGACGAGGCTGATCTGGGGGATCACGCCGCTCGCGTGGGTGTTGCGGCGGAAGATCTCGCCGTACATGCCGAGGGCCATGACGCCCTCCTGGATGCGGGCGCCGCCGGAGTCGTTGATGCCGATGACCGGGCAGCCGGTCTTGAGGGCGAAGTCCATGGCTTTCATGATTTTTTGGCCGAAGACCTCGCCGAGCGAGCCGCCGAGGACGGTGAAGTCCTGGGAGAAGACGGCTACCGGGCGGCCGTCGACCGTGCCGTAGCCGGTGACGACGCCGTCGCCGTAGGGGCGGTTGTTCTCCATGCCGAAGTCGGTGGAGCGGTGCCGGGCGAACTCGTCGAACTCCACGAAGGAGTCCTCGTCTAGGAGCAGCTCGATCCGCTCACGGGCCGTCAACTTGCCCTTGGCGTGCTGCTTCTCCACCGCGCGCTCGGAGCCGGCGTGCGTCGCCTCGTGGATACGGCGCTGCAGATCCGCGAGCTTCCCCGCGGTCGTGTGAATGTCGATGCTTGCTGGCTCTACCGGCTCGGACATCGGGGTGCGGCTCCCTGCCTGCTCATGGGGACGTGAGGGATCAGTCAGTACGTGCTGCGCGGTGCGTGCTCATAAGTGGGTGCGGTTACTCATCCGTAGCGTAGTGCTGCGCATAGCGTTCGGCAGTGCGGCGTTTACCACACTCCTGACCCCTTCCGCTTGCCCGGTGGGGGCGTCGCGGCGGGACACGTCGGACGGGTGACAACACGAGAGTGATCGAGCGCCCGTGAACCTCGGCTCGTCAGGGCTGGAATCCGTCCCCTTCTCGCGGGGCGGAGGATGTCAAACCTAGGGTGGGTCGCATGACGAAACCACCAGGTGCACAAGGTGACCCGTCCGGCGGACCGGGTGAGCCGAGGTCGGACCGCTGGTCCGACCTCGGCCGGCCGCCCCTCAACTCCGCTGCCCTGCGCCGGGCACTGGTTCGGGAGGGCGGGCACGGGGGCCTGTACTGCGATGTGGAGGTCGTGCAGCGCACCGGCTCCACCAATCACGACCTCGTCCAGCTCGCTCTCAAGGGGGATGCCGAGGAAGGTGCGGTCCTCGTCGCCGAGGAGCAGACGGCAGGCCGGGGGCGGCTCGACCGCGTCTGGACCGCGCCGCCGCGTTCCGGTCTGTTCTTCTCCGTCCTCCTCAAGCCGACCGAGGTGCCCGTACGGCACTGGGGCTGGCTGCCGCTCCTCACCGGGGTCGCCGTCGCGACCGGGCTGTCCCGGGCCGCCGGGGTCGACACGGCGCTCAAGTGGCCCAACGACCTGCTGGTGACCGTGGGGGGCGAGGAGCGCAAGGCCGGCGGGATCCTCGCGGAGCGGGCGGGCTCGGAGGGTGTCGTGATCGGGATCGGCATCAACGTCAGCCTGCGCGAGGAGGAGCTGCCGGTGCCCGCGGCGGGGTCGCTGGCGCTCGCCGGCGCCGTGAGCACGGACCGTGATCCGCTGCTGCGGGCCGTGCTGCGGTCGCTGGAGGAGTGGTACGGGCGGTGGCGGGAGGCCGGAGGTGATCCGTCCGCGAGCGGGCTCCAGGAGACCTATGCCGCGGGGTGCGCGACGCTGGGACGCACCGTGCGGGCCGAGCTGCCCGGGGATCGGTCGGTGGTGGGGGAGGCCGTGGCCGTGGACGGGGACGGGCGGCTCGTCATCGCCACGGAGGACGGGGTGCAGGAGCCGGTGGGGGCGGGGGACATCGTGCACTTGCGGCCTGTGTGACGGGGCTGCTGTGGGACCGGTGCGGCCTGTGGGACCACTGCGTGTTGGGGGGTGCTGGGAGGTGTGGCTGGTGAGGGCTGGGAACTCGGGGGTGGTGCTGGGTGAGGCGGGTTTCGCTCACCGGCGCTTGCCGGGTGCCGCCTGCGCCCACCCGTGCCGCCCCAGCGGCACGAGTGCCTGCAGCAGCATGGGCATGACTGCCCGCTGTGGCGTCGGGCGGGGATGACGGAGGGTGTCCACCATCGGCCCCACCTGACGGAGTGAGCTGGCGCACACCTGCCGTAGAGTTGAGGCCGGTCGAGTACGTGACCGCGGGAGATCGGAAGGGCAGCAGGAGTGAGCGTCGAGGACACGGGCTCCGGCACGAACGCGGATGGCCGCGTGGAGCCGCCCCCTCTCTCGGCTTCGCTCGAGCGGGGCGAGCCCCACGGCGTGGACGCCGACGAGGAGGACCCTCTGGCGCTGCGGCTCGAAGGGCTGATCCTCGGTGCCGAGCGCCGGTACACCCCTTTTCAGGCGGCACGCAGCGCCGGTGTCTCCATGGAGCTGGCGTCCCGTTTCTGGCGGGCCATGGGCTTCGCGGACATCGGTCAGGCCAAGGCGCTGACCGAGGCCGACGTGCTCGCGCTGCGGCGCCTCGCCGGTCTCGTCGAGGCGGGGCTGCTGAGTGAGGCCATGGCGGTGCAGGTGGCCCGTTCGACCGGGCAGACCACGGCACGGCTGGCCGAGTGGCAGATCGACTCCTTCCTGGAGGGGCTGACCGAGCCGCCGGAGCCGGGGATGACCCGGACCGAGGTGACGTATCCGCTGATCGAGCTCTTGCTCCCGGAGCTGGAGGAGTTCCTCGTCTACGTCTGGCGGCGTCAGCTCGCCGCCGCCACCGGGCGGGTCGTGCAGGCTGCGGACGACGAGGAGATGGTCGACCGGCGCCTCGCGGTCTGCTTCGCGGATCTCGTGGGGTTCACGCGGCTGACCCGTCGGATGGAGGAGGAGGAGCTCGGCGAGCTGGTCGAGGCCTTCGAGACCACGGCCGCGGACCTGGTGGCGGCGAACGGGGGGCGGCTCATCAAGACCCTCGGGGACGAGGTCCTGTACGCCACGGACGACGCCGGTGTCGCCGCCGAGATCGCCCTGCGTCTCATCGAGACCATGGCCAACGACGAGACCATGCCCGAGCTGCGCGTCGGCATGGCCTTCGGCACGGTGACGACGCGGATGGGTGACGTCTTCGGGTCCACCGTGAACCTCGCGAGCAGGCTCACCTCGATAGCGCCGAAGGACGCGGTCCTCGTCGACGGTGCCTTCGCCGAGGAGCTGATCCGCACGGGCGAGGCGCCCGCCTCCGAGGCCGAGGCCGCCGAGGCCGCGGCCGCCGCGGAGAAGGAGGGCGAGGAACCGCCCACGTACCGCTTCGCCCTCCAGCCGATGTGGCAACGGCCTGTGCGCGGGCTGGGCGTGGTCCAGCCGTGGCTGCTCACGCGGCGTGGCTGATGTCCGCCCCCTCCGCTACCTGCTCAGGGCGTCGTTGACGCATACGCCGACGATCGGGACGCAGAGGCCCGACTTCGTGGGCTTCGTGGGTGTGGTCGTGTCACCGGAGTGGGTCGGCGTGGTCGGTGAGTCGGGCGCGGTCGGCTGCTGAGGGGCTGCCGCCGGGCGCTGGGTGGGTGCCGGAGCACTGGGGCGGAGGGTTTCCGGAGTGCTGGGCGCCGTGGAGGTGTCCCGGGGCGGTGGGGTCCTGGGGAGGTCGCGTGTGCCGGGGGCGGAGGGGATGTCCACGCCGATGGAGGGTGCGGGCTGGTAGCCGGAAGGGGTCGGCAGGGGGGCGGGCGCTCCCGATGAGGGCGGCTGCTGGGTGGGCGTGGGGCTCCCGGCGCCCATGGGGGTGTCGGCGGTCGGGGTGCCCGCGTCCGGGGAGGGCTCGCCGCCCACGGTGGCTCCGGCCTCGGTCGTCCCGTCCGTGATGTCGTCCGCCGCGCTCGGTGCCGGGCCTGCCGCGCCGACGCCGCCGACCGGGTCCGACGTCAGCCGTACGAGGCTCAGCGCGCCCGCCGCCAGGGCCATCCCGCCCACCGCGAACAGCAGCTTCCGGGGCCGGGGCCGCCGGTGCCGGCCACGCGGGCGGGGGGCGGGCCCGGCCTGGGGCGAGTGCTCGGTTGAGGCGTCGGCTGTGGTCGCGGAGAGGGCGGCGGAGAAGGACGTCGTGTGGCCTGCGGGGGCCGTGGACGGTTTCCAGGGCGGCGAGGGGGTCGGCGGCCTCGGGGAAGCTTCTGGCGGCGTGGCGGCCGTCCGGGCTGTGGGAGGCCCTGCCGCCGTCGGTGACTGGGGTGGCTGCGGTGGCTGCGGTGACTCTGGTGGCTGCGTTGATTGCCATGGTTGCTGTGCCTGCGGTGGCTGGTGTGGCGCCCGTGGTGTGGTCTGCGTCGGCCTGGTGGCCGTGGCCGTGGTCGTTGTCATGGTCCGTCCCTCCCCTGTGCGCCCGTGTCCCTCGGTGCGCCTTTGGCGGAGCGCAGGCTATGCGGCGTAGGGGGCGGTGTGGCCGGAGAGGGCCCGGATGTCACCCGTACGGGGAGAAGGTCGCCGGGGCAGGTCAAGGGACGGTTCCGTGAGCCTTCCCGTTGGGGTGGCCGACGGGCGTACGGCTGACGCTGCCGATTGCCGGTGGATCGCCTGCCGGCGTATCCGGAGCCCGGTCAGGGTTTCGTTCGGTGGGGGTGGCTGGGATGATCGGGGTGGTTGTTAACTGTCGTTAACCGGGAGGGCGTCATGGGTGAGGGTGTGGAGCAGGCGGGGGAGCGGCGGTTCGGGGAGTTCGTCGTGGTGCGGCGGCACGGGTACGTCGCCGAACTCGCGCTGGACCGGCCCAAGGCCATGAACGCCGTGTCGACCGACATGGCCCGCTCCGTCGCGGCGGCGTGCGGCGCGCTCGCCGCCGACCGGGACGTACGCGTCGTCGTGGTGACGTCGACGCACGAGCGGGCGTTCTGTGTGGGGGCGGATCTGAAGGAGCGGAACTCCTTCAGCGACGCCGACCTGGTGCGGCAGCGGCCCGTCGCGCGCGCCGCGTACACCGGCGTGCTGGAGCTGCCGATGCCCACGATCGCCGCCGTGCACGGCTTCGCGCTGGGCGGCGGCTTCGAACTGGCCCTGTCCTGCGACCTGATCGTGGCCGACCGTACGGCGGTGGTCGGGCTGCCGGAGGTGTCGGTGGGGGTGATCCCGGGCGGCGGGGGCACGCAGCTGCTGCCGCGTCGGGTGGGGGCCGCGCGGGCCGCCGAGCTGATCTTCACGGCGCGGCGGCTGGAGGCCGAGGAGGCGCGGGAGCTGGGGCTCGTGGACGAGTTGGTGGCGGAGGGGCGGGACCGCGCGGAGGCGTTGGCGCTGGCCGAGCGCATCGCCGCGAACTCGCCGGTCGGGCTGCGGGCGGCCAAGCGCGCGCTGCGTCTGGGCCACGGGCTCGACCTGCGGGCCGGTCTGGAGGTCGAGGACGCGGCCTGGCGCTCGGTCGCGTTCTCGGGCGACCGGGCGGAGGGCGTGGCCGCGTTCAACGAGAAGCGGAAGCCGGCCTGGCCGGGGGGGTGACGGTGGGGCCGGGCGGTTCGTGTGCGCCGGTGTCGCGGGGGCGTGCCTCGTGGTCGCCTCGTGGGTGTCTCATGGCCGTTCGGCTCCGGTGCCCGTGGCCCGTACCCCTGTTCGCCCCACTAACGTCCCGAATCAGGGCAAAGCTACCTAGCCTGGGGTGATGGGAGAGGACAGGCGGCTGAGGGCCGTGGTCGCGTTGGCGCGGGGGATGGCGGGGGCGCGTACGTCGCCGGAGACGTGGTGGGCGGCCGCGGACGGATCGTGCCGGGCGCTCTCGGGGAGCTTCGCCGCGCTGTCCGTGTGGGAACGGGAGCGCGGGCTGCTGCGGGTGCTGGTGAACGTGGGGAACCGGGCGGCGGACGAGGAGGAGTTCCCGGAGGACGAGACGTACCCGGTGCACGAGTTCCCGGAGATCGCCGAGTTCCTGCACGAACGGTGGCTGGAGGGCGGTGAGCCCAACGCCTGGGTGGAGACGGCCGCCGGACCGGTCGGCGGTCGGCGGCCCGGCGGCTACTGCCATCAGCGGGTCGCCGCGCTGCGCCGGCGCGGGCGCGGCTGCTGCGTGGTGGCACCCGTGGTGCTGAACGGCCGGGCGTGGGGCGAACTGTATGTGGCCCGGCCCGCCGGGGAGCCCGTCTTCCACGGCGACGACGCCGCGTTCGCCACGGTGCTCGCCTCGGTCGTGGCGGCCGGTCTCGCGCAGTCCGAGCGGCTGGAGGAAGCCCGGCGGCTCGCCTTCACCGACCCCCTCACCGGACTGGGCAACCGCCGCGCGGTCGACCTCCGGCTCGACGAGGCGATGGAGGCGTACCGGCGCGACGGCACGGTGATCAGCCTCGTCGTCTGCGACCTCAACGGGCTGAAGAAGGTCAACGACTCCTACGGGCACGCCATGGGCGATCAGCTGCTGGAGAGGTTCGGTTCCGTGCTGTCGCGCTGCGCGGCCGAACTGCCTCGGGTGCTGGTCGCGCGGCTCGGCGGGGACGAGTTCTGTCTGCTCGCGGTGGGGCCGTCGGCGGACGATGTGGTCCGGGTCGCCGGGGACCTGTGCGTGCGGGCGCGGGAGCTGGAGCCGGGCGACGGGGTCGCCTGCGGGGTCGCGTCCACCGGGGATCCGATCGGGCCGCTGCGGTCGGCCCGGCGGCTCTTCCGGCTGGCCGACGCGGCGCAGTACCGGGCCAAGGCCGCGGGGTCCGTCGAGCCGGTCGTCGCGGGACGCGAGGGGGAGGGTGCCGAGGATCCCGTGGTCAGCCTCGCCGACCGGCCGCCCGCCCCGGTGGACCCCGCGCACCCGGGGGACCGGCGCCGCATTCGAGGGCGCCGGTCCTAGGGCGGGCCGCGCGGCGGGTCGAGTCGGCGCGCGGTCCTGGGCTGCCCACGGCCGAGGGGGAGTGGGCCGTGGGCCGGTCCGAGATCTCGACCCTACGCGCCTGTTCGGACCCCTAACGCTCTGACCTGGGAATTCTGAGCAATCTCTGAGCAAGTTCGGATCGTTCCCGGAGCGGATTCCGATCTACACGGATTGCGGACCGCGGCCAGTAAGGAGCCCCTCCCCCGTTCGGTCGTGACATTCGACGATTCAGTCCCTACGATCCTGAATATGGATATGCACTCTGTGGACACGGTGGTCCTCGGGACGTCCGGGGTCACCGCGGCCGACGTCATCGCCGTGGCGCGCGCCGGCGCCCGGATCGAGCTCTCCGACGAGGCGGTGGCCGCCCTCGCCGCGGCACGCGAGATCGTGGACGCGCTGGCGGCCAAGCCTGAGCCCGTCTACGGCGTCTCCACCGGCTTCGGCGCCCTCGCGACCCGGCACATCAGCCCGGAGCTGCGCGCCAGGCTCCAGCGCAACATCGTCCGCTCCCACGCGGCCGGCATGGGACCGCGCGTCGAGCGCGAGGTCGTGCGCGCGCTGATGTTCCTGCGGCTGAAGACCGTCTGCTCCGGCCGGACCGGCGTCCGGCCCGAGGTCGCGCAGACCATGGCCGACGTCCTCAACGCCGGTATCACCCCGGTGGTGCACGAGTACGGCTCGCTCGGCTGCTCCGGCGATCTGGCGCCGCTGTCGCACTGCGCGCTCACCCTGATGGGCGAGGGGGACGCGGAGGGCCCCGACGGGGTCGTACGGCCTGCCGGCGAGCTGCTCGCCGAGCACGGCATCGCTCCCGTGGAGCTGCGCGAGAAGGAGGGGCTGGCCCTCCTCAACGGCACCGACGGCATGCTCGGCATGCTGGTCATGGCGCTCGCCGACCTGGAACTGCTGTACACCTCGGCCGACATCACCGCCGCGATCTCGCTGGAGGCGCTGCTCGGCACGGACCGGGTCCTCGCGCCCGAGCTGCACGCCATCCGTCCGCACCCGGGGCAGGCCGCCTCCGCGGCCAACATGCTCGCCGTGCTGAAGGGGTCGGGGCTCACCGGGCACCACCAGGACGACGCGCCCCGCGTGCAGGACGCGTACTCGGTGCGGTGTGCTCCGCAGGTGGCCGGGGCCGGGCGGGACACCGTCGCTTACGCGCGGCTCGTCGCGGAGCGGGAGTTGGCGGCGGCGGTCGACAACCCCGTGGTCCTGCCGGACGGGAGGGTCGAGTCCAACGGGAACTTCCATGGCGCACCGGTCGCGTACGTCCTCGACTTCCTCGCCATCGCGGTGGCGGATCTCGCGTCGATCGCGGAGCGGCGGACGGACCGGCTGCTCGACAAGAACCGGTCGCACGGGCTGCCGCCGTTCCTCGCGGACGACGCCGGGGTCGACTCCGGGCTGATGATCGCGCAGTACACCCAGGCGGCTCTGGTGAGCGAGCTGAAGCGGCTGGCCGTTCCGGCCTCGGCCGACTCGATTCCGTCCTCCGCGATGCAGGAGGACCATGTGTCGATGGGGTGGGCGGCCGCGCGGAAGCTGCGGACCGCCGTGGACGGGCTGGCCCGGGTGCTCGCGGTGGAGCTGTACGCGGGGACGCGGGGGGTGGAGCTGCGGGAGGGGCTGGTGGCCGCGCCTGCCACTCGGGCCGTGGTGGCGGCGGTGCGGGAGGCCGGGATCGAGGGGCCTGGGCCGGATCGGTTTCTCGCGCCTGAGCTGGCGTTGGCCGAGGAGTTCGTGCGGGACGGGCGGTTGGTGGCGGCGGTGGAGTCTGTCACCGGGGGGCTTGCCTGAGTTGTCTCGCCCCCGCCGCCCCTACCCGTCCCATCACCAAGAGGCTGCGCCCCTTTGACCCCCCACCCGCGGGTCCGGTGGGGCTTCTGCGCAGTTCCCCGCGCCCCTGGAAAAAGCGGGGCTGCGCCCCGGCTTTTCCAGGCCCGCAGGGGCCTGGCCTTTTAGGGGCGCGGGGAACTGTGCGACCAGCCCCCACCGACCCGCAGCCGACTACACGCCCCGTACCGGCCCGAAATCCTCCCGCTCGCGGCGGATCGCGTACGCCAGGAAACCCGCGCCCACGCCCAGCATCGCCGTGCCCCCGATGACGTACGGGGTCGTGTTGGGGCTACCCGTGTCGGCCAGTTCGCGGGTTTCGGAGGTGGTCGTCTCCGTCGTCGTGGACGCGTTCGTCGTCGTCCGGTCGCGTATCGCCGCCTCGTCCTGGGTCGCGTTGGCGGACGGCACGAACCAGAGGGCACCCAGCAGCGTGCCCGCGGCGGTGGCGGTCAGCAGCGATCGGCGGGCGGTGGACGACGCGCGACGTGCGACGGACACGGAATATCGATCCCCTTGTGGCGCTGGCGAATTGGCCGTAGGGAGCGATGCTAATGAAAGGCGCGGGTCGTGGGAAAGTCGCGTGACCTGTGAGCCGTACGCTCCGGAGCATGAGCACAACGGAGACATCACAGTTTGTCCGGCTTCGCGTCGAGTTGGTCGTCGAGGTCGAGGATATGGAGGCCGTCACCGGCGCCGCGTTGCGGCGGATCGCGGACGACCCCGATATGCCCGCCGATGAACGGGTACACGCCGAGAGTGCGGTGACGGAGGACACGGCGGAGGCGCTCGCCTATCTGGTCGACCCGTTCGACCTGGTCGGGGACGTGCCGGGGGTCGAACTCGCCCAGGCCTCCTGGAGCAGCGAAGGCATCGACTACGACCCCGATTCGCCGGAATGGGGTCTCGACGAGGATGATGATCGGGAGGACGAGGAAGACCGACTCGGCTGAGCGGCTTGGGAGATTGATGGCCCCGGGCGGCAACCGCTGCCCGGGGTTCTTTCGTCTCATGGGTCGCACCAGTCACTAGTGCACCGCCGCCGGGTCGCCGTCGATCCGTTGCGGGTGGAGTGGCGTATCCCACATCTCCGCTTCGGCGGAACGGCTCGGTGCCGTAGTGGTGTTTAAGTGCTTACGGGGATCTTCGGGGTTTTGGGGATTCGGCAACGATGGAGAAGCGTGTGATGACGAACAGTAAGCGGCGCAGGGGCCTGACGGTCGCGTCCGCACTGCTCGGCGGGGTGCTGGTGCTCTCTGCGTGCAGCGGGGGTGACAGCGACAACGCGTCCGGGAACGACGGCGGGGACTCCTCGCAGGCCCAGGCCGACAAGGCGGCGGCCGAGAAGACCTCCGAGGCGGACATCAAGATCACGCCGAAGGACGGCTCGGACAACGCCTCCATCAACAACTCGGCCAAGGTCACCGTGAGCAAGGGCACGCTCACGGACGTGAAGATGACCACCTCCGAGGGCACCGCCGTCGAGGGCGAGATATCCGCCGACAAGAAGAGCTGGGCCCCGAGCGTCCAGCTGGAGCGGTCCACCAGCTACAAGATCACGGCAGCCGCCGAGGACTCCGAGGGCCGCGAGGCGCACGAGAACGCCGCGTTCACCACGGTCTCCCCGGCCAACAGCTTCATCGGCAACTTCACGCCCGAGGACGGCTCCACGGTCGGCGTCGGCATGCCGGTCTCGATCAACTTCGACAAGGCGATCACCAACAAGGCCGAGGTTCAGAAGGGGATCACCGTCTCCAGCAGCTCCGGTCAGGAGATCGTGGGGCACTGGTTCAACGCCAACCGCATCGACTTCCGCCCCGAGGACTACTGGCAGGAGAACTCCACCGTCACCCTGAAGCTCGCGCTCGACGGGGTCGAGGGCGCCGACGGTGTCTACGGTGTGCAGCAGAAGACGGTCACCTTCAAGATCGGCCGTAACCAGGTCTCCGTCGTCGACGCCAAGACCAAGCAGATGAAGGTCATGCAGGACGGGAAGGTCATCAAGACCATCCCGATCTCCGCCGGTTCGCCCGAGAACAAGACGTACCAGGGCGTCATGGTGATGTCGGAGATGTTCAAGGAGACGCGCATGAACGGCGCGACCGTGGGCTTCACCGACGACGACGGCAAGGGCGAGTACGACATCAAGGACGTGCCGCACGCCATCCGCCTCACCACGTCCGGGACGTTCATCCACGGCAACTACTGGGGCGCCGACTCCGTCTTCGGCAACGTCAACACCAGCCACGGCTGTGTCGGTCTGAACGACACCAAGGGTGCCAACGACAAGGGCACGGCGGGCTACTGGTTCTACAACAACTCGATCGTCGGTGACGTCGTGGACATCCGGAACACCGGTGACAAGACGGTCGCCCCGGACAACGGCCTCAACGGCTGGAACCTGGACTGGGCCGCCTGGAAGGCCGGCTCGGCGGTCTGATCCGCCGTCACCCGCACGTCGTCGATGCCGTCCCCGGGCTCCCCGGGGACGGCATCGGTGTCTGAGGGGCTCCTGTCCGCGGCATCGGTGTCCGCGGGGTCGCGCACAGGGTTCTCATCAGGCTCTTATCGCGGGCTTATGCCTTCATCACGCGGCGTACCTAGCTTGCCGCCATGTTCTTCACCTACCTGAGGCGCGAACTGCGCCGCCGCAGAAAGGCGGCGCTCGTCGTCGCCTCCGGCCTCGCCCTGGGCATCGCGCTGGTGATCGTGGTCAGTTCCGTGTCCTCGGGCATGGAGAAGGCCCAGGCCAAAGTGCTCGAATCCCTGTACGGCCTGGGCACGGACATGACCGTCACCAAGGCCGCCGCCGCGCCCGGCGAGAACGGCGGCGAACGCCCCCGGTTCGAGTTCGACGCCCAGGATGACGACTCCGACGAGGAGCAGAGCAGCGACCTCGTCCGGGTCCAGGGCTTCCAGACCTTGGCGAGCTCGACCGTCAACGAGGTCGGTGAGCAGCGCGGCGTCGCCGAGGCCGTCGGGGGCCTCAGTCTCCAGGTCATCAAGGTGGACGGGCAGTTCAGGCGCGGACAGTTCCAGCAGGACGAGGGGTCCGGAGGCCAGCAGCCGGGCGGCCCCGGTGGCGGCGGTCAGAACGGCGGCACGGGGCAGCCCCAGGGACGGGTCGAGGGCGGCGGCGCCGAGTTCGACGTCGACAACTACTCCGTCTACGGCACGGACGTCACCGAGCCCGAGCTGGGCCCGCTGACCTCCTCGAAGATCACCAGCGGTCGTACGTTCAAGAGGTCCGAGACCGACGCCAAGGTGGTCGTCGCGGACGAGTCGTACGCCAAGGAGAAGGAGCTGAAGGTCGGGAGCAGCGTCACGATCAACAGCGTCACGTACGAGGTCATCGGGATCGCGACGCCCGACAGCGGGGACGCGGCGGCCAACCTCTACATGCCGCTGAAACAGGCGCAGACGCTCAGCGACTCCAAGAACAAGGTCACCACGATCTACGTCAAGGCGAGCGACTCGCAGCAGATCGACAGCGTCAAGGCGGCCATCCAGGAGAACATCGACGGGACGACCGTCACCACCTCCGCCGACCTCGCCGCCACGGTCTCCGGGTCGCTGTCCACCGCGTCCGACCTCGCCTCCAACGTCGGCAGGTGGCTGTCGGTCGCGGTGCTCGTGGCCGCCTTCCTGGTGGCCGGGTTGCTCACCTCGTCGGCCGTGTCACGGCGGGTGCGGGAGTTCGGCACCCTCAAGGCGCTGGGATGGAAGTCGGGGCGGGTGACCCGGCAGGTCGTCGGGGAGGCCGTCGTCAACGGACTCGTGGGCGGTGCGCTCGGGATCGCGCTGGGGCTCGCCGGGGCCTACGCGGTGACGGCGATCAGTCCGACGCTCCAGGCCGAGGTCGGGATGACCGGCGGCGGGTTCGGCGGCGGACCCGGTGGGGGTGGCTTCCCGGGCGGAGGTGGTCCCGGTGGTGGGCAGCAGGCCGCGTCGAACGCGCTGGAGGTCGCTCTCACGGCGCCCGTCAGTGTGACGACGATCGGGGTCGCGGTGGGGCTCGCCGTCACGGGTGGGCTGATCGCGGGGGCGTTCGGCGGGTGGCGCGCCTCGCGGCTGCGGCCGGCGGACGCGTTGCGGCGCGTGGAGTAGCGGGACCGGCCGACCACTTGGCCACCCGGCCAGCCGGTCGCCCGGCCACTTGGCCACCCCGCCCCCGGCTGGCCGGCGGCCGAACCAGCCACCAACCCTCTTATCTCTCCCGGGAGTTGCACATGTACGTACTCAGCGGCGTCACCAAGCGGTACGCACGCGGCAAGGACACCGTCACCGCGCTCGACGCGGTCGATCTGACCATCGCCGACGGGGACCGGCTGGTCATCCAGGGGCCCACCGGCGGTGGGAAGTCCACGCTGCTCCAGATGCTCGGAGGGCTGGACAAGCCGTCCGACGGCAGCGTCGAACTCGACGGGACCGATCTGGCGCGGCTGTCGGAGGCGAAGCTCACGCAGGTGCGCAGCGAGAACATCGGCTTCGTCTTCCAGAGCTTCAACCTGATCCCGACGCTGACCGCGCAGGAGAACGTCGAGACCGCTCTCGTACCGCTCGGGGTGAAGGCGAAGGAGCGGCGCGAGCGGGCCGCCGAGGCACTGGAGTCGGTGGGCCTCGGCGAGCGGCTGGGGCATCTGCCGACCGAGCTGTCGGGTGGTCAGCAGCAGCGCGTCGCGATCGCCCGTGCGCTGGTGAAGCGACCGAAGGTGCTGCTCGCGGACGAGCCCACCGGCAACCTCGACGAGTCCACGCGCGACGAGATCATGGAGGTCCTCGAGACGCTGTGGAAGGAGCACGGGCTCACTTTCGTCATGGTCACCCATGACTCCGTGCTGGCGAAGAAGGCCCCCCGGGTCGCGACGATCCGCAAGGGGCGGATCACGGTGAAGGAGAACGCCAAGGCGTGAAGGGAACCCCAAGGCGTGAAAGGAGAACCCCAAGGCGTGACGGGGGCGCGTGCGGGTCGCGGTCGTCCCGTACTTCGCCGCTTTGCGCCCAGCCGCGAGGCATGTGGCACGAGTTGACCCCCGGTCATACTGCGTAGAACGGAGGGAATTGACGCGTATGTGTGCGGATGGTCCCCTGGCCGGATTGACCAGATTGACCGGGTCAAACGGAACAGCGGGATCGAGGGGGAGACTTGCGCAGACACGTCAAGCGCGTCCGTACGGCTGTGACCGCCCTGGCGTCGGCCGTGGTGGTGACGGCGGGCACGACCGTGGGGACGACGGCGGGTGCGGCCGTGGGGACGACGGCGGGCCTGACCAGGCCGGCGTCCGCGATATCCGAGCGCGCCCCCGGCGAGACTCCGGTCGGCGGCCCCGACGCCCGTGGCGCGGGAGGCAGGGTGAGCCACCGCATCACCCTCGTCACCGGTGACCGCGTGCTCGTCGACGACGGGGGCCGGGTGCTGGGCCTGGAGCGGGCTAAGGGCCGGGAGGACATGCCGGTGCAGGTCCGTACGGCCCACGGCCACACCTATGTGCTGCCGGCCGACGCGGCCCGGCTCATCGCCGGCGGAAGGGTCGACAAACGGCTCTTCGACATCACCGTGCTGAACCGGTCGGCGACCCGCACCTCGCAGAAGCAGGGCCTCACCCTGATCGTCGGCTACGCGGGACCCGCCGCGGGCGCCCGCGCCGACGTACGGGACGCCGGCGGCACCAAGGTCCGGCGCACCCTGAAGACCCTGAACGCCGACGCCGTGCTCACCCCGAGGGACGACGCCGCCGAGCTGTGGAAGGCGGTCACCGACACCGACGGCACCACCGCCACCGGGGTCGCGCACCTCTGGCTGGACGGCGTCCGCAAGGTCGCCCTCGACACCTCGGTCGCCCGGATCGGCGCCCCGAAGGCCTGGAAGGCGGGCTTCGACGGCAAGGGCGTCACCATCGACGTCCTGGACACGGACGTCGACGCCACCCACCCCGGCCTCAAGGGCCAGGTGGCGGTCGCCAAGAACTTCTCCACCTCGCCCGACACCACCGACAAGTACGGCCACGGCACACATGTCGCCTCCATCGCGGCGGGCACCGGGGCCCGGTCCAAGGGCAGGTACAAGGGCGTCGCGCCCGGCGCCGAGCTCCTCAACGGCAAGGTGCTCAGCGACGAGGGCTTCGGCGACGACTCCGGCATCATCGCGGGCATGGAGTGGGCCGCCGAGCAGGGCGCCGACGTGGTCAACCTCAGCCTGGGCGGAGGCGACACCCCCGAGGTCGACCCGATGGAGGCGATGATCAACAAGCTCTCCGCCGAGAAGGGCATCCTCTTCGCGGTCCCCGCCGGCAACGAGGGCGACGGGGAGCGGACGGTCGGCTCGCCGGGCGGCGCGGCCGCCGCCCTCACCGTCGGCGCCGTCGACGACAAGGACAGGATCGCCCTGTTCTCCAGCCGGGGCCCCGGCATGGACGGGCAGATCAAACCCGACGTCACCGCGCCCGGCGTCGGCATCACCGCCGCCGCGGCCCCGGGCAGCGTCATCGACGAGGAGGTCGGTCAGAAGCCCGAGGGGTACCTGACCATCTCCGGCACCTCGATGGCGACCCCGCATGTCGCGGGCGCCGCCGCCCTCCTCACCTGGAAGAAGGGCGAACTGTCCAGCGTGAGGACCGGCCTGGGCTCCTCCGCCGCGGGGAAGACGGGCGCAGTCATTCCCTGGGCCTGGCTTCCCGGCAGCTCCGGCTCACCCGCCGTCGCCGTCCCGCAGCCGCTGCCCGGCACCCGCACACTGCATCTGTCCGCCGTGCACGGGGTGAAGTGGAGCCTCGACTTCGAGCAGTACGGCGCCGAGGACGAGCAGGGCTTCCCGCTCCTGGACGCGTACTACACGACCGGCGACAGCCTCACACTTTCAAGGCCGGCCGGACGTACGCACAGACCTTCAACGTCGGGGTCTTCGGCCCCAAGATCACCGGGTTCTACGGCATCCGCCGCGACCGGAACCAGATCTACGGGCTGCTGCCGATGTTCGCCGACGGGCGCGGGCACGCCGGGGCCTCCTTCTACGAGAAGGTCACGACGGTCCTCCACCGGGGCGGCGAGAAGATCGCCACCAGTGAGGACGCGCTGGACGGGTCGGGTCAGTTCAAGGTCCCGGCGGGCCTTGCCGCCTACCGTCTGACGACCTCCATCTCCCGCTCCGCCGCTCTGGCCGGGGCCGCCTCCCGGATCGACGCGAGCTGGACCTTCACCTCGGAGAAGACCGCGAGCGACTCGAAACTCCCGGTCTCCACCGTCCGTTTCGGCGCCCCGTTCCTGGGACTCGACAGCACCGTCCGCGCCGGCAGCGAGGGCACCGTCCGCGTCACCGTGCAGGGCGCGGCCAGGGGCGGGAACCTCAAGTCACTGGCCGTGTACGTGTCCGGCGACGGCAAGAAGTGGACGAAGGCCGCCCTGAAGAACGGCCGGTTCACCCAGAAGGCCCCGGCGGCGGGGAAGAGCGTCTCCCTGCGCGCCGTGGTCACCGACAAGAAGGGGAACCGGTCGACGGTCACGACCCACGACGCGTACTTCGGCAGGTGACGGACGCGCCCTGAACCGTCCATCGACGGACGTGTCCTGAACCGTCCCGCTGCTCGGGCGGCGCCGTGGCACCCGACTACGGCGCCGCCGTCGACGAGCGGGTCACGTCCGTGCCCCAGCTGGCCAGCAGACGCAGGGCGTCGGCGGAGGGCGAGCCCGGTTCGGCGTGGTAGGTGATCAGGTTCTGCTCGTGGTCGTCGGGCATGCTGAATGTCTCGAAGGAGAGGGTGAGTGCACCGACCAGGGGATGGTGCATGCGCTTCACCCCGTGGCTCTTCTCCTTCACGTCGTGCGTCGCCCACAGCCGCCGGAACTCCTCGCTCTTCACCGACAACTCGCCCACCAGCGCCGCCAGCAGCGGATCGTCCGGATGGCAGCCCGCGTCCATCCGCAGATAGCTGACCATGTCGGCCGCCTTCTGGTCCCAGTCGACGTACAGGTCCCGGTAGTCGGGCCGCAGGAACACCATCCGCGCCCAGTTCCGCTCCTGCGCCGGCAGCGCCGACCAGCCCCCGAAGACCGCCTCCGCCATCCGGTTCCACACGAGGATGTCCGAGCGCCGGCCGGTGACGTACGCGGGAATGCCGTCCAGGCTGTCGACCAGCTGCCGCAGGGCGCCCCGCACCTGCTGCGGCCGGGCCGACCGCTTCTTCTTGTGCGCCTTCGGCTTCGCGAGGTGGGTGAGGTGCGCGTGCTCGGCGTCGTTCAGCTGGAGGGCGCGCGCGATGGCGTCGAGCACCTCCGCCGACACATTGCGCCCGTTGCCCTGCTCCAGCCTCGTGTAGTACGCCACCGACACACCGGCCAGCTGCGCCAGCTCCTCCCGGCGCAGCCCGGGAACCCTGCGGTGCCGCCCGAGGGCCGGCAGGCCCACGTCCTCCGGCCGCAGGCGGGCCCGCCGGGTGCGCAGGAACTCGCTGAGCTCGGCACGCCGGTCCAGCGCCCCGGCGGCCTGACCGGCCTCGTGCTCCCGAGCGGCTTCGGGCTGTTCGTCCATACAACAAGTATTCATGGTCGTACGACCACGCACGCCTGTGGGCCTGACCCCACCAGTGATAGGACCAGCGGACGTACGCAAAGCCGTGACCTGGGTGACCTCCGGGGTCTGGGGCAGGCTGGTCCTCGCGGCCGACTGGAAGGCAGGCCGGCCGCAGGACGAAGATCAGGAGAATTCCGGCATGACCACCACTGTTGCCGCCTACGCGGCGCCCGCCGCCAAGGCTCCGCTGGAGCGCACCACGATCGAGCGCCGTGAGGTCGGTGAGTTCGACGTTCTGATCGACATCAAGTACGCCGGTATCTGCCACTCGGACATCCACCAGGCCCGTGAGGGCTGGGGCGAGGCCATCTTCCCGATGGTCCCCGGCCACGAGATCGCCGGTGTCGTCGAGGCCGTCGGCTCCGGCGTCACCAAGTTCGCCGTCGGCGACAAGGTCGGCGTCGGCTGCATGGTCGACTCCTGCCGCGAGTGCGAGAACTGCCGGGCGGGCCTGGAGCAGTACTGCCTCAAGGGCAACGTCGGCACGTACAACGCCATCGGCAAGGACGGCGAGCCCACGTACGGCGGCTACGCGGAGAAGATCGTCGTCGACGAGGCCTTCACCGTGCGCATCCCCGACGGCATCGCCCTCGACGAGGCCGCGCCCCTGCTGTGCGCCGGCATCACCACGTACTCCCCGCTCAAGCACTGGAACGCCGGCCCCGGCAAGAAGGTCGCCGTCGTCGGTCTCGGCGGCCTCGGCCACATGGGCGTCAAGCTCGCGCACGCGCTCGGCGCCGAGGTGACCGTGCTGTCGCAGTCCCTCCGCAAGCGGGAGGACGGCCTGAAGCTGGGTGCCGACCACTACTACGCGACCAGCGACGAGGCGACGTTCAAGGAGCTGGCGGGCACGTTCGACCTGATCCTGTCGACGGTCTCGGCCCCGCTGAACCTGGACGCGTACCTGTCGCTGCTGAAGACCGACGGCGCCTTCGTGAACGTCGGCGCCCCCGAGGAGCCCGTCGCCCTCAACCTCTTCTCGGTCATCGGCGGCCGCAAGACCCTCGCGGGCTCCGGCATCGGCGGCATCCAGGAGACCCAGGAGATGCTGGACTTCTGCGCCGAGCACGGCCTCGGTGCCGAGATCGAGCTGATCCGCGCGGACCAGATCAACGAGGCGTACGAGCGGGTGCTGGCGAGCGACGTGCGCTACCGGTTCGTGATCGACACGGCGACGATCTGAGCGGTTTGATGTTGCTGTTCGGCCGCGGGTGAGTGGGGGGCTGGTCGCGCAGTTCCCCGCGCCCCTCGAGCCGCACGGGGCTGCGCCCCCGTGCGGCTTGCCCCGTGGTGGGTGCGGCCCGACGATGGAGGGAACGGGAGAGAGACAGACGGCCGCGACGCGATCACCACCCGGGGGGCTTGCGAGGTGTGAGCGACATGCCCCTGCAGAAGACCCGTCCGGGCACGGTCCACCGGCTGCGCCCTGACATCAGCGTTATCGCCGACAGCCTGGAGGTGCCGGGGATCGGGCACATCCCGGTGAACGCGTTCGTCCTGCTGTCCGCCCAGCCCGTCGTGGTCGACACGGGCCTGGGCCTGCCCGACCGGATGTTCGTCGAGACGCTCGGCTCGGTGCTGGACCCGCGGGACGTGCGCTGGATCTGGCTCACCCATCCCGACCGGGACCACACGGGCGGCATCTTCGACCTGCTCGCGGCGGCGCCCGACGCACGGGTCGTGACGACCTTCATCGGCGCGGGGATCCTCTCCTGCGAACGCCCGCTGCCCCTCGACCGCTGCTATCTGCTGAACCCCGGCGAGACGATGGACATCGGCGACCGCACGCTCACCGGCTTCCGCCCGCCCCTGTTCGACAACCCCGCCACCGTCGGCCTCTTCGACGACCTCACCGGTGTCTGCTTCAGTTCCGACTGCTTCGGCGCGCCGCTCCCCACGGCGGACCTCGCCCAGGCCGGCGACGTCCGGGACATCGCCGTCGACGATCTGCGCACTGCCCAGCTGCTGTGGGCCACGGTGGACAGCCCCTGGGTCAGGACGGTCGACATGGACAAGTACCTCGCGACCTTCCAGCCGCTGAAGGACCGCAAGCCGGACCTCGTCCTCTCCACCCATCTGCCCCCGGCCGCGGGGATCACCGGCTCACTCCTCGACACCCTCACCACGGCCCCGGACGCCCCACCCTTCACGGGCCCGGACCAGGCGGCCCTGGAACGCATGCTGGCCGACTTCGAACCGAGCGGCGGCGGCCACGGGCCCTGAGGCCGAGGGGGCTCACTGTGCCGGGAGGCGCCTACCGCCAGTCGCCCAACCGTGATCTCAGCCGTAGGTGCATCGCGGGGCGTCCCCGGAGCGGGGCCTCGTCATGTGTGCGCGAACGTACCCGGCACGAACACGTGCGGGGGCGGCCGCCAACACCGTTCGGTCCCTTCTCCGGCGTGTGGTCATCGGCTCTACGAAGATTGATCGCGATTGAGACATCCGTGTTGCCGGGCCTCTCAGGGCTGTCCCGTAATGATCTTTGGGTCGGCGGTGGTGAGGCGTTGCCTCAGCGGTATCGGCTTGATGCCCTCGCATGCCGGGTATCGCAGGCCCATGCGGGCATGGGGAGAGGCCGTGTGGGCGGGACCCAGGTGGGAGAGTTTTCTGCTGGGCGTGGTGAAGAGGGCGCTGGCGGGAAAAGAGGCGCAACCGTGGTGGGTGCCGCGGCGCGTGCTGAACGTGGTGTCGGCCGATGTCGACGACGCTGCCGGTGTCGGGGCGATCTGGATCCTGTGGCGTCCGAGGTCATCACGGATGCATGAGCACATTGCGCTTTTGGAGTGGTTCGGCGAGCAGTGGCGGTACGTGGGGGGCGGCAGTGGATCCGGAGACGATCCTGTCGACGTCGATGTGCTCGACGTTCGCAATGGAGCAGGCGTGCTCAGCCTCACTCGCACCCTTGACCCACCGTGCTCCATCACCACGGCCCCCTTCATCAGCTGCGCCAAATTGCGCCTCGGGCGGGATGTGAGTCACGTTCTCATCGGTGCTCGCCGGATCGAGGTCCCCGAGCAGCGCAGTCTCATCGCTGTTTGGACGTCTCCCTCTATCAGCCGCGGACTCCGTCCCATGATCGTGGCCCTGGGACGCGACGGCGCCGAGCGCTCCCGCATGGGCCCCCAAGACAGCCTGGACACTCATACCTGGGCGCGATCGAGAGAGGAGTCGTAGCCGGCCTGCTTCCTGGTCTCTCTTCGCGTTGGCCGTCCTCGCTGTCGCCTGCCTGTCACCCGGCGAGGATGAGGTTGTCGCAGGGCCGCTGCCGCACGCGTTGGTCTTGTCACTACCTCCGACACGGCTGCATCGCAGATGCTGCTGACTTGACGACCTGTGTCAAGGGGCGCCGACAACCCTTTACGCCTGGAAGGAATGAGGGTCCGACAGCAGTACGTCTCTGTGCTGCAACGCCAGTCGGAGCAACCCTGCGGCGGGAGAAGACAAACGGCTCGAAGGTAGATCGTTGACGCTGGCGTCATCGAGCGGCAGGCCAGTGATGGTCCCATTTGAGCGTGATCCGCTGATGACGAGGCCTTCGTCATTTCTCTCAACCGCCTCAGCGAAGATCGTGTCGAAAGTGTCCGCCTCGAATACCGCCACCGTCAGAATGCAGACAGCAAGATTCAACGGCTCCAACGCCATTCCCAGGCACCACACACGCAACGAGCCGTCCGCCAGAGCATCGTTGAGCGAGCTGTACGGCGGCTGGCCGTAGTCCACTTCAGTGCCTGCGTCCCCTTTGGCCTCTGGTGCTCCGAGCAACTCTTCGTTGTATTCGCGCATGATGGTCCGCCAAAGATCCAGGTCCTGACGGTGTGCCAGAGGCGAGAACGATGCAGGCTGAACCATTCCGGCGGGTAGCGGCCCGTAGGTGCCTTCCCCTGTGGCGACTTTCCCGGCCTCTCGGTAGAGGAGGAAGAACGTGCCCTGGCCGTCAGGTGTACGACGCAGAGTCAGCGTGCCGACAGCGGGAAGTACAACCCGTTTCCCGAGCGAAAGTGGATCCTCGGCCAGGAGCCGACGCATGGGTGTTGCTCGCCAGGGCGGTCTCTTTTCAGGGGTCCGTCTCGTGGCTACGGCAAGTTCGTGAGCCACAGCCTCGTTCTGATCGATGAGATCGAAGTACTGGCCGCTACCGAAAACCAGACGAGGCCCTTCAGGATGAGACCAGTCGGCCTGCACAAGACGAAAGGACGGGCGATCTTCGAAGAGGGTAGGACGAGCCAGGACTCCCATGGCCAAGGAATAGCGTTGGTAGCGGTTCGTTTTGGACTCCTTCGGCAGGCAACGCCGTGCCGCTCGCAGCAGCGGCAGGTTGACGGGTGGCGGTGTGTCCTGCCATTCCAATGTCACCGCCGACAGCGGAAGAAGAGCTGGCGGACGCATGCTCTCCTCCCACAACAGGGAAGTACCGCCGATCCGCTCCAGCGCAGGGCGGGCAAGGACATGCATGTCAGCGGCCACCTCGCACAACTGGCTGAACCGTTGTCGGAGGTCTGTCCGTTCCCTGACGAAGGATGCTCGAGACTCTCCGACGACCGCTTGGTCCAGTGCACGCCACGCGTAGTACAACCCGCCGGCTGCTATCAGCGCGCCCAACAGACCCAGCCACCCTTGCGCGTCCATAGCCAACCCCCGGCCAACGGAATGTCCGGATGGAGCTCTACCCTCCCGGCAGGCCCGACACGCCACGCGTCTCATGGGCCAGCCCTGCCAAGCGGCAGCGGACCGGCAGCCGACGACGGCAGGAGCGCGTCGACACGGCTCGCGCGCAGCTGCGAGGCCCCGGCCCCCGTGCGGAGGTCAGCGGAGAGCTACGCCGGGGATGAAGGCCACGAGCCCGGAGAGGAAACTGCCCACTGCTGCCAGGGTGACGAGAACGGCCTTCCCACGGAGAAGAGGCCGGAGTGGAACGCGCGTACCTGCCGCCGGAGGATCAGCATTTTGAGCTTCTGCCAGCGATGTTGGCGGATGTGACAGCCCAAGAGAAGACCGGTGGCGTTGTTCCGGCAACCGTCTTCCCGCCCCCTCGCAGGGGCCCGGCATGTCACGGGCGCCTGGAAGAAGCACCAGACCAGCACCAACGCCGACAGGGTCGCGACGACCACGGGTCCCGCGGCCCTGTTGATCCAGGCGGCGATCAGAAGAGCGGCGGCGATGACGCCCCACCACTGTCCCAATCCACCCAATCGATTGCTCCCTGCCCCCGAGATCGCCATGCCTGTAATCGTGGCGAGAAGTTCCGTGAATCATGCATCTGCGGAACGGCATGGCCGAAAAGTGGGTCCTGGAGGATGTCCCGTACCTGGCGGACGCCGGAGCGGGTGGTTCCCTACTCGGGTCGCCCGCGTGCTGCTATCGACCTGCCTCGCCCACCGGGCCACGGGGCGAACGAGTGGTGCAACTGGGGGTGGTTGGGGCTATTGGCGGGCTGCTGAGAGGCGGCAGTCGCGAAGGATCTTCCAGCATTTCATGCGGCGAAGGTGTGCTCGACGCGGGCACGGACCTTGCGGTGGGAGGCGTTGCGTTCCTCTTTCCAGGCCGGCAGGTCCTCGTCCTTGTGCCGACGGTGGTGCGGGATGGTCAGGCCGGTGCCCCGGTAGCCGCCGTCGGCGATCACTGCGAGGGTGGTGCCGACGGCGGTCTTCGCGCCGGACTCTTCCCAGGCCCGGCAGTCGTTATGGCCTGGTGGTTGGTGGAGCAGCGGTAGTTCTTGCTGGAGGCGGCCACGGTCCGGTCGCGGGTGGGGACCAGCGTGCCGTCCACGATGAGCACGCTGTTCTTGCGGAACCGTCGCCGGAGCCGGAGGGCGAGAGCCGGTCCGAGGTGGTCGACGATCCGGTCGGCCGCCGACTTCGAAACGCCGAAGACGCGGGCGATCTGGAGCAGGGTGAGGTTGGTGCGCGCGGCGATCAGCTTGTTGAACTGCTGCGGGCTCAGCCCCGTGAACGGACCTCTCCACGAAGGCCCCGACGCCGTGATCACACCAGCCACGGCAAGATCAGACAGGGCCGGATCCTGAGACCACGGTGATGCCTGTCGGGGAGGAAGCAATACAGGCCTACTCAGGCCGAGTTGAGTAGGTGCGCTGATATCCGGCAAGGGTCCGCGCGGCGAGTATCGGTGACGCGGCGCGGTGAACGCGCCGGCCCATTGCAGCTAGCTCGGACTCTTACGGAGATCTTCATGTCCCGACGTATCGCTCTGTCCGTGGCCGCCGGTGTCGTCGTTCTCGGCGGCGCCGGTGCACTCACTCTTGCCTACGCCGGGGACGAGTCGGTGGGGCCGGCGCACAGCACCGCCCGCTACACCGCTCCCGACGGCGACCGCGACGGCTCGCTGACCTTCGCCACCGACGTCACGGCCCCCTCCGGCGTCAGGAGTGTGCAGGTGCTGGCCTGGCCGCAGGACTCGTCCTTCGCCGAGGACGAGCTGACCGCCGAGGACATGGCCGAGGTGGACCGGGCGGTCTGCGAGCCCTCCGGGGAGGACACCGTGCACTGCACGTACAGCGTCAAGGTCACCGCCTCCGATGCGGAGTCCTCCCCGCGCGGCGCCTGGCACGTCGCCGTCCTGGCCACCGCCGAGGACGGCACCACGACCCTGGACCGCGAGGCGGCCGGCTTCACCGTCAGGTGACCCGGGCGGGCACCTGACGGGAGCGAGGCGGACGACGACGCGCGCCCCGGCGCCGCGGCCTCAGCCCTCGGCCTTCGCCACCCCGATCGGGCAGGACACGCCCGTCCCGCCGATGCCGCAGTAACCCGCCGGGTTCTTGTCGAGGTACTGCTGGTGATACGCCTCGGCCGGGTAGAAGGTGCGGCCCTCCGCCGGGAGGATCTCGGTGGTGATGTCACCGTGGCCCGCGGCGGTGAGGACCTTCTGGTAGGCCTCGCGGGAGGCCTCGGCCGCGGCGGCCTGGGCCGGGGTGTGGGTGTAGACGGCGGAGCGGTACTGCGTGCCGACGTCGTTGCCCTGACGGTAGCCCTGCGTCGGGTTGTGGGACTCCCAGAACACCTGCAGCAGGCGCTCGTAGGAGATCAGCGCGGGGTCGTACACGACCCGGACGGCCTCGGTGTGGCCGGTCAGGCCCGAGCAGACCTCTTCGTACGTCGGGTTCTCCGTGGAGCCGCCCTGGTAGCCGACGAGGGTCGTCCACACGCCCGCCGGGAGCTGCCAGAACTTGCGCTCGGCGCCCCAGAAGCAGCCGAGGCCGAAGTCGGCGACCTCGTACCCCTCCGGGTAGGGGCCGAGGAGCGGGGTGCCGAGCACGGTGTGGCGGTCGGGCACGGTGAACGGCAGCTCGGCGCGTCCACGCAGAGCCTGCTCGGGGGTGGGCAGCTGGGGCGTGCGGCCGAAGAGCATCGGGGCTCCTACTCCTTGGGACTGTGAGGCGGATCGCTGGGGTGGGCTGTGGTTTCGTGGCTCGTGACGAGCCGGCGGTACCTGGAGAACGTTCCGGGTGCCGCCCGCATTCCTGAGCCCTGAGCCCAGCATCCGTGAGCCCCGCCCCCTGAGCCCTGAGCCGCGAGCCCGTCCGGTCAGTCCGTCGAGGACGCCGCCGCCACCGCCACCGCCGCCGCGTTGCGCATCATGCAGTAGTGCGCGGCCATCGCCTCGTCGTCGCCCTGGTAGCGCCACGGCAGTGCGTTGACGTACCCGTCGACCAGCCTGAACTGTTCGAGCGCGGCGTCGTCGCGGTCCTGGAGGGAGAGGTAGTACGCGAGGAGGTGCCTCAGCTCCGGCAGACGGGGGTGCGTCGGGTCGGCCGCGGCCGCGTCCGTGAGACCGGCGTCCACGCGGCCGATCATCCTCGGGGTACGGTCCGCCTCCGCGTCGTCCGACGTGTCGTGCTCGAAGTGCGCGATCAGAGGGAACGCGGTGAGCAGGCTGCCCAGCGGTGCCCGGGCCGCCGCGCGCTCGGCGAACTCCGTCGCCAGCTTCTCCGAGCCCCGCCACTTCGCGCACCAGTACTGGAGCGCCGAGAAGTGGGCCTCGTAGTGGTGCGGGGCGCGAGCCGTGATCTCCGACCAGAGCCGGTCCATCTCGGAGTGCGGGTAGCCGAGCCCGAGTGCGACCCAGATCTCGGTGATGAACGGCGTCGGGTCGTCGGGGTTGAGCGCCGCCGCCCGGCCGATCTCCTCGCGGGAACGTTCCAGCATCCGGTGGAAGCCCTGGAACTGCTCACCGGTCGTGTACTTGGCCCGCTTCCCGCCGCGCAGGTCCCAGGCCAGGATGACCGTGCTCCGGGCGCGGACGACGGCGGCGTCGGGGGCGTCGGGACGGTCCGCCTCCCACGCGAGCAGCCAGTCGTCCTCCTTGGCCGCGATCTCGCCCAGCAGATACGCGGCCAAGGAGCGGCGCTCCCAGTCCCGGCCGGTGTCGTGCATCAGCTTGGCGGCCGCCTTCCAGTCCCCGCCGCGGACGGCGGCGAGCGCCGAGTCCACCCCGGCCGGGAGCGGGCCGGCGAACTCGGTGTTCTGCCGTTCGGCCGGCAGCAGCCCCATCTTTTCCGCGACGTCCGGGTCGACGTCGCCGCCGGCGCGGAAGAACTCCTTGAGGAACACCCCGGCGATCCAGAGCCCGAAGAGCAGGGTCGGTACCGCCAGGACGGCCAGTATCCACAGCAGTACGGTCATCGCGGTGCGTCCGTTTCTCGGGCGGCGGGGCCCTGGGGGGTGGGCAGCAGTGTGCGCAGCGGGCGGGTGTCGGGGTGGTCGGCGACGGCCGCCTCGATCGCGGCGCCGAGGTCGGTCTGCGTGCCGTCCGGGGCGGGCGCCAGTCGTACCGAGGCCGGTTCCGACCAGGAGAAGTCCCAGCTCAGCCGGGAGTGCGCGCTCAGCTCGGCCAGCACCATGCCCTGCAGCGCGTCGGCCAGCGCGGGCCGTACGAATTCACGGAAGGCCCGCCCCTGCGCCTCGGCCGCCTGGTCCGAGAGGGGCAGCCGCCGCGCCAGCTGCCACAGCTGACCGTCGTCGATCACCTTGAGCAGCGCGGCCGGCGTCGGGCGTTCCTTGGTGTACATGGCGAGCGCCCGGTGCAGCGGGGTGTCGAGGCAGGCGAAGTTCGCGACCATCGACCCGTCGAGCAGTTCCTGCCAGCCGGCGGTGCGACCGAACCGCAGCACGTCCTCGGTGAGGACCGCGTCCTCCAGCGCCGCGAGGGTCCGGTCCGGGTCGGCGAGCAGGCCGAGTGCCGCGCCCCGGGCCTCGTCCGCGCGGCTGTCGGCGGGCAGCGCCTCGATCCGCTCGACGCGGTCGGCGATGGGCGGGTGCGAGTCGTAGGGGGAGGCCGGCTCGGTGGGCAGGTCGGTGCGCAGGCCGACCAGTTCGAGCTGGCGGGCGGAGAGCATCCGGCCGTAGCCGCCGAAGAACTCGCCGCGCGGCGGCATCAGCCGGGCCTCGGCGCCGAGCGTGGCGTAGCTGTTCATGTAGAAGTCGTACGCCGCGTCCAGGGCCGGTATCTCGCGCAGCGCCGACGCGGTGGCGTCCCGGCCGGCGACACGGACGGACGCGAGGTCGGCGGCGTACTCCTGGCGGCGGGAGCCGGCGAGCGTGGCGCGGATGTACAGCTTGGCGTAGCCGATGTAGATCTTCGCCATCACGCGGTACGTGACGCCCGCGTGCCGGGTGTCGATCTCCCTGGTCTTCTTCCCCTTGGCCGCGGCCTTGGCGTTCTTCTTCTCCTGCCGGGCCCGTTCGCGTCCGGCGGTCTTGTCGGCCCGCTCCTCGAAGTGCCGGACGGTGCGCAGCACCTGGGCGCGGCCGCGCACGGTGAGGGCCGCGAGCCGGGTGTCGGAGTTCGAGTAGTGGCCCAGCTCGTGGGCGAGGACCGCGCGCAGCTGCGCCTCGGTCAGGCCCTGGAGCAGCGGTACGCCGAGGTAGAGGCGGCGCGGGCCGGGCAGCAGGCCGAGCAGCCGGGCGTCCTCGGTGACCGCGGCGTTCACGTCGGCCGTCAGGACGATCCGGGAGGGCGCCCGGGTACCGACCTGGTCGGCCAACTCCCTTACGGTCCGCCACAGTTCGGGCTCGTCGGTCTCGGTCACCGGCAGGCCCGGCAGTTCCTCGCCCTTTGGTGTCCGCAGCATGAACAGGCCGCGGACCAGCGGGATCGCGAGCAGTACGGAGACCAGGTACAGCTTGGCGGCGACGCCGGACGGAGCGTGCAGGTGGAGCAGGTAGTCGGCGCCGGCGAGCGCCGCGAGCAGGATCACGCCGAGCAGATAGAAGCCGGCGAGCAGCACGAGGGCGCGCAGTGCGCGCAAGGTCGCGCCCATTGGGCAGTCTTCCCCCCACGGAAAGATCGCGAACGACGATCATGTATACGGTGAAAAAGGGTGGTCAGGGCCGCTCTGAGGCGTGTCCATGGCCAAAGGAGTGAGGGGCGGAGTATTTCGCACGGGTGTGCGGGGTCGCAAGGGCTTACCGGAGGGGCCGCGCGTCTCGCCGGGGGTCAGTGCAGCAGCGTCGCCGGACTGCCTCCGTTCGCCTCGTACCCCGCGACCGCCAGCGCCCGGTACAGCGCGTAGTCCGCCGCCGGGTCGGAGGTGAGGGTCCAGGGGAGGGCGCCCACGTGGCCGTCGACGTGGACGAGCTGGTTCATGGCCTCCGACCAGCGCTCGGAGCGGACCAGGAACAGGATCAGCAGATGGCGGACATGGGCCAGCATCGGATCGTCGGGGCGCGCCGCGTGCACCGCGAACAGGGCGCCGTGGATCGCCTTGGTGACGACCTCGCTCTCGTAGAAGCCCTGCACCAGGTTCACCTCGGGCAGGTGCTCGAAGACCGCGAAGAGCGGCATGGCCGCCAGCAGCGAACCCTGCGGCGCTCGGGCGGCGGCCGCCTCGGCGAAGGAGTACGCCAGCTCCCGCGAGCCGTCCCACTTCTCGCACCAGTAGTGCAGGGCCGCCAGGTGCGCGCCCATGTGCGCCGGGGCCCGGTCGAGGATCTTCAGCCACAGCTGCTCGAACTCCTCGCGGGAGTACCGCAGCCCGCGTGCCACCGACAGCTCGATGATGTACGGGATCGGGTCGCCCGGGGCCAGCAGCGCCGCGTCACCACACGCCGACCTGGCCTCCTCCATGATGATGCGGAAGTCGTCCGTGCCCGGCGTCGACGTCCGCCACGCCTGCTGCACCAGGAACTCCGCGTGCACCGCCGCGCCGCCCGCGTCCTTGGGGGCCTCCGCGCGCCACACCCGCAGCCACTGTCCGCCCGGCGTCTCGCCCACCCCACCGGGACGCTGCGCCAGCTCCAGCGCCGCCGCGCCCGCGAACGCCTGCACCCGCTGCCATCTGACCTCGCCGACCGCGTCCGTAGCGGCCAGCAGCTGCTTCGCCGCGCGGTAGTCCTGGGACCGCTGCACCACGTCCAGCACGTCCAGCAGATCCTGGTCGGGCCCCGGCATCCGCACGTCCAGCAGCTCCTGGCGCACGAAACCGTAGTTCGCCGGGTCCGCCGCGTCGGGATGGCCCGCCTCGACCTGCTGAATACCGGCCCGCCGCCGCGCCACGATCGGCCACATCACGAACCCGATCATGAGCATCGCCATCAGGACCCAGAGAATCTCCATGCCACAAGGGTTCCAGACCGCAGTGACAATCGCCCAACCCGGGGGCGGGCCAGGCTGAAGGCCGTGGCGGAGCCCTGTGCTTTCAGGGGCGCGGGGAACTGCGCGGCCGGCCACGACGCACCCGCTGTCGCCACATGCCGGCCGCCCCCACTCCATGAGGCGCCCGGCATCCGCGCGGAGCGCTTAGGCTCGATACCCATGAGCGACACCCACCACAGCCAACACTTCGAGACCCTCGCGATCCACGCGGGCAACACCGCGGATCCCCTCACGGGCGCGGTCGTCCCGCCGATCTACCAGGTCTCGACCTTCAAGCAGGACGGCGTAGGCGGTCTGCGCGGCGGCTACGAGTACAGCCGCAGCGCCAACCCCACCCGCACCGCGCTGGAGGAGAACCTCGCCGCCCTGGAGGGCGGCCGCCGCGGCCTCGCCTTCGCGTCCGGGCTGGCCGCCGAGGACTGCCTGCTGCGTACGCTGCTCAGCCCCGGCGACCACGTGGTCATCCCCGACGACGCGTACGGCGGCACGTTCCGCCTCTTCGCGAAGGTCGTCTCCCGGTGGGGCGTGGACTGGTCGGTGGCCGACACCTCCGACCCCGCGGCCGTCCGTGCCGCCATCACCCCCAAGACGAAGGTCGTCTGGGTGGAGACCCCCTCCAACCCGCTGCTCGGGATCACCGACATCGCGCTCGTCGCCCAGGTCGCCCGTGAGGCCGGCGCGAAGCTGGTCGTCGACAACACCTTCGCCACGCCCTACCTGCAGCAGCCGCTCGCGCTCGGCGCGGACGTCGTCGTGCACTCGCTCACCAAGTACATGGGCGGCCATTCCGACGTCGTCGGCGGCGCCCTGATCGTCGGCGACCAGGAGCTGGGCGAGGAACTGGCGTACCACCAGAACGCGATGGGCGCGGTCGCCGGGCCCTTCGACTCCTGGCTGGTGCTGCGCGGCACCAAGACGCTCGCCGTCCGCATGGACCGGCACAGCGAGAACGCCACCAAGGTCGCCGACATGCTGACCCGGCACCCGCGCGTGTCGAGCGTGCTCTACCCGGGCCTGCCCGAGCACCCCGGGCACGAGGTCGCCGCCAAGCAGATGAAGGCGTTCGGCGGCATGGTGTCGTTCCGGGTCACCGGTGGCGAGGAGGCGGCCGTCGCGGTCTGCGACCGCGCCAAGGTGTTCACCCTCGGGGAGTCCCTGGGCGGCGTCGAGTCCCTGATCGAGCACCCGGGACGCATGACGCACGCCTCGGCCGCCGGCTCGGCCCTGGAGGTGCCCGCCGACCTCGTCCGCCTCTCCGTGGGCATCGAGAACGTCGACGACCTCCTGGAGGACCTCCAGCAGGCCCTGGGCTAGGCACCCCGAACGCGACCGGGATCGTTCCCGGTCGCGCCCCATCGGTCGCCCACCGGTGGCTCACCAGTCGACCACCGGTGGGGTCGTCGTCGACGGCGGCTCCACCCAGGGGCGGGTCGTCAGCGCCCACACGAGGAACGCGACCACGGCCGCCGTCAGCACCAGCCACAGCAGACGGCGGGCCAGCGTCCGGCGCCGCAGCATGCGCCCGCCGCGTCGCATCGCCGCCGTGCACAGGTCGGGCGGCACCTGGACCGGCCCGCGCTCCAGGATCAGCCGTACGGCCGTCTCGCGCTCCCGCAGACTCATGACGGCGCCACCTCCACCACCTTCTGGGCGGCGACCTCGCGCGGGGGATGCAACACGGTCGCCATCGCGCGCAGACAGATCGTCCGCACCCGCTCGACGGGCAGCCCGAGCAGCGCCGCCGTCTGTTCCTCGGCGACCCCCTCGTAGAGCCGGAGCACCAGGATCAGCCGCTCCTGGGGACCGAGGACGCGCAGGACGCCCCCGCGCGTGTGGCGGAAGAGGGCGTGGTGGTGCCAGGCCGCGCGCGCGAATCGGAGGGCCAGCTGCTGACGGGTCCGGTCGTAGGGGTCCTCACCGCGCAGCCGGTCCCAGGTGGCGTACGTATGGGCGAGGGCGTGCGTCAGCAGCCGCCGCGCGCGCGGGTTGTCGTCCTGCGTCTCCGCCGTGAGCAGGGTGGCGGTCCGCAGCAGCCGCCCCGCCGCACCCGCGACGAACGCCTCGAACTCCTGGGCCCGGCGGGCGCCTTGGGCCACATGCCGATCTCGCACCGCGCCTCCCGCCTGAGGCCGACCCTGAGGGGAACGGGGCCCGGCCGCCCACGGTTCGGTCCGCCGCGCACGGTGGTGTCCGCCGTCCACGACGAGGCCCCGGTCTCATATGAGGCCAGGAGCGGGGGCGCGGTCAAGGGTCAGGAGGGCGACGGTGCCTCCGGCGCCGCCGCCATGCGGGTGGAGAGCGCCGTGTTGAAACGGGTGAGGAGGGAGCAGAACGCCTCGCGCTCCTCGGGGGCCCAGTCCTGGGTGAGTTCGGCCATCAGCTGACGCCTGGAGGAACGTACCTCCTCAAGGCGGGCGAGCCCGCGGGGCGACAGCTGGAGCACCACCGCCCGGCCGTCCTCCGGGTGTGAGGTGCGCTTGACGAGTCCGGTGTCCACGAGCGGCGCCACCTGACGGGTGACCGTCGAGGAGTCGATCCCCATGCTCGCCGCGAGCGCCTTGACACCCATCGGGCCTTCGTTGTCGAGGCGGTTGAGCAGCAGGTACGCGGCACGGTCCATGGAGTTGCGCACCTGCCCGACGCCGCCGAGCCGGGTCTGTTCGGCACGGCGCGCGAACACCGCGACCTCGTGCTGCAGCGTGTCGAGAAGACCGGTGTCACCGACGGTCGTCATGTCCATCGACATTTCAGGTGTTGTGGGCATGGCCAAAGGCTCAATTCATGCGTGGGGCGCTGGGTTGGGGGACAGAGTACGCGGACCGGGCGCGGGGTGTACCGGCGCCGCTGAAACCCGTCCCGCGCCTTGGTCACACCCGCGTTCCACCGCTGTGAACTGCGAGACTGGTGGTCATGAGCTACAGCACGGCTGACTCCTTTCCGGTGGTGACGCTCGACGACGTGCGCGGCGCACAGAAGATGCTTACCGGCGTCGCACGTGTCACCGCGATGGAGGGCAGCAGGCATCTGTCGCAGCTCGTCGGCGCGCCGGTGCACCTCAAGTGCGAGAACCTCCAGCGGACGGGCTCGTTCAAACTGCGCGGCGCGTACGTCCGCATCGCGGGTCTGCTGCCCGAGGAGCGCGCCGCCGGTGTCGTCGCCGCGAGCGCCGGCAACCACGCCCAGGGGGTCGCCCTCGCGTCCTCCCTGCTCGGGGTGCGCTCCACGGTCTTCATGCCGAAGGGCGCCCCGCTGCCCAAGATCAGCGCGACCGAGGAGTACGGCGCCGAGGTGCGGCTGCACGGCACGGTGGTCGACGAGACGCTGGCCGCGGCCCAGGAGTACGCGGCCGAGACCGGCGCGGTGTTCATCCACCCGTTCGACCACCATGACGTCATCGCCGGCCAGGGCACGGTCGGCCTGGAGATCCTGGAGCAGTGCCCGGAGGTGCGGACGATCGTCGTCGGGGTCGGCGGCGGAGGGCTCGCGGCGGGCATCGCGGTCGCGGTGAAGGCGCTGCGGCCGGACGTGCGGGTCATCGGCGTCCAGGCGGAGGGCGCCGCCGCGTATCCGCCGTCGCTGGCCGCCGGGCGGCCCGTGGCGGTGCAGAACCCGGCGACGATGGCCGACGGCATCAAGGTCGGACGGCCCGGCGACGTGCCGTTCGGGATCATCGCCGACCTGGTGGACGAGATCCGCACGGTCTCGGAGTACGACCTCTCCAGCGCCCTGCTGCTCTGTCTGGAGCGGGCCAAGCTGGTCGTCGAACCGGCCGGCGCCAGCCCCGTCGCGGCCCTGCTGCGCGACCCGGAGTCCTTCGAGGGCCCGGTCGTCGCGGTGCTCTCCGGCGGCAACGTCGACCCGCTGCTGATGCAGCGCATCCTGCGCCACGGCATGGCCGCCGGCGGCCGCTACCTCCAGGTACGCCTCCGGCTCACCGACCGCCCCGGCGCCCTCGCGACGCTCCTCGGGGTGCTGTCGGCGGTCGACGCCAACGTCCTGGACGTGAGCCACGTACGCACCGACCCCCGGCTCGGGCTCACCGAGGTGGAGGTCGAACTGCACCTGGAGACCAGGGGCCCGAAGCACTGCGCGGAGGTCAACCTCGCCCTGCGGCAGGCGGGTTACACCGTCCTCGACTGATGCCGCACGACCGGGCCCCGGCACCGAAGGGTGCCGGGGCCCGGACCGAGCGAGGGACGTGCGGTCAGCTCTGGTAGGGCACGGCCTTGAGGATCTTCACCGAGGCGAGCTTGCCGTTCGGCAGCTCGTACTGGGCGTCCTCGCCGACCTTCTTGCCGATCACGCCCGAGCCGAGCGGGGACTGCGGCGAGTAGGTCTCGATGTCGGAGCTGGCGTACTCCCGGGAGGCGAGCAGGAAGGTCACGGTGTCGTCCTCGTCGCCGTCGAAGGCGATCGTCACGACCATGCCGGGAGCCACCGCGCCGTCCGCCGACGCCGGCGCCTCGCCGACCTTCGCGTTCTCCAGGAGCTGGGTCAGCTGGCGCACACGGAGCTCCTGCTTGCCCTGCTCCTCCTTGGCCGCGTGGTACCCGCCGTTCTCGCGCAGGTCGCCCTCCTCGCGCGCGGCCGCGATCTTGGCGGCGATCTCCGTGCGCGCAGGACCAGACAGGTACTCCAGCTCGGCCCTGAGCTGGTTGTACGCCTCCTGGGTCAGCCAGGTGACGTTCTCGCTGGTCTGGGTCACAGGTGCTCCTCGTAGGTACTGGGAATACAAAGCATCGCCCTACCCAGAAGAATGTTCCTTCACGAGTGGGCGAAACCACGAGCCTAACAATTCAGTGGCGGAAGGGGGAGGACATAAACCACAAGCGTTACGTCGACGCAGGTCAGGGCCGAGGTACGGGGAGCCGATGGCTCGGCCGCGGGCCCGGCCCGGGGGCGCGGCGGGCCGGTATCAGCCGGCGTGACAGCCGAGCAGCTCGGCGGTGGTGCCGCGCGCCGTCGTCCTCAGGGTGACGACCTCGTCGATGTCCGTGGTGGCGGCGTCGAAGCGGAAGTCCGCCCGGCCCACCTCGGCGCCGTCCGCGGACTGGGAGCGCACGGTGCAGTAGCCCTCGACACCGGCGTCCTTGTCGCCCCTGAGGTGCACCTTCACCGAGGTCGCCGAGGTATCGAAGGTGTAGATCTCGACGCTGATCCTGTTGCCGGCGACGTAGTGGTAGGCGAACCAGCCGACGAGGACGAGGAGGGCAGCGGCCAGGACACTGCCGACGATCACGAGCTTGCGGTCCGCGCGCTCGTCCGCGGAGCGGCCGTAGCGACCCTCGGGAAGCCGTGTGCCCGCCGTCGTCATGGTCGCCCTCTCTGATCCGGACCGGGAATATCCCACCCCCCGATGCCGTCACTATAGAAGCCCCCCGCCCAGCGCCTGACGGCCGCCCCACACGGGTGTCCGCGCGGGGCGGCAGTATGGACTCACCGGATCGCGCCGGGCCGAGTCACCGATCGTTCAGGCCGGGCGCCGACTTACGAGGGAATGAGTCTTGACTGACCAGCTGCGACTGATGGCCGTGCACGCACACCCCGACGACGAGTCGAGCAAGGGTGCGGCCACCATGGCGAAGTATGTGTCCGAGGGGGTGGACGTGCTGGTCGTGACCTGCACGGGCGGGGAGCGCGGCTCCATCCTCAATCCGAAACTGCAGGGCGACAAGTACATCGAGGAGCACATTCACGAGGTACGCAAGAAGGAGATGGACGAGGCCCGCGAGATCCTCGGCGTCGGCCAGGAGTGGCTCGGCTTCGTCGACTCCGGCCTCCCGGAGGGCGACCCCCTCCCGCCTCTTCCCGACGGCTGCTTCGCCCTGGAGGACGTCGACAAGGCGGCCGGCGAGCTGGTCCGCAGGATCCGCGCGTTCCGGCCCCAGGTGATCACCACCTACGACGAGAACGGCGGGTACCCGCACCCCGACCACATCATGACCCACAAGATCTCGATGGTGGCGTTCGAGGGCGCGGCGGACACCGAGCGGTACCCGGAGGCCGAGTACGGCCCGGCGTACCAGCCGCAGAAGCTCTACTACAACCAGGGCTTCAACCGCCCGCGCACCGAGGCGCTTCACAACGCCCTGCTGGAGCGCGGCCTGGAGTCCCCGTACGGCGACTGGCTCAAGCGCTGGGACGAGTCCGACCACAAGGACCGCACCCTCACCACGCACGTGCCCTGCGCCGAGTTCTTCGAGATCCGTGACAAGGCCCTCATCGCCCACGCCACGCAGATCGACCCCGACGGCGGCTGGTTCCGGGTCCCGATGGAGATCCAGAAGGAGGTCTGGCCGACCGAGGAGTACGAGCTCGCGAAGTCCCTCGTGGACACCTCGCTCCCGGAGGACGACCTCTTTGCGGGCATCCGCTAGCCCTGGGGGACAATGCCAGGCATGAGCGTAAGCCTGGCAGTCACACACCTCGTCCCCCTCGCCAAGGAGCTGGACGAGGACAAGGTCACCCCCGGCGTCCTCGGTTTCATCGTCTTCGCGGTGATGGCCCTGGCCGTCTGGGGCCTGATGAAGTCCATGAACAAGCACATGGGCAAGGTCGACTTCAAGGAGTCGTCGGACCCGGACGCCTCCGTCGAGGAGACGGCGACGGGCGCGGCCGGGAGGACGACTCCGGCGAAGGGCTGACCGCGAAGGACCGACCGCCGACGTGACGGCTCGCCGGGCGGGCCGTGTGACACCGCGAGGTGCCACACGGTCACGCCCTGTCGTCGCGGGGCCACAGAGCCTTCCAGCACTCCCTCACCCGTGCCCCACGCCCGACACCGGCACCCCCATCACCTCGCGCGCATGGCGGTTCGGCACCATGCCGAGGGTCCAGGCCCGCCAGCCGCTCTCCAGATTGACGCCCCGCTCCAGGAGGAGCTGGTAGGCCTCGATGTACTCGGTGAGTTTCTCGTCGCGCAGGGGATGGTCCGTGCGCGAGAGATGGGCCAGGTCCTCCTGGGCGACGGCCGTGCCGATCTCCACGCCGCCGGGAGCCGCGTAGGGCAGCAGGGTGCACTTGAGGAAGCGGGCCCAGTCCTCGCCCCGGCGGTCGCCGTAGGAGGCGAAGAGACGGGTGGCCTCCTCGCAGAGGGCCAGTGCCTGCGGGGTGCGGGTGTTGCCCGCGTCCACGACCGCCAGTTCCAGGCAGGTCCAGGCCTCGCCGTGGGCGACGCCGATGCGCTGGAAGTCGGCGCGCGCGTCGACCAGGAGCTGACGGGCGAAGCCGGAGTTGCGCAGCGAGCCGGTCTGCACGGCCCGCTGGTCGCGGGTGACCCGGGCGGAGTGGTGACGGGCACAGGCCAGGCCGTACACGTCCCGCATCCGGGAGAACATCGTCCGGGAGCGCTCCAGCTCGCGGACCGCCTGGTCCAGGTTGCCGGTCTCCTCCAGGGCCTGCCCCAGGTAGTAGCCGGACCAGGCCTCGCCGCGCGCGTCCTCGTTGTCGCGGTGGCGCGAGACGGCCTGGCGCAGACCGTCGACGGCCGCCGAGGGGTCCCCGGCCACGAGACGGGCGCGGGCCAGCTGCGTCATCGACCAGGCCTCGCCCCGGGGGTCTCGGGTACGGCCGAACAGGTCGAGCGCCGTGCGCAGTTCGGTCTCCGCGCGCGGTATCTCGCCCATACGCAACAGCAGTTGGCCCAGCTGGTAGTAGGCCCAGCCCTCGCCGTGCAGGGACTCCTGCTGACGGTGCAGGACCAGCGCCCGCGTCAACAGGTCCAGCGAGTCCGCCAGATGGGAGCGGTCGCGTTCCACCGCCGCGAGGGCGTGCATCGTCCACGCGCGGTCCGCCGCCAGCTCGGGGGCCGACTGCATCTGCAGGGCCTCCAGCAGCTTCTCCGCCGCCTCCGTCAGATTGCCCTGGTGGTGCAGGGTGATGCCCAGGGAGCACAGGGCACGGGCGGCGCCCGCGTCGTGGTTGGTCTCCATGTACAGGTTGACCACCGACGCCAGCGTCGTCCGTGACTTGTCCAGCTCGCCCAGCTGACGGGCCGCGATACCCGTACGCCACTGCACGGACCGGGTCAGCAGCCCCTGCCCCACGGACTGGGCCAGCTCGTTGAGCTCGCCGAGACGGTAGAGGTCGCCGCGCAGCAGGCAGTAGTCGCACAGGGCGCCCAGCAGACTGAGCACGGCCGCCTCGTTCACGCCCTCCGCGTGCCGGAGCGTGGAGGTGATGAAGCTGGTCTCGTCGTCCAGCCAGCGCAGCGCCTCCTCCAGCGACACGAAGCCGTGCTGGCCGAAGCGGTCCGAGCGGGTCGACATGTTGCCGTCGACCAGGCGCAGGACGGAGTCGGCCAGATCCGCGTAGGTGACGATGAGGCGTTCCTGCGCGGCCGTGCGCTCGCTCGGCTCCTCCTCGTCGAGGAGGCGGGCGTGGGCGAAGGCACGGACCAGGTCGTGCAGGCGGTAGCGGTTGCCGTGCACGTGGTCGATCAGGCCCGCGCGGGCGAGCGCCGTGAGGTGACGGGTCGCCTCCGTCTCGTCGGTGGCGAGGAGCGAGGCGGCCGCCGCCGCGCCCAGCGACGCCCGTCCCGCCAGCGCCAGGCGGCGCAGCAGCTTGCGGGACAGCTCCGACTGGTCGGTGTAGCGGAGCCAGAGGGCCCGCTCGATCGGCTCGACCGGGCCGTACGCGCCCAGGTCCGTGGCCAGTTGGCCGGGTGTGCGCGGGCCGAGGGACGAGCCGGCGATGCGCAGGGCGAGCGGCAGACCGCCGCACAGGTGCCGGATCCGGGCGACGGACTCCGTGTCGTACGAGCCGGAGCGCACCCCCGAGGACGGCCCCGCGCCGGTGCCCGCGCTCGCGTTCGCTCCCGCGACGGCTCCGGCGCTCGCTCCCGCCGACAGCGCCGCGCCGTCCTGGGCCGCCGTGCTCAGCAGTTCGTGCGTGCCGTCGGCGTCGAGCGCCTCGACGGGGAGCTGGTGGACCCAGGCGGGCAGGTCGGCGGGCAGGGCGAGCGGGGAGCGGGCGGTGACCAGCACGAGACTGTCGGAACGCTCGGGGACGAGGGCGCGGACCTGCTCGGGGTCGGAGGCGTCGTCCAGGACGATGGTCACCGGCACGGTGGTCAGATGCTGGTGGTACAGCTCGCTGAGCCGTTTGACCTGCTGGTCCTGGGAGGTCCGCTCACGGAAGAGCAGCTGGTCGCGGGGGGCGCCGAGACGATTCAGCAGATGCATCAGCGCGTCCCGGGTCGACAGCGGCGGCTCCTGGGGGCTGTCGGCACGCAGATCGACCACACAGGCGCCCCGGAAGTAGTCCCGCAGCTCATGGGCGGCGCGGACGGCGAGGGCGGTGCGGCCGGAGCCGGACGCGCCGTGCAGCACGACGACGGTCGGCCGGGTCTCGGTCTCCGCTCGGGCCGCCTGCACCCACTGGCGGATCTTCCCCATCTCCGCCCGGCGGCCCGCGAACCGGTCGTCGGCCTCGGGGAGTTGGGCGAACGACTGCTCCAGCACGTTGCGCCGCCGGGCCGCCGCGCTCTTGTCGGCGCCGCGCAGCCGGGGCGCCGTCTTCTTCGCCGTCGCCGTCGACGCGGCGAGGACGCGCTGCTGGTCCAGGAACGGGCGTATCCCGCGCACCTCCAGCGCCGTCAGCCACTGCAGCCGCAGCTGCTCGGGGCCGCCGGGCTGGCTCAGAGTGCCCGCGTGGTGGTGGGCGGCGGGGAGGTGAGAGGCGGTGACCTTCAGGACCGTGGCCACGGCGCTCGCGATGCCGACGATCACGCCGGTGCTCACGGCGGTGCCGGGGGCGACGCCGAAGGAGAGGTCGGCGACGACCGCCGCGCCGGCGGCGACGGCCGCGACCAGCAGGGGAGTGCCGGAACCCTCCTTCGCGTAGCGCTGGCGGAAGGTGGGGCGGCCGGCCTCGGACTCGTCCAGGGCGCGGGTGTACGTCTCGTACTCCTCGGCCGCGTTCTGCGCCATCGAGTCCAGGGAGGCGCGGGCGCGGCCGAGCAGGACCACTCCGTCGGTACGGCCGCCCGATCTGCGGACCTCCTCCTCGACCGCCCGGACCAACAGCCGTTCGGCCTCCCCCCGGTGGCTGTCCCGCATCACGCTTCCCCCTTCGCCGAGACGGTTGCCTCCGGCCAGTGTGCGGGGATCGGTGCGTGTAGGCGAGAGGGCGTGATCGTGGGCGGGGGCCAGGGGACGGGGATTCGCCGTAGGAGGTCGGGTTGTCGGCCGGGCGTGGGTGGGGCGTGGTCGCTCGCGCCCACGCGGCGGAACCGCACATCGACACAGCCCGCGCCCCTTACGGGGCGCGGCCCGTGCTGAGCCGCGATTCATGGGTACTGGGGAATGATGGTGCCCATGGCGAATCGACTGGCCCACGAGACCTCTCCCTACCTCCTCCAGCACGCCGACAACCCGGTCGACTGGTGGCCGTGGTCGGCCGAGGCGTTCGAGGAGGCGCGCAGGCGGGGGGTGCCGGTGCTGCTCAGCGTCGGGTACTCGAGCTGCCACTGGTGCCATGTGATGGCGCACGAGTCCTTCGAGGACCGGGAGACCGCCGAGTACCTGAACGCGCACTTCGTGAACGTCAAGGTCGACCGGGAGGAGCGGCCGGACGTCGACGCGGTGTACATGGAGGCCGTACAGGCGGCGACCGGGCAGGGCGGCTGGCCCATGACCGTGTTCCTGACGCCGGAGGAGGAGCCCTTCTACTTCGGCACCTACTTCCCGCCCGCCCCCCGCCACGGCATGCCCTCCTTCCGGCAGGTCCTGGAAGGCGTGCGAGCCGCCTGGGCCGACCGGCGGGACGAGGTCACCGAGGTCGCCGGGAAGATCGTGCGGGACCTGGCGGGGCGGGAGCTGAAGTTCGCGGCGGTCGACGCGCCCGGGGAGGACGAGTTGGCGCAGGCGTTGCTGGGGCTCACCCGGGAGTACGACGCGGCGCGGGGCGGCTTCGGCAGGGCGCCCAAGTTCCCGCCCTCGATGGTGATCGAGTTCCTGCTGCGGCACGCCGCGCGCACCGGCTCCGAGGGCGCGCTGCAGATGGCGCGGGACACCTGCGAGCGCATGGCCCGCGGCGGTATCTACGACCAGCTCGGCGGCGGCTTCGCCCGGTACTCCGTCGACCGTGAGTGGGTCGTGCCGCACTTCGAGAAGATGCTGTACGACAACGCCCTGCTGTGCCGCGTGTACGCCCACCTTTGGCGGGCCACCGGTTCCGAGCTCGCCCGGCGCGTCGCCCTGGAGACGGCCGACTTCATGGTCCGCGAACTGCGCACGAACGAGGGCGGATTCGCCTCGGCGCTGGACGCCGACAGCGACGACGGCACCGGTTCCGGCAAGCATGTCGAGGGGGCGTACTACGTCTGGACGCCCGAGCAGCTGACCGAGGTGCTCGGCGAGGAGGACGCGGCGCTCGCCGCGCACTACTTCGGGGTCACGGAGGAGGGCACGTTCGAGGAGGGAGCGTCCGTCCTGCAACTACCGCAGCACGAGGGCGTGTTCGATGCCGAAAGGATCGAGTCGGTCAGGGATCGGCTGAATGCGGCGCGTGCGGGCCGGCCCGCCCCCGGCCGCGACGACAAGGTGGTGGCCGCCTGGAACGGCCTCGCCGTCGCCGCGCTCGCCGAGACCGGCGCCTACTTCGACCGCCCCGACCTGGTGGACGCCGCCATCGCCGCCGCCGACCTCCTCGTACGCCTGCATCTGGACGAGCGCGCGCGGCTCGCGCGGACCAGCAAGGACGGGCAGGTCGGGGCGAACGCGGGGGTGCTGGAGGACTACGCGGACGTCGCCGAGGGGTTCCTGGCGCTGGCGTCGGTCACGGGGGAGGGGGTGTGGCTGGAGTTCGCCGGGTTCCTGCTCGACCATGTGCTCGTCCGGTTCGTCGACGAGGAGTCCGGGGCGCTCTTCGACACCGCCGCCGACGCGGAGAAGCTGATCCGGCGGCCGCAGGATCCGACCGACAACGCCACGCCGTCCGGGTGGAGCGCGGCGGCGGGTGCGCTGCTGAGCTATGCCGCGCACACCGGTTCCGAGCCTCATCGGACCGCCGCCGAACGGGCGTTGGGCGTGGTGAAGGCCCTGGGGCCGAGGGCGCCGCGGTTCATCGGGTGGGGGCTGGCCACGGCGGAGGCCCTGCTCGACGGGCCGCGTGAGGTGGCGGTCGTCGGACCGGAGGGGCATCCGGGGACCAAGGAGCTGCACCGGGCGGCGTTGCTGGGGACCGCGCCGGGCGCGGTGGTGGCCGTGGGGACCACGGACAGTGACGAGCTGCCGTTGCTGGCGGACCGTCCTCTGGTCGGCGGTGAACCGACCGCTTATGTATGCCGTAACTTCACATGTGATGCTCCGACGACCGATGTCGACCGGTTGCGTTCGACCCTCGGAACGGCTCCGACTGGCTGAAAGTCGCCGGTCAGGGGCGCGGAGCAAGGGTGCACAACTGACCGGAAACCGCGAGGTGTGCGGACACGTCCGATTAGGTGTTCTACCGAACGGAAACACGCTTTTTATCGGAAGGGTCCCCGGGGTTCACAGTTTCCCCCTAGTCTCTCCACAGTGACGCGACGGGAGTAACTCCTGTCGCGACAGGGGGTATTGGGATCCGGGGGGATCTATCTTGCTGACGTCCGTCTTCATTGCCGTCGTCTCGCTGGTCCTGTTCTGGATGGCGGCCTTCACCTTGTGGTGGCAGATGCACGCGTGGCGAACGCCCGAAGTGCTCGCCTCCACCCGTTTCAGTAGACCGGACGGCGACGAACATGTGTCGTTCTCACTGCTGCTGCCGGCGCGCCATGAACAGGCCGTACTGGACCACACCATCCAACGACTGCTCGAATCCAGCCACGACGACTTCGAGATCATCGTGATCGTCGGGCACGACGACCCGGAGACCACCGCGGTGGCCCGGGCCGCGGAGGGGCGCGACCCGCGCGTCCGCGTGGTGGTCGACCACCACGAGAAGAAGAACAAGCCGAAGGCCATGAACACGGCATTGCCGCACTGCCGCGGTGATGTCGTCGGGGTCTTCGACGCCGAGGACCAGGTCCATCCGGAGCTGTTGTCCCACGTCGACCACGCCTTCCGCACCACCGGCGCGGACGTCGTGCAGGGCGGGGTGCAGCTCATCAACTACAACTCCAGCTGGTACAGCCTGCGCAACTGCCTGGAGTACTTCTTCTGGTTCCGGTCCCGCCTCCATCTGCACGCGCAGAAAGGGTTCATCCCGCTCGGCGGCAACACCGTCTTCGTCCGCACCGACGTGCTGCGCGCGGCCGACGGCTGGGACCCCAACTGCCTCGCCGAGGACTGCGACCTGGGCGTCCGGCTCTCCAGCGTGGGCAAGAAGGTCGTCGTCGCCTACGACTCCGACATGGTGACCCGCGAGGAGACCCCCGGCAGCCTGATGTCCCTGATGAAGCAGCGAACCCGCTGGAACCAGGGCTTCCTCCAGGTCTACCGGAAGCGCGACTGGCGCCAACTGCCTTCCTTCCGGCAGCGGTTGCTCGCCCGCTACACACTGATGACGCCCTATCTCCAGGCCGTATCCGGGGTGATCATCCCCCTCAACGTGGGCATCGCGCTCTTCCTCGACGTCCCCGTGGGCGTCGCCTTCATCACCTTCCTGCCGGCCGTGACCGCCCTGGTCACCTTCGTGTTCGAGGTCGTCGGGCTGCACGACTTCGGCAAGCAGTACGGGCTGCGCGTCCGGTTCGTCCACTACGTCAAGCTCATCGTGGGCGGCCCCTTCTACCAGGTGCTCCTCGCCTTCGCTGCCGTACGCGCGGTGTGGCGCGAGCAACGAGGCCGCAACGACTGGGAGTTGACCAGTCACGTCGGCGCACATCTCGCGAACGTGAACCGAGAGGACGTTCCTGCGTGACCTCCACACTTCCCGCGGCGGCCAAGACGAAAGTCAAGGTCCCCGCGCAGCGGACACCTGCGCCCACAGTCGGTTCGACAGGTCGAACAAACGATTCCTCTCCCGTTTCGCCCGCGCCCGGGACACCACCGAAGCGCCTGCGGAACTCGCCCCCCGACCTGGTCCTCTGCGGTCTCCTCCTCGTCGCGATCATGATCGTGCAGGGCTGGAACATCGCCGACTACCCGACCCTCAGCGACGACGAGGGCACCTACCTCGCCCAGGCCTGGGCCGTCCAGGAGGGCAGGGGCCTCGCCCACTACACCTACTGGTACGACCACCCGCCCCTCGGCTGGATCCAGCTCGCCGTCCTGACCTGGATTCCCGCCCAGCTCGCCCCCGAGTCGATGACCGTCGGCTCGATGCGCCTGGTCATGCTGCTGATCAGCGCGGTCAGCGCCGTCCTCGTCTACGTCCTCGGCCGCCGCCTCTCGCTGCCCCGCTGGGCCGCCGGCCTCGGCATGGCCCTCTTCGGGCTCTCTCCGCTGTCGGTGGTGCTCCAGCGGGAGATCTTCCTCGACAACATCGCGGTCATGTGGACGCTGCTGGCCTTCTGCCTCGCCGCCTCGCCCAGCCGTCACCTCTGGCACCACTTCGGTGCGGGCATCGCCGCGGCCGCGGCCGTGCTCACCAAGGAGACGATGCTCCTCGTCCTGCCGGCCGTACTGCTCACCATGTGGCGGCACAGCCACCGGGACACCCGGAAGTTCGCCATCACCGGCGCCGTCACCGCCTGCACCCTGATCGGCATCTCGTACCCGCTGTTCGCCCTGCTCAAGGGCGAGTTGCTGCCCGGCGCCGGCCATGTGTCCCTCTGGGACGGCATCGTCTACCAGATGAGCCGCCCCGGCTCCGGCTTCATCCTCACCGAGGGCACGGGCTCGTACGGCGTCCTGCAGTCGTGGCTGTACTACGACCGCGTGCTGCCGCTCGGCGGACTCGCGGGCGCCCTGCTCCTGCTGGTCACCTGGCGCTGGTCGGTGACCGCGCGGGCCCTCGCCGGTCCCGCGCTCGCCGTCGCGATCCTCGCCGGAATGGCACTGCGCCCCGGCTACCTCCCCGCCATGTACGTCCTCCAGGCGCTGCCCTTCCTCGCGCTCGTCCTCGCGGGCGGCACGGCGAGCGTCACCCACGGCGTCCTGCGCCGGTGGCGGAGCACGACCGAGAAGCGGGCCCTGACCTGGGCACGGCACGGTGTGGCCCTCGCCCTGGCCGCCGCCGCGGCGGCGTACGTCGTCCCGCGCTGGTACGACGGCAACCACACCGCGATGACCTTCAACGCCAACGCCCCCTACCAGCAGGCCGCCAAGTGGCTCGGCAGTGAGATCGAGGACCCGGCGGGCACCCGCGTCCTCGTCGACGACGCGCTCTGGCTCGACCTCGTCCACGAGGGCTACGAGCCCGGCCTCGGCGTCATCTGGTTCTACAAGGCCGACCTCGACCCGGCGGTGACGAAGACGATGCCACGCGGCTGGCGCGACCTGGACTACGTGGTCGCCTCCCCGACCGTACGGCGCGACGCGGTCGACCTGCCCAACGTCAAGGGCGCGATGGAGAACTCGACCCCGGTGGCCACCTTCGGCACCGGCGAGGACCGGATCGAGATCCGCAGGATCGACACCGGCGGCGACCGTACGGATGGCACCGAGGCCACCGGCGACGGCGACCGCATCCGCGAGACCGAGGCCGCTGGAGGCGACCGATGAACAGCGGAAGCTACGAGTCCACCGCACCCGGGGAACTCGGCGATCCCGCCGTGCGGGGTGCCGAAGTTCCCGAGCCCGGGGCCGTCACCATCGTCGTACCGACCTTCAACGAGTCCGCCAACGTACGGGAGTTGCTGCACCAGATCACCGAGACGGTCCCCGGGCGGCTGCCCTGCGAGGTCGTCTTCGTGGACGACTCCACCGACGACACCCCCGAGGTGATCGACAAGGCCGCGCAGGACTGCCCGTTCCCGGTGACCGTGCTGCACCGCGACGAACCCGTCGGCGGTCTCGGCGGCGCGGTGGTCGAGGGGATCAAGGCGGCCACCTCCGACTGGATCGTCGTCATGGACGGCGACCTGCAGCACCCGCCGTCCCTCGTACCGGAGCTGGTGGCGACCGGGGAGCGGTCGTCGGCGGGTCTGGTGGTCGCCTCCCGCTACATCAAGGGCGGCAGCCGCGCCGGACTCGCGGGCAGCTACCGGGTGGCCGTCTCACGCGGGGCGACCTGGCTCACCAAGTCCCTCTTCCCGCGCCGGCTGCACGGCATCAGCGACCCGATGAGCGGCTTCTTCGCGATCCGCCGCAGCGCCGTCACCGCCGACATCCTCCAGCCGCTCGGCTACAAGATCCTCCTCGAACTGGCCGTGCGCAGCCGCCCCCGGCAGGTCACGGAGGTGCCCTTCGTCTTCCAGGACCGGTACGCCGGCGAGTCCAAGTCGACCGCGCAGGAGGGCCTGAGGTTCCTGCGCCACCTCGTCGGACTGCGCACCGCGTCGCCGCTGGCCCGCATGATGGTCTTCGGGCTGATCGGCGTCACCGGCTTCCTGCCGAACCTCGCGGGCCTGTACGCCCTCACCTCGGCCGGGATGCACTACGTCCCCGCCGAGATCCTCGCCAACCAGCTCGGGGTGCTCTGGAACTTCCTCCTCATCGAGCACCTCTGCTTCCGCGAGCGGCGCCAGTACCGCAAGGGGTGGGACCGCATCGGCCGGTTCGCGTTGCTCGCCAACGCCGACCTGGTGCTGCGTATCCCGCTGATCGCCCTGTTCGTGGGCGAGTTCGGGATGGGCGCGCTGCCCGCGACCGCGCTCGCCCTGGTGACGACGTTCGTCCTGCGTTTCGTGGGGACCGAGGCGCTCGTCTATCTGCCCCGCAAGAAGTCCCGCCGCGGGGAGCGCGGCGGGCGGAAGCGGGCCGAGAGGCATGCTGAGCGGTCCGGTCGGTCCGATGAGACCGATCGCTCCGGGCAGCCTGCGGAGCCCGAGCAGTCGGCAAGGAGAGCCGCGTGAAGAACCACCTGAAGAACCGGTTGACCGGCTGGATGAGATCCAGACCGAGACCCAGACGCAGAACCGCCCTGCTGGCGGTCGGAGCCCTCGCCTCCGGCCTCCTGCTGATCTCACCCCAGCCCGCGTCCGCCGCCAACCTCATCCAGAACCCCGGCTTCGAGACGGCCGGTACGGACGACATGCCGTACTGCTGGAAGAAGTCGGGCTGGGGCGACAACGACTTCACGTTCACCACGACCTCGGACGCCCACTCGGGCGCCAAGGCCATGAAGGTCGAGCTGACCCGCCGGGTCGACGGCGACCGCAAGGCTCTGATCACCGAGTCGGCGGCCTGCGCGCCCTCGGTCACGGTGGGCAAGCAGTACGACCTGGCTCTCTGGTACAAGTCGACGACGCCGGACACGTCCATCACGCTCTTCCGGCACGACACCACGGCCGGATGGCAGTACTGGACCGACCTCAAGACGCTGGAGATGGCGGGCAGTTGGACCGAGGCCACGGTCCGTACTCCCGCCGTGCCGACCGCCACGGACCGCATCGCCTGGGGTGTCTCCGTCTACGGCACGGGCTCTGTCACCACGGACGACTACACGATGGACGTGGTCGCCGACCCCGTCCCCGAGCCGGAGTGCACGGGCACGCCGGACGAGTGCCTGAACGGCCGCTGGGACGTGCTGCCCACGCAGAACCCCGTCCGCTCCATGCACTCGGTCGTCCTCAACAACGGCAAGGTGCTGCTGATCGCCGGCTCCGGCAACAGCGAGGAGATGTTCGAGGCGGGCACCTTCACCTCGGCGGTGTACGACCCGAAGAACGGCACGTACAAGCAGATCCCGACGCCCGACGACATGTTCTGCGCGGGTCACGTCCAGCTCGACGACGGCCGGGTCCTGGTCATGAGCGGCAACAAGGGCTATCCGTCGGCCGACGGCACGATCGGCTACCAGGGCTACAAGGACTCGTACATCTTCGACCCGGTGACGGAGACGTACAGCAAGACCAACGACATGAACGACGGCCACTGGTACCCGTCGGCGACGATCCTCGGCAACGGTGACGTCATCTCGTTCGGCGGCCTGAAGGAGGATTCGACCGGTTCGGTGACCGCCGAGCTGTGGTCGGACGCCGAGCAGAAGTGGCTCGAACTCTGGAAGGTCAACCAGACCTGGTCGTACTGGGGCCTGTACCCGTCGATGATCCTCATGCAGGACGGCCGCCTCTTCTACTCGGGCAGCCATGTCTTCGGCAACAACATCCCGGGCACGGGCTCGGCGATCTACGACTACGGCGCCAACACGGTCACGCAGGTCCCGGGCCTGCAGCGGAAGGACGAACGCGACCAGTCCGCGAGCGTGCTGCTGCCTCCCGCCCAGGACCAGAAGGTCCTGACGCTCGGCGGCGGCAACATCGAGTCCAACCCGGAGGCGAACCGCCTGACGGACGTCATCGACCTGAAGGCCGCGAACCCGGCGTACGTCGCGGGCCCGCCGATCCCGCAGGGCACGGTGGACCTCGGCAACGGGAAGGTCGCCCAGACGGGCGACCAGGGCAAGATGTACGTCTCGGCGGTGCTGTTGCCCGACGGCAAGGTGCTGGAGACGGGTGGCGCGCTGCACAACCGTGCCGACCCGGTGTTCGAGACATCGATCTACGACCCGGCGACCAACACGTTCGACCCGGTGGCGACGGACCCGGAGGAGCGCGGCTACCACTCCTCCGCGTTCCTCCTCCCCGACGGTCGGGTCATGACCACGGGCGACAACCCGGGCAACGGCACCTGGAACCACGACGTGTCGATCTACACCCCGCCGTACCTGTTGAAGGGCCCGCGACCGAAGATCACGTCGGTGATCGACAAGGAGTGGGTCTACGGCGACACGCAGCGCATCACGGTGGACCGGCCCGTCGCCAAGGCGGAACTGATCCGCCCGGCGGCGGTGACCCACTCCTCCGACCCGAACCAGCGCTTCGTGGACCTGCCCTTGTCCGTCGACGGCAACAACATCGACCTGAACGTGACGAGCAATCCCAACCTGGCCCCGCCCGGCTGGTACATGCTCTTCGCGGTCGACGCGAACGGCGTCCCGTCGGTGGCGGAATGGGTTCACCTCCAGGGCCCGACCGCCCTGGCCCAGGCCTCCGGTGACGCCCCCTCGGCTCACGTCCACGACTTCGCGGACGCCCCTGAGGGCAAGACCACGGGCCCGCTGAAGAAGACCAGGTCCAAGAAGGTCAGCCCCACGGTCTCCGGCTGCGACCGCCACTACGGCACGGCGAACGTCTGCGTCCCGACGGCCTTCCCGGCGGAGGTCAAGAAGACGACGGCGTCACGGTGCGCGTGGCTGAAGAAGAACGACTACGGCCGCCTGAAGGTCAACGGCAGGGACGACCCGCTGAAGCTGGACCGCAACAGGGACGGCCTGGCGTGTGGGAAGGCGGATTTGAAGCGAACCTAGGGGCGCGGGGAACCGCGCGACCTGCCACATACGGCCCGCGGTGACCCACTGCCGATGTCCTCGGCCCCGTACCAGGCGACATCCGCCGGGCACGGGGCCGTGGTCTGACCTGTGGCTGTTACGCGCGGCCGACGAGGTGTGCGGCCCCGGGCGAGGCTTGAACGGGTTGACGACAGGACTTGCAGGCCCGCGCTCGTGTCTTCGCCCGCTCCACGGCTACGGCGGATCGGGAAGTCAGGGCGACTGGATCAGTGGTGCTGGCGTTGGTCACGTCGAAGGCAGGAAGCCGACCGGGATGGTTGACTTCCCCATGGTGATCGCGCATCGCAGAATGTGCAGGTGATAGCAGCCGCGATGATCATCCTGGGTCCGCTTACGATATCGATCATGGGCATCATTCTGGCTACTGACTACCGTGGGTGGCGGGATGCGGTGGCCAAGGTGCACGGGGGAGTCTGGAATGCCGGCTACCCCAAGTCCTACGCGATCTTCCGGTACGTGGGGCTGGTGGCGGCGTGGGCAGGAGCCGTTTTCGCCGTGGGGGCCACGGCGCTCGTGATGTTCATCCACGCGAGGAAGTAGCGAACCGGCTCGTCGGGCCGTGGGAGGGCGCTCGACGACGACCAACGCTGACAACCATCGACAGTCAAGTCGCAGGTCACAGCGTTGGTAGGTTACACAGCCTCAGGTCAGGGACCCAACCCTCTGCTTCTTCGGCCACCGATGGCACTCAACGGCGTTGACTGGGCCATCAGGACTCCGCCGACCGCGCGGCTACCATCCGAGCAGGGGAACTCATGGGGATTGTGGTCTGTCTTGGGCTCGTCACTCTGGCCGGGTACATGGTGCGGAGCGCCGTCATGGTGTGGCATGACCCCCACCGGGCACGGACGGAGGCCGACGGGTGGGACCGGCTCGGCAAGCGTGGGGCCTGGGCGGTCACGCGTGGCATAGTGCCCGTCGCTGCCATGTTCACCTGCGTGGCCCTCATGATGCTCTCAGCTCTCGGAGCCGATACCTGGGGCGCCGTTCGCGGCCCCCTGGAGACCACGGGGACCGTGTTCTTCATCCTGATGTTGGTCTGCTGGGTCGTGATCGCCTCGACAGCCGTGTTCAACAGGCCCAGGTTCCTCATACCGCCGTACCTGCGCGACAGGCGCCGTCTGTAGCGACGAACGGAGGACAGGCAGGCGGGGGCCGGGACCACTGTCGGCCAGGACGCGCACTGTGCCGCTGGCGACGGTCACTTGACGCACACGGCGATGGCGTGGCCGAGGCCGACGTCACCACGGCGCCGACTCCGCGACGCCGACTCCGCGACGATGGGCACGGCGGATCACCCGTCCGTGTCGGCGTCACCGCTCCGCCCGGCCTCCGGCTCCCTGGTGAGACGGGTCGCAAGGTGGTAGGCGACGGCGACGTCCTGGTATTCCTGACCGGGCACGACCGGGTCCGGAAGGTGGGTGCGATCGCTGTGGCTCGTCGACTCTCGCTTTTCGGTGCCGGGGAAGCGGACGACTGCCCGGGGTTCCTGCGTGAAGCGGAGCCGTTCGGCGTGGACCGTCGACCGGAATGAGATGTCCCCCACCGGGCTCCCGGCCCCAGCCTCTCGCGTTCAGGGCGGCTCCTCCGGCTCGCCTGCGGTACGTGGGCGACTGGACCTTGGCGGCAGCTTCCCGTCCTCTCCGCGCACCCGGCGCGTGCGGGTGCCGCCCTGGCTCCGGGCGGCTCGGCGCTCTCCCCTCGTGCCCTTGCGCGCCGCACGCGGCTCGGTCGGCTCGGTCCGTTCAGCGGTGGCGTCCGCCGTCTCGGCGGCGTGCGCGACGGCGTGGCCGCCGTCCCGGACCGTGTCGCCTGCTGCTTCCGTCACACCCGCGGCCTGTCCGGCCACGCTCCCGGCGGTGCCGCCCACCGCCTCGCCGGCGCTTCCGACGGTCCGGCCCACCTCATGGCCGACGTCCTCCACCGCGCGCCCGGCACCACCGCCCACGTCCCTGAACGGCCCGCCCGGCTCCCTGGCCGACATCCCGCGCCACGGAGCCGACGCCCCGACCCACGTCCTGGTCGGCAACCCCGGCACCACCGCCCACGTCCCTGAACGGCCCGTCCGGCTCCCTGGCCGACATCCCGCGCCACGGAGCCGACGCCCCGACCCACGTCCTGGTCGGCAACCCCGGCACCACCGCCCACGTCCCTGAACGGCCCGTCCGGCTCCCTGGCCGACATCCTGTACGGCCGCTCCGGCGCCCTGGCCGACCTCCTGGACGGCCCTTCCGGCACCCGTACCCAGCTCCGCCACGGCCTGACGGGCTCCGCCGCCGACATCCTGCACGGCGGACCCGACTCCGCGGGCCAGCTCGTGCAGGATCTCCGGGTTGCGGTCGAGCGTGGTGAGCACTCGGTCGATGATCTTCGCGACGTGGTGGAGACGCACCTTGAGCTGGGCCTGTGCCTCGACGCCCGAGATGCCCAGGTGCACCCGGCCGAGCGAGACGTCGGCGCCCACATTCAGCTTGAGCAGATCCAGTACCTCGGCCTGCAGCGAGACATGTGCCCGCAGGTCCTCGACGTCCAGGTCGATCTCGTCGACCTTCAGGATCGGAACGTCGAGGAAGACGTCAGGGCTCGCACCGGCCGCGTCCTCCTCGTCGTAGGACGGCGGCTCCTCTTCGAACGCTGCCGGCTCCTCGGCGTAGGCCTCGGGATCGGCGTACTCGTCACTGTTCTCGGTGTCGAGGTCGTCACCGTGCTCGTCGGCGTAGTCCTCGATGGGGCCCTCGTCGTTCTCGGCGTTGCCGCGCATCGCCACGCCTCCGCGGTTTTAGAGTATATTTCGACCATTTTCATCGATGCGCGCCAACCCGAAGCTTGAGCCGTTCCGCCGCAGGTCAGGGGCATCGTCCGGGAAGACCGGGAGCGCGCGCGTGCAGTGGGACCTCGCTCCGTGACGGAATAGCTGAAGTCGTGAGATCTCGGGGCCTCCGGAGTGAGGTTCCCCACCTGAGGCATGGGGAAGCCCGAGCGCTGTGGTGATCCGTCTCCATGGTCATCGAAGGGTGAGGACCTGTAGGTTCGTTGCCATCGAGTGCCGGGTTCGTAGGCACGGTGCTCCGTACCTACGCGTATCTGCGGATGTAAGGGAGTGGCTCCCGAAGTGTCGTCACCGCGTGAGTTCCTTGGCTTCGAATTGGTGCGGCGGGGTTATGACCGTCAGCAGGTCGACCTCTATCTCGCAGCCCTGTCTGAAGCCGACTCGTCAGTGGGCCCGCCTTCGTTCCGGGTCGTGCGGCGGGGTTATGACTGCCGGCAGGTCGACGAGCGCATCAGGGAACTCCTGGCGGACCGAGGCGTCGGCGGAGGTGAGGGGGTGGCTCCCGAAGTGTCGTCACCGCGTGAGTTCCTTGGCTTCGAATTGGTGCGGCGGGGTTATGACCGTCAGCAGGTCGACCTCTATCTCGCAGCCCTGTCTGAAGCCGACTCGTCAGTGGGCCCGCCTTCGTTCCGGGTCGTGCGGCGGGGTTATGACTGCCGGCAGGTCGACGAGCGCATCAGGGAACTCCTGGCGGACCGAGGCGTCGGCGGGTAACTGTCCCTGTCGTGCGAGACGGTGGCGTCAGCGCCTCGCACCACGAGCCCCGAAGCCGGCAATCCGCTCCGACGTTTTTGCCTGCCTGCCTGCCTGCCTGCCTGCCTGCCTGCCTGCCCCGCACCGCTGTCACCAGAAGGATCACGATCTCGGCCGGAGTGCTGCGCCGTAGCAGCAAGGGTTTTGGGCATGCGGCGGCGAAGTGCGTCTCCGGTACACGGGTGAACGACTCTCTACAACCTGCCGCCCGCAGCCGCGCATAGCGCCAACCCGCAGACAGCGCCCGGGCGATCGCCTCCCGCCTCACCCCGTGCGGAAGTGTTCGGCTTCGGCGAGGGTGAGGGTCCGCTGCTGAGCCCGGTGGAGATTCTCGAAACCACGGTCCTTCGGCCGGGGGCCCCATGGCGCCGTTGGGTGGGCAGGCCGGGTACCTGCCATGTCCCAGCCGGGCGGCACATCCGTGTTGCAGGCCACCCAGGGGCGTGATCACATCTTCCCGATGCCGCAAAAGGGATATTCCGTTGTGGCGACGAGGGCAGGCCGACCCGGCCTGCCAAGCCCCTGGGAGGATCACATGTCTCACCTCATACTCCGTTCCGCCGCCGCCCTTGTGCTGGCTGCCACGCCCCTCCTCGCGGCCGCGCCCGCGCAGGCTGCTCCCCAGCGGCAGCTGCCCTGCCAAGCCGACATCCAGAAGACCGACAGCGACCTGACCAGTACGGTCACCCTCACGGTCACATGTGACGTGGACAAGACCGTGGGGGCGAGGATCACCGTCGGGGAGACCGTGCTGGTGAACCTGCAGCAGACCGTGCGCGCCCATGTGGAGGAGCGCCTCACCCTCACCATCCCCCGCGTGCCGCGCGTGTGTGCCACGCTGCAGGCCGACGGGGAGACGACGACGGTCTGCACACCCTGACTGCCGCGCCGACAGGGGGGGGCTCCGGCCGGGACGACAGCGCCGGCCGCACCCGAGCACCACCACCGGTGCCACCTGCCGGCCCGGACTTTCCGCCCCGGACACCGAGTGCCGCTCGCGCGACCGCCCCACCCGCACCGTCTCCCTGTTGTCCCGTCACCGGCCGGTGCCCGCCGGTGCGCTTCATCCCGCAAGCGCAGGGAGAGAGCAGGGGGGCGGCCGTCGCTGTGGCGGAGGCTGACGGGCTGGTGGCGCGGCCAAGGACCGGTTCGCCGCGCCGGCATGGTCGGTGACGCGATGTCCAACCGGTCCCACCAACAGGAGATCGTCGCAGGAGGAAGCGGTTCAGGGCTGTCTTCGGCCGGGCGCCGCTTCCACCACACCGCCGACGAGCCCGCGGGACCGGCTGAGACGCCGGCAGCCGCCCGCTCGTACCGTGCGGTCCTCGTCCTGGCGGGTGCCGTCATCGCCTTCATGGGCCCGCGCAGGGCGCTGCGGCGGCGGTGACCGCCCGCCCTTCTCGCTCTCGCCGGGCCGCACGGGTGAACGCCTGAGCACGCTGGTGTGGCGGCAGATCCGCACCGCATCGACGCAGGCGAAGGGACGGTCCGGTCCGATTCACCACCCCTCTGCACCCATGTGAACGGAGATGCCTGCCGTGCGAATGACCGACATCCAGCATTGCGAGGCCCGGCCGGGACTCCTCGTCGAGTGGACGCTCGATCAGGAGGTCATCGAGACAGCGACGGGTCTGCCAGAAGATTCCCGACCACCGGCGTATGTCCAGGAGTCGCACATCCGGACGGCCAAGTCGGTGAGCGAGGACGGCCTGTTCGTTCCGACCTGGCTCGGCACGGTGTTCGACATGCCGGGCGTGGTCGATCTCGACGTACTGCAGGACGCACTGCGGACCTGGACCCTGCGGCACGAGACGCTGCGCAGCGGCTTCCGCTGGGCCGACGACGAACTGCGCCGGTTCACGCTCGATGCCGAGGCCGTCGTACTCCATCGCGAGGTGGTCGGCGAGTTCTCCGACGTGGAGAGACTCGTGCAGCGCCTCCAGGACCGCTTCGACGTCGCGGCGAACGCGCTCAGCTGGCCGAACTTCATCTACGCGGCGATCGTCCGCGAGGACAGCACGAGCGTGTACATGGCCTTCGACCACAGCAACGTGGACGCGTACTCCATCCAGAGGATCCCCGCCGAGATCCACGAGCTCTGCGCGGCGGCCATCGAAGGCCGTCCCGTTCAATGGGCACCGGTCGGCAGTTACGTGGACTTCTGCGAGGTCGAGCGGGCAGACGCGGACCGGATCGACGACACGCACGAAGTCGTCGCCCGCTGGCGGGAGTTCATCGACCGGTGCGGCGGGGACCTGCCGAACTTCCCCGTCGATCTCGGCCTGGAACCCGGCAGCGCTCTGCCCACCCAGAAGCTCATGCACGACATGCTCGTCGACGCCGACGACATCGCCGCGTTCGACGAGGCCTGCCGGCCCTTCGGCGGGGTTCCGGTCGGCCTCCTGGCTGCCACGAGCCTCGTCGTCCACAAGATCGGCGGCGAACCCGCCTTCCGGACTGTCGTGCCCTTCCACACCCGCGCGCAGACCGAATGGCGGGATTCCGTGGGCTGGTACGTCGGCGGCGCGCCGATCGAGATTCAGACGGCACAGGCGGTCGATTTCCGGTGCGTCCTGAAGATGGTGCAAACCGCGGTGCGTGCCAGCAGGCCGATGGCCCGCATGCCCATCGGCCGGGTGCTGCGCCTGCTCGGCTCGGACTTCCGCCCGACGTCGCCCGACCTGTACTCGATCGTCTCGTTCATCGATGCCCGGCATATCCCCGGATCGGAGCGCTGGACCGAGCTGAAGGCGTACGGCCTGGTCAGAGTGTCCTACGGGGACAGGGTGTGCGCCTGGTTCAACAGGCTCCACGAGGGGCTGTACTTCGCCGGCCGCTACCCGGACACCGACGTCGCCCACAAGAACATGCGGCGGTATGTCGAGCAGATGCGGGAGGTCATCCTCGCGGTGGCCCGGAACGGCCCCGACGAGCCCGTCTGACGGGACCGACGTCGGTGTGGCCGCAGGCAGGGGTGATCACGGCCGGACAACGGGGCGATTCCCCTCAGCCCTCCATCAGACCCGAAGCGGTTCACTCCGTGCGCATCCTCAACGCGTCCCGCACGATCGCCTCCAACTGCTCGTGGTGCGCGCCCTTCCAGTACGCCCGCCCGCATTCGCCACACTGCGCGAACACGTCGTACGACCGTTGCGTCCCACCCTCCAGCCGATCCGCGACCTCCTCCTTCGTCGCCGACTTCAGCAGCCCGTTGCACGCGGTGCAGCGGGTCCACGGCCGTAGCTCGGGCGCGAACCGATCGAGTACATCGCGCAGTTGCTCCTCCGGCTGCGTGCTGTAGACGTACGCCCCGGCCCACAGCTCGCGCCGCCGCAGCAACCCCCGGTCGCGGCTGAGCATCACCCGCTGCTCGGCGGCGGACAGCGAGGCCAGCGCGGGGTCGCCTATGTCCGTGGACTCGTACGCCGCGTCCACCCCCAACAGCCGCAGCCGCCGCGCGAGTGTGCCGAGGTGGACGTCGAGGAGGAAGCGGAGCGGGGCGCCCGGGACGCGTTGAGGGCGGGAGACCGGCCGTACCACCACCGACTCGTCCGCGGTGGGGACGTGCGAGACGGGGATCGCCCGCCCGTCCACCACGAGCGCGCCCACCTCCGTCAGCGGCACGCCCAGAGACTCGATGACGTGACCGAGGGTCGAGACCCCGTCGGTCGCCACCCGGCTCGGGCCGCCGCGTCGCCCGTGCGGGACGAACAGGGCCAGCTCAGGGGCGAATTCGACGAGGATCTCCGGTCCGTTCACCGGGTCAGGATGCCACGGCGAGGGGCGGCGGGCCGTTGCTTTTCCGGTGGCTCCCGGAGGGTCACCGCTTCGGCAGGTCCTTGAAGGTGTCGAGGGTACGGTCGAGCAGCTGGAGCAGGTCGTCCTGGTAGTCGTGCTCGGCCCAGTAGACGACCCCCTCCAGCAGTGCGCCCATCAACCCCATGGCGAAGACCCGCACTTCGAGGTCGCCCTCGTCGCGGCCGGTGCGTTCCGCGAACGCCCGGCACATCATGCGGCCGGTGACGGACATGCTCGCCATGGCGTGGGAGCGCACGGCCGGTACCTCGGCCAGCAGCTTCATCCGCAGCTTCAGCTCGCCCAGTTCGAATCCCGGGTCGTCGGCGATCGCCATGGTCATGTTCTGCCGGATCGCGTGGCGCAGCGAGTCGAGCAGCGTCTCCTCGGCCGGACGTTCCTGCAGCAACCGCTCCACCAAGGGGTCGTACTCGTCCGTCAGGACGATGTCCTCCTTGGTGGGGAAGTAGCGGAAGACGGTGCTCGGCGAGACCTCCGCGCGCTCCGCGATCTGCTCGACGGTCGTGGCCTCGTACCCCTGCTCCTCGATCAGCTCGTACGTGGCGTTCCTGATCGCCCGACGTGTCTTGATCTTCTTCCGCTCCCGCAGGCTCAGCTGCCGGGCGCCCTCCGGGACGGGGGTCCTTGCCGTGGTCATGCTGGTCATTGTCCGTCATCGGCGCCTCGGGCGTCATCGGTGCCCCGGGGGGTCGGCGCTGGTGTTCCGTGGGTGTCCCGCGCGGGCCGTGGGTTCGGGAGCAGGGCGGCCGTCAGCAGCGCGGTGACCAGCGCGGCCGCAGCGCAGACCAGCAGGGTCGCGCCCATGCCGTCCACATACGCGGCGTCGGCGGAGTGGGCCAGGGCGGGCAGGCCGAGCCGCTCGGCGACCAGGTGCGCGGCGGTGAGCGACTCGCGGGCCGCGTCCGCGGCCTCGGCGGGGAGTCCGGAGGTGTCGATCCGGTCCCCGTAGGTCCCGGTCAGGAGGCTGCCGAGCAGGGCGATGCCGATCGCGCCGCCCACCTGGCGCAGCGTCATCAGCAGTCCGGAGCCGCTGCCCGCCTCCTGCGAGGGGATTCCGCCGAGTGCGGCGTCCATCGCGGGCACCATCGCGAACCCGAATCCGAGGCCTGCCACGCTCAGCCAGAGCGCGGTGAATCCGTAGCCGCTGCCGGCCTCGGTGCGGGAGCCGAGGAGCGCGGCGAAGCACAGTACGGTGAGACCGGCTGCGACCACGGGGCGCGGGCCGAGGCGCTGGACGAGGGGGGCGCTCGCGCGGGCGGCGACGATCAGGCCGCCCATCATCGGCAGCAGCCGGAGCCCGGTACCGAACGCGCTGCCGCCGCCCACCTCCTGGAAGTAGGCCGGGAGGACGAACAGCAGCCCCGAGAAGACGAAGGTACCGAGGGTCGCGGCCAGGCTGTTGTACAGGAAGCCGCGGTGGCCCAGCAGCCGCACGTCCAGCATCGGCCGAACGGCCCGGCGCTCCCGTACGACCAGCGCGGCCAGCAGCATCACGGAGACGGCGAACGAGCCGAGCACCAGGGCGCTGCCCCACCCCCGTCCCGGTGCCTCGATGATGCCGAAGACCAGGGCGCCGAGGCCGAGTGCGCTGCACGCGGTGGACAGCGCGTCGACGCGTGGCGTCGCCGGGTCGCGGGACTCGGGCAGCAGGAGAAGACAGGCGGCGATGCCGACGGCGACCATCGGGACGTTGATCAGGAAGATCGAGCCCCACCAGTAGTGGTCGAGCAGCAGCCCGCCGATCAGCGGGCCGAGCGGCATGCCCGCCGCCATGGACGCCGTGACGGCGGCGACCGCCTTGCCGCGCTCCTCGGGGCCGAACATCGACGGCAGGACGGAGAGCCCGAGGGGGATCACCAGCGCAGCGCCGACACCCATGACGGTACGAGCGGCGATGACCGCCTCGGGGGCGTCGACCAGCGAGCCGAGGACCGAACCGACGAGGAACACGCCGAGACCCACGATCAGCATCCGGCGTCGGCCGAAGCGGTCGCCGAGCAGTCCGGCGGGCAGCATCAGCGCCGCGAACACGACGATGTAGGCGTCCACGATCCACTGCAGCTCACCGGTGTCGGCCCCCAGCTGCTCGGCCATGGTCGGCAGCGCCACGTTCAGGATCGTCATGTCGAAGCCGAGCACCAGCATGCTCGCGACGAGGGCGCCGAGGGCCCACCAGCGGCGGGGGGAGGGCCGGACAGGGGAAGACGGAATGACAGTAGCCATGAAATGAGAGTAACTCTCAAAAGATTGCCGCTGTCAATAGGTGGTGCCTCCCGTTCTCGCGGTAGGGGTGTCCGGGCGCACGAAAAGGCCACGGCTCGGAAGCCGTGGCCAGGAAGGGGGGGAGGGGTGGGGGTGGTCTACGTGTGCTGGTACGCCACCAGAGAGATCCCCACGTAGTGCGTGATGAACGCCGCCAGCGTCAGGGAGTGGAAGACCTCGTGGAAGCCGAACCAGCGCGGTGACGGGTCCGGGCGCTTGAGGCCGTAGATGACGCCACCGATGCTGTAGAGAACACCGCCGACGATCACCAGGACGAGGACGGCGATGCCGCCGGTGCGCATGAAGTCGGGCAGGAAGAAGACGGCCGCCCAGCCCATCGCGATGTAGCACGGGGTGTAGAGCCAGCGCGGGGCGCCCACCCAGAAGACCCGGAAGATGATGCCGGCGAGCGCCGCCGCCCAGATGCCCCACAGCAGCCACTGCCCCTTGGCGCCGGGCAGGAGCAGCATCGTCAGCGGGGTGTAGGTGCCCGCGATGATCAGGAAGATGTTGGCGTGATCCAGCCTGCGCAGGATGCCGTCCATGCGCGGGCTCCAGTTGCCCCGGTGGTACAGCGCGCTCACGCCGAACAGCAGGCACGCCGTGAAGGTGAAGATCCCGCAGGCGATGCGTCCGCGTGTGGAACCCGCGAGCGCGGTGAGCACCAGGCCGGCGACGAGCGCGGCCGGGAACATGCCGAGATGGAGCCAGCCCCGGAGTCTGGGCTTGATCTCATCGGTGATCTGTTGGATCTCGTCGGTGATCGTGTGGGCGATCTGATGCGGCAGGGATCGCGTGTCGGGATCGCGGCTGTCGGCCGGCGTCTCCGGGTGCGCATCGGGGACGGACGCTGTCATGTTCTGCATCGTACCTACGGAGCCGTAACTTACGGGAGTGTGCGGGCTGTTCGTGCCTCCACAAGTGGTCAGCGTCTCACGTGGAGGGCTCGCGGGGGGCATCCGGCCGCACGAGCGGACACGCCTGGTGAAGCGCTGGTGACGCAGGGAAACCTCCTGGGTGAAATCGGGCGAGTGGTGATGGTCACGATGCTCATGTGTACGGCCCTCTGGACAGATGGGCGCTCCCGTCGGATGATCAAATGAGTGTGGTCGGCACCGGATGAGCGCCCAAAGATCCAACCGTGAAGCATCCGGGTCGCAGCCCCCACGGGGCCTCCAACAAAAAATCCCTCATTTAGGAGCAATCGTGGCGCGCGACATCGCGGCTCCCCCTTCAACCGTCCCGACCACCCACCGAGAACTCCTCGCGTGGGTGAACGAGATCGCCGAACTGACCGAGCCGGACAACGTGGTCTGGTGCGACGGATCCGAGGCCGAGTACGAGCGCCTGTGCGGGGAGCTCGTCGAGAAGGGCACCTTCCGGAAACTCGACCCGATCAAGCGCCCGAACTCCTACTACGCCGCGTCCGACCCGACCGATGTCGCCCGGGTCGAGGACCGCACGTTCATCTGCTCGGAGAAGGAGGAGGACGCGGGTCCGACCAACCACTGGAAGGCCCCCGCCGAGATGCGGGAGATCTTCCAGGGCGAGAAGGGCCTGTTCCGGGGCTCGATGCGCGGCCGGACCATGTACGTCGTCCCGTTCTGCATGGGCCCCCTCGGCTCGCCGCTCTCCGCCATCGGCGTCGAGATCACCGACTCCGCGTACGTCGCCGTCTCCATGCGCACGATGACCCGTATGGGACAGCCCGTGCTGGACGAGCTCGGCTCCGAGGGCTTCTTCGTGAAGGCCGTGCACACCCTCGGTGCCCCGCTGGAACCCGGCCAGGCCGATGTGCCGTGGCCCTGCAACAGCACCAAGTACATCTCCCACTTCCCCGAGAGCCGTGAGATCTGGTCGTACGGCTCCGGGTACGGCGGCAACGCGCTGCTCGGCAAGAAGTGCTACGCCCTGCGCATCGCCTCGGTGATGGCGCGCGACGAGGGCTGGCTCGCCGAGCACATGCTGATCCTGAAGCTGACTCCGCCGCAGGGCGAGTCCAAGTACGTGGCCGCCGCCTTCCCGTCGGCCTGTGGCAAGACGAACCTCGCGATGCTGGAGCCGACGATCTCCGGCTGGACCGTCGAGACGATCGGCGACGACATCGCGTGGATGCGCTTCGACGAGGACGGGGAGCTCTACGCCATCAACCCCGAGGCCGGGTTCTTCGGAGTCGCGCCCGGAACCGGTGAGCACACCAACGCCAACGCGATGAAGACCCTCTGGGGCAACTCGGTCTTCACCAACGTGGCGCTCACGGACGACGGCGACGTGTGGTGGGAGGGGATGACGGAGGAGACCCCGGCGCACCTGACCGACTGGAAGGGCAACGACTGGACGCCGGACAGCGAGACGCCGGCCGCCCATCCGAACGCCCGCTTCACGGTGCCGGCCGCGCAGTGCCCGATCATCGCGCCGGAGTGGGAGAACCCCAAGGGCGTGCCGATCTCGGCGATCCTGTTCGGCGGCCGCCGGGCCACGGCCGTGCCGCTGGTGACCGAGTCCTTCGACTGGAACCACGGGGTGTTCCTCGGCGCGAACGTGGCGTCCGAGAAGACCGCGGCGGCCGAGGGCAAGGTCGGCGAACTGCGCCGCGACCCCTTCGCGATGCTGCCCTTCTGCGGCTACAACATGGGCGACTACATGGGCCACTGGGTCGACGTCGCCAAGGGCAAGGACCAGTCCAAGCTGCCGAAGATCTACTACGTCAACTGGTTCCGCAAGAACGACGCGGGCAAGTTCGTGTGGCCCGGCTTCGGTGAGAACAGCCGGGTCCTGAAGTGGATCGTGGACCGGCTGGACGGCAAGGCGGAGGGGGTGGAGACGCCGATCGGCATCCTGCCGGCACCGGGTGCGCTCGACACGGAGGGGCTGGACCTCTCCTCGTCCGACCTGGACTTCCTGCTGACCGTCGACAAGGAGGTGTGGCGGGAGGAGGCCGCGCTCGTGCCCGAGCACCTCAACACCTTCGGTGATCACACGCCGAAGGAGCTGTGGGACGAGTACCGGGCGCTGGTGAGCCGTCTGGGCTGACGCCCCCCTTTTTCTCCGCGACCGGCCGGATATGGGTTGCCCTGACCAGCGACGTCTCCTCGGCCGGTCGCGGATTTTTTGTGCGCGGGGTTGGTTGGGCGCCGGATAACTCGGGGGTTCGGATGTGTTGGCGGGTGCGGCTCCGGTGGGGCTTCTCGCGCAGTTCCCCGCGCCCCTAGAAGCTCCAGGCCCTGCGGGCCTGGAGAAAGCCGGGGCGCAGCCCCGCTTTTCCAGGGGCGCGGGGAACTGCGCGCTCAGCCCCCACTGGACGGACGTGTGGGGGTCCAAGGGGCGCAGCCCCTTCGTGGGGGTACCTCCCGCTCGAGCGAAGCCGAGAGCGGGGGAGGGACGGGTAGGGGCGGAGGGGGCGAAAAGGGCTGCCGCGCACCGGATTTCGCGGGACACTCGGGACATCCGCACCGAACCCCGAAATGAGGTGACCGGGGTGCGCACACCCGTAAGTGACCCCATGAAGATCGGCCCGTACAAGATAGTCGGCCGCCTCGGCTCCGGCGGCATGGGCTGGGTCTACCTGGGCCGCTCACCCGCCGGCCGAGAGGTCGCCGTCAAGGTCGCCCGCCCCGAACTCGCCGCCGAACCCGAGTTCCGCGAACGCTTCGCCCGCGAGGTCGCCGCCGCCCGCGTGGTCAGCGGCGCCTACACCGCCGCCGTCGTCGACGCCGACCCCACCGCCGAACTCCCCTGGCTGGCCACGCTGTACGTCCCCGGTCCCTCCCTCGCGGAAGCGGTCCGTGCCGACGGCCCCCTCCCCGAGGCCCAGGTCCGCCCCCTCGGCGCCGGTCTCGTCGAGGCGTTGCAGGCCATCCACGCCGCCCATGTGATCCACCGCGACCTCAAGCCGGCGAACGTCCTGCTCGCCCAGGACGGCCCCCGCGTCATCGACTTCGGCATCTCCCGTGTGGACGGGGCCCCCGGCCTCACCCGTGTCGGCGTCGTCGTCGGCACCCCGCCGTTCATGTCGCCCGAGCAGATCCGCGGCGACCGCGTCGGCCCGCCGAGCGACGTGTTCTCCCTGGGCGGCGTCCTGGTCTACGCGCTCACCGGCCGCCCGCCGCACGGCAGCGGAGAGGCGGTGCGCGTGGAGGTCGTACGAGGGGAGCCACGGCTCGACGGCGTACCGCCCGCGCTGCGGCCGCTCATCGCCCGATGCCTGGCCAAGCGGCCCGAGGAGCGGCCCCGACTCGCCGAGATCCTGGCCGAGTTGGTGGAGGAGGAGACCCGCGTCGAGGCATGGCCGCCGCCCCAGGTGGCCCGGACCATCGAGGTGCGGTACGAGGAGCTGAGGGAGCGCCATCTGCGCCGTACGACGAGCGAGTCCGTCCCCTCCTGTCTGATGCTGCACGCGCAGGCGCTGCTCGACGCCGGGCTGACCGACGCCATGGTCGCGGGGGCGGTGGTCCGTGACGGTTCCTGACTCCTACCCGGGCCGTGAGTCCCACCCGGGGCGAGACTCCTTCCCCGGTCGCGACGGCCGTGACTCGTACCCGGGGCGCAACGCCGAGATATACGACCTCGGTACGCACTGGCGGCAGTTGGTGCAGAGCTGGGTGGCGCGGCGGAATTACCACACGGTCCATGACACCGTCTCCGTCTCCCTGCAATTCGATCTCCATGAGGCGGGGCGGGTGGTCACCCTGCGATTCATGACCACCAAGAGGCTTCTGGTGGCCTTCGCGACGGACGGGAATTTCCTCCGACAGGACCAACTCGCCATTGCCGCGGCCGCGTCGAACGCGTGGAATACCGAACAGCTGAACCCCATGCTTTCCGTGTGGGACGTCCGCGGGCCTCGCCCCTGTCTCGCCGGAGTCTGCGATCTGCCGTTGACGTGCCGGATGACCCAGGCGGACTTTGACGCTCTGGCCAATGACTGGGTGGAACGGGCGCGGCAGATGTTCAGTCGTTGTCGCCAGGTGTTCAAGTTGTAGAAGTGAAAAGCATACTGATCGAACGTCGGCGCAACTCGCCGTAATTCCATCGGTGGAAATCGTCAAACCCTTCCGGTCGCCCGGCTGCCTGCTCCACTATTGGGTGGGCTTTTTCAGGGCCGCGGGGGCGTGCCTTTCAGGCCACGGGGGGTTGGGGCGATGGGTGCGATCGGGCGTTTGTCGTTTCTCGGTGTGCTGGTGGTGCTGTTGGTCGCGTGGGTGCCAGGGGGCTCCGCCTCGGCCGCGAGATCGTGTCCGGCCGAGGGGTTCAAACAACGGCTGGTGTGCTGGATCGACCGCGCGGACGAGGGACCCGTGCTGATCACGCTTGAGGGGCCCTTGGAGTACCAAGCCATGGGCGATGAGCAGCGCGAAGTGTCCCGACTGCTGAATGCCAAAGCCCACCCCTTGGTGGTGCGGGTACCGGAGGGTGTGCATACGGGGCAGGGCGGTACGGCGCTGCTCCTCTTCGCCAAGGGCCTGCTCATTCACCCTGGCGCCAAGATCGACCGGCTGGAGAAGTCGACGCTGGGGGATCTGAAGGCGAGCGGCTTCTGCGCAGGAACGGACAAGCTCTGCGGCAAGGTCGGCCCCGGCGAGGGGTCGGACCCGCTCAAGGGATCGGACCTGGCCGACCACGCCGCCGATCCGGATGCCAACAGCTTCACCATCCATGACACCGACAACAACCCGAGCCCCAACACCTCGCCCTCATCAGGCGGTCCCAGCCCAGGTGGCGCGGACGGCGAGACGGACGACCCGGCCGGCACCACCGTCCCCGAAGCCTCCGAAGCCGGCTACAGCAACGCCACCTGGACCGCGTTCTGGATGGCGCTCCTGCTCGCTCTCCTGCTCCTCGCCTTCGTGATCGTGATCCGGCGGTCCAGGGGCCCCGTCGCCGTGGGGCACCGCGCGCCGTCTCCAGGGCGGGCCGGACCCGGGCGGGCGGCCGGCGCGCTCTCGCGGGTCGGCCCCGCCCGGACCACGCGGGCGCACGCGGCGCGCGGCGGGGGCGTGGCCGCGAGCGGCAGTGGCGGCGCGGGGGGTGTGGGTGGCAACGGGGGCAGCGACGACGGTGAGTGCGGGGACGCGCCCACCGCCCGGCTGCGGGTCGCGCCCGCGCCCCAGCACGGGCGGCAGGTCGGCCCCCGTCCGGCGCACGCCCGGACCGCGGTCGTACGCACCGAGCTCCACCCGCAGGGCTATGTCGAGGTCGACCGGGTGCTCCGCCGGGCCGTGTGGGCCGAGCCGGGGCGCCCGTCGCCCGTGCCCGGCAGCCTCGTCGACGTCACCGACGCCCGGGAGCGGGACTCCGACGTCCTGTACGCCTTCCCGCCGACCGCCGCCCGCCACGCGAAGGGCACCACCCCGCCCAGGTGACCCCGACGGCACCAGGCCACCAGCCGCACCGGAACCACCCCGCGACACCAGAAGCACCCAGCACCACCAGAAGCACAGGGGGATGAACCATGCACAGCGAATACCCGCCCACCCTGCCGGCCGAATACGCCGACATCGAGTTCGAGAACAACGCCCAGCGCATGCCGCTCGTGCTCTGCCTCGACACGTCCAGCTCCATGGCGGGCCAGCCGATCCAGACGCTCAACAACGCGCTCGCGGAGTGGACCAGGGAACTCCACGACGACGTCAGCCTCAGCTACAGCGTGGAGGTCGCCGTCGTCACCTTCGGCGGACAGGGCGTCGGCGCCTGGCGCGGACCCCAGTTGCTCGACCCGCGCACCCGGACGAGCCCCTTCATACCCGCGCACGCCTTCCAGGCACCGCAGCTCACGGCCGCCGGGGTCACCCTGATGACCGAGGCGCTGGAGCTGGCGATGCACATCGTCGCCGCCCGCAAGAGTGAGCTGCGGGCGTCCGGCCTGCAGTACTACCGGCCGCAGATCTGCCTCGTCACCGACGGCCTGCCCACCGACCCCACCGGCCGGCTCACCGACTCCTGGCATCGGTTGGTCCCCGTCCTCGCCGAGGAGCAGCGCGCCCGCCGGTTCCGGCTGTACGCGATCGGGGTCGGCGGGATCACGGACATGGGGGAGTCGGTGCTGCGGGCGTTCGCACCCAAGTTCAACGCCCGGCTGCAGGGATTCCCGTTCCGCGAGCTGCTCCAGATGATGTCCGCCAGTGCCAACGCCGAGCAGAAGGGGGCGGGGGACGAGGTGTTCGAGAAGATCTTCAGCCAGTTCAAGACACAGCGCCCCGCCTGGGAGGCGTGAGGTGAACGCCGCCCCGCCCTGGCGGATCCACGGCCTGAGCGTCGAGGGCTACCGGCACCGGCGCCAGGGCCTGCCCTGCCAGGACGCGTGCGCCGCCGCGGCCACACCTTCCGTCGCCGTGCTCGCCGTCGCCGACGGGGCCGGCAGCCGGCCCCGGTCGGACGAGGGCGCGCGCCTCGCCGTGGGGCTCGCCACGGACCACTTCGTACGGCGGGCCGAGGCGGCCGCGGGGGTCCGGCCGGGGGACGCCGTGCACGAACTGCTGCGGGACGCGTTGCGCGACGTCAGCGAGGACTTCCTCGAACGGACCGGAGCCGACGCGCCCGACTTCGCGACCACGCTCACGGTGGTGGTGCTCACGCCCGGCTGGCTCGGGCACCTCTCCGTGGGCGACGGGTTCGTCGTCGTGCGGGCCGGGACGGAGGACGGGGAACGGCAGTTCCATCTGCTGCCGCAGGCCGCGGCGGCGAGCGAGTACAGCAACGAGACGGTGTTCCTGACCTCGCCCGACAGAGACCGCTGGACCCACACCGAGTGCGTCCTGGACGACGGCGTCGACGGGGTGCTCCTCTCCACGGACGGGCTCGCGCAGGCCATGCTCAACCGGACGGCCGACGGCGCACAGTCACCGAACACCTCGTTCGCCGACGCCGTCTTCCGCTCCCTCGACCAGGCCGCCGAGGACGACCGCGACCCCAATCTGGCCGCTCTCCTGCGCTCCGACCGCCTCACCGCCCTCAACGCCGACGACAAGACCCTGCTGCGCGCGGTCCGCACCTACCGGCGCTGAGCGCGCCCCATGCGCGCCATACGCCCCAGGCTCATCAGCGGTGACGACCGGCTCGACGAACACTCGGAGGTACGGCCATGAGCGGCCGCACGGTCTTTCTCGACGGTAGGCGGGTCACTCTGGCCGAGTTGCCGTTGAAGGGGGGTGGGCAGGCGGCCGTTTTCCCGGTGGAGGGGGACACGGGGATCGTCGTCAAGATCTACCGGGACACCCCGGGGCCGGACCAGGAACGGCGGCTGACCCGGATGCTGACCATGTCACCGCTGGCCGCCCGCCCGACCGATGCCAGCCAGCCGCCGGAGCTGGCCTGGCCCACCGCGATCGCCCGGGGGGCGAACGGCGAGTTCCTCGGCTACGCGATGCGCCGCTTCGGCGAACCCCAGCACGTGCAGCTGGTCGGCCTGTTCACCCGCGTCCAGCGCCTCAAGCTCTTCCCGGACCGGGCCGACTGGCGGTTCCTGCTCGGCGTCGCCTGGAACCTCGCCTTCATGACGGCCCGCATGCACTACGACAACCTCGTCATCGGCGACTTCTCCAGCAGCAACGTCGTCGTCGACGCCAACGGCTTCGTCACCTTCCTCGACTGCGACTCCATCGCCTTCACCGACCCGGTCACCGGCGAGCTCTTCCCGTGCCTGATGCACACCACCGACTACTCGTCCCCCGAGCGGCAGGCGGGCGGCCCCGCGACCCGGCAGAGCGACGACTTCGCCCTCGCCGTCCTCGTCTACCAGCTGCTCACCGCCGGCAACCATCCCTTCGGCGGGGTGCCGCACGAGAGTGCCTCCGAGTCGACGGTCAAGGACAACATCGCCGCGAGCTGCAGTTACGTCGTCCGGCCCGAACGGGTCACCATTCCGCGCGGCACGATCGACCCCTCCGTGCTGCCGACCGAACTCCTCGTCCTCGCCAAGGCCGCGTTCGGGCCGGGCGTCCAGGACCCCGACGCGCGGCCGCAGGCCGAGGCGTGGTTGCGGGCCCTGGACAAGGAGCGCGGGCAGGTGCGGGCCTGCACGGTGCGGCCCCTGCACACGTACGGCTCGCATCTGCCGACGTGCCCCTGGTGCACGCGGGCCGCGGTCACCGGGCACGACGTCTTCAACGGGTCGCGGCCCACGTCGGTACCGGGCCCTCCGGGGGTTCCGCCGGATCAGGCGGCGTCTCCGTACGCGGGGTTGAAGGTGTTGGCGGTGGTGGTGGGGGTGGTGTTGCTGATCGTGCTTCTGGCGAGTGTGGGGTGACGGGGGAGGGTGGCTGGGCTGCGTTGCCGGGTGCGGGTCCGGTGGGGCTTCTCGCGCAGTTCCCCGCGCCCCTGAAAAGCAGGGGCTGCGCCCCGTGCCTTTCATCCCCGAAGCCCCAGGTACGACGGTGTGGTCGCTGAACACGGTGGTGTCCGGGTAGAGGACCACCAGGTCGTCTACCCCCTGCCCCTCTGCCAGCATCGCGGCGACCTGCGACTCGTAGACCAGGACGAGCGGATTGCCGACCCCGCTGACGAAGTCGCGGAACGCCGCGTCGGTGCTCGGTTGCTGGGCGCCCTGGACGCTGATCAGTTCGCGCATCAGCGGTGCCGTCCGGTCCAGGTCCGCAGTGCCCGTGACAACCCGGCCGCCGTTGGCGACGTTGGAGGCGGCGGCGAGGTAGAGCGCTCCGGAGTCGGACGTGGTCGGATCGGTGGTGGCGATGTAGAGGAGCCCCCTCAACTCCCCTTACTCTCCGCCCCCTTGAGGTCCTGCCACGTCCGCCCGTCCTCGGCGGCCTTCAGATACGCGTCCATGTCGAGGACGCCCCGGCCCTTCTCGACGGTGGCCAGCCCGTTCCGCCGCGGCACGTCGGCGGCGCCCCGGTGGGCGACGACCACGAGGGGCGAGCAGAAGGGACGGGGCAACGGCTCGCGTACGCCGTACTTCTCGGCCAGCTCGTCGGCGGGCGCCTTGCTGGACGGGAACGCGTAGTCGTACCCCTTCGGGTCGAGGGCCTCCATGGCCCAGGATCCCGACGTCTCCGTCCGCACGGTGCAGCCCTGGGCGGCCAGGGCCTTCACCACCTCCGGATAGGCGAAGAACTCTGCCTTCTCCGCCCCGATCACTCCTCGCACGGTCTTCGTTGCCGTGCCCGTGCCCTCGGTCTGCCGGCCCGCCACGACGGCTGCCACCACGCCGCCGATCAGCAAGACCGCGAGGACGGTTCCTGCGATTCGTCTCACAAAGGGGAGAGTGCTCCCGGAATCCAACGTTCCTTACGGGCGCCGGTGAACGGCCGGTGAAGCCGCGGTCCCGGAACGCAACGGCGGCCGTCCCTGCCTCACCGGTGCCTCTCGGCACTTCGGCGGAGGGGCGTGACCCTGGACCGGCGGAGCGCAAGCAGGATGATCGGGGTGAGCGCCACGAGCAGGCCGCTCGCTCACAGGTGCTCGCGGTTCCCGGCTGCCGTGCCGAGGGCGGCGCCGATGACGAGCGGCCCGACGGCGGCATCGATCTTGAGCGCGGCGGTCGCGTAGGAGCCCGCCATGACGGGAGCCGCGGCGGCCTCGTGGGGAACTCGCCCCCTCGGGGCGCCCCTCAGGGATCCGCTCAGTGAGCCGCCAGCTCCCGCGAGGCCGGCTCCGGGGCGGAGGCCGTCCCCTCGGCCGCCGCGTGCGCGTCCATCCGCTCCGCCGCCAGGATCGCCGCCGCCGTGTCCGCGCGGGAGGCCGCGACGACGAGGGCGCGGCCCGCGAGGGCGTGGGCGCGGCGGTGGAGTTCGCCGACGTCCCGCCCGTCGTCGGCGGGGGCCCCGGTGGACCGTACCGGCGGCCGGCCACCGCGCAGGCGGGCCACCTGTGCGGCGAGGCGCTCCGCGGCGGTGTCGAGATCTGCGGAGGGGGCGACCGCGCGGAGCGCGTCCGTCGCCGCCAGCAGCGCCACCAGGTGACCCGCGAGCTGGATGTCCAGCTCTTCCTCACGCGAACGGTGAGGGAAGTCGGAGGAGGTCGTGCCGGCCATCGTGTGGACCGACTTGGTGCGGATCGGCTCGTACATGGGATGGCCTCCAAGCTCTCGGACGACCAGCCTACCTTAGATTTGGTCTAAAGTTGAGTGGCGTCCGAAAGTGCTGAAAGCCCTGGCTCGCCGTACGCGGCGCACGGTGTCAGGCCTGCCCGTACCCGTCCAGGAAGTTCCCGATCCGGGTGATCGCGGACCGCAGGTCACCCACCGTCGGGAGCGTCACGACCCGGAAGTGGTCGGGCTCGGCCCAGTTGAAGCCGGTGCCCTGTACGACCATGATCTTTTCCTGGCGGAGCAGGTCGAGGACCATCCGCCGGTCGTCCTTGATCTTGAAGACGTTCGGATCGAGGCGCGGGAACAGATACAGCGCACCCTTCGGCTTCACGCACGAGACGCCCGGGATCTGCGTGAGCAACTCGTACGCGACGTCCCGCTGCTCCTTCAGCCGCCCGCCCGGCAGCACCAGGTCGTTGATCGTCTGCCGCCCGCTGAGCGCGGCGACCACCCCGTGCTGCCCCGGCATGTTCGCGCACAGCCGCATGTTCGCGAGGATCGTCAGACCCTCGATGTAGGAGTCGGCGTGCGCGCGCGGCCCGGAGATCGCCATCCAGCCCACCCGGTAGCCGGCCACCCGGTATGCCTTCGACATGCCGTTGAAGGTGAGGGTCAGCAGGTCGGGGGCGATCGCGGCGGTCGGGGTGTGCGTGGCACCGTCGTAGAGGATCTTGTCGTAGATCTCGTCCGAGCAGACCAGCAGGTTGTGGCGGCGGGCGATGTCCGTCAGCCCGCGCAGCATCGCCTCGTCGTACACCGCACCCGTCGGGTTGTTCGGGTTGATGATGACGATCGCCTTGGTGCGGTCGGTGACCTTCCGCTCGACGTCCGCGAGGTCCGGCATCCAGTCGGACTGCTCGTCGCAGCGGTAGTGCACGGCCGTACCGCCGGACAGGGAGACCGCCGCCGTCCACAGCGGATAGTCCGGGGACGGTACGAGGACCTCGTCGCCGTCGTCGAGCAGGCCCTGCATCGCCATCACGATCAGCTCGGAGGCGCCGTTGCCGATGAAGACGTGCTCGACGTCCGTCTCGATGCCGATCGTCTGGTTGTGCATGACGACCGCCCGGCGCGCGGCGAGCAGGCCCTTCGCGTCGCCGTACCCGTGGGACGACGACACGTTGCGGAGGATGTCCTCCAGGATCTCGGGCGGGCACTCGAAGCCGAACGCCGCCGGGTTGCCCGTGTTCAGCTTGAGGATCCGATGCCCCGCCGCCTCAAGCCGCATCGCCTCCTCGAGCACCGGGCCCCGGATCTCGTAACAGACGTTGGAGAGCTTGGTCGACTGGATCACCTGCATGTCCGTGAGCTTACGGCGCGGTAACGCGATCCGGGCCGTGTTTTCCACCACGTGGGACGGGCGCAATACCCCGAAATGCCCCGCCGCTGTTCCCGCGGCGCCCTCCTCTCTACAATCCGCGAGCAGGTCCGGCCGACCCCCCACCGCACGGCCGCCGACCGCACGGCACCTGGCCGTACGCCCGTGGACCTGGGCGTTCGGCCCATGCCGCCTGGGCGTACGGCCCACGACGAAGCACGACGACGAAGGCAGTGGAACGCGATGAATGGGGTGGGCGGCGTGGACAGCGCGCACGGGCCGGACCGGAACGAGGCCGACACCGGGACACCGCCGAACGTGTACCTCCCCGTCGGCGACCCCCACGCCACGCCCGCGTACGAGGTCTTCGCGGACCCGGCGACGGCGCACGGCTGGCAGAACGCCTACGACGACACGGTCCAACTGGACGAGATCGTGCCGCCCGCCGACGCCCTCCCGGGGGAGATACGCGGGGGAGTCGGGGACGGCGCGGCGCCGGGCACGACCGGTGGTGCGCCGTACGGGGAGGGTGCCTCGTACGAGGAGGGCCTGGCATACGGCGGTGGTGTGCCGCACGGGGAGGGTGCGCCCTACGAGGACCCCGCGCCGCACGCGCCGGGGTATCCGGGGGCGTACGGAGGGGCGTACGACGGGACGGGCTGGCCGGAGGCGGTGGGGGGCGGGGCCGGACGGCGGGCGCGGCCGGTCGACGGGCGCCGGAGCACGCTCGGTCGGCGCCGGGCCCGCAGGCGGGGCGCGTGGGTCGCGGGCGGGATCGGCGCCGCGGTGCTCGTCGGGGGCGTGGCGGCGGGGCTGGCCGGGCTCGGAGGCGGGGACAAGGAGCGGCCCGGCACGCCGGAACCCGTCCGGTCGGCCCCGGCCGACGACCGCTCCGGCGACGCGGACGCGGCCACGCCGTCGGCCTCCGCCGACACGGGGGCGGAGAAGGCTCCCGGCGACTCCTCGCCCGACGCCTCCACGTCCCCGTCCTCGACCGCCACGACCACCGAGCCCGCCGACTCCGCATCGCCCTCGGAGACCTCCGCGCCGTCGTCGGCGGCCCCCACCACCACGGAGACCACGTCGTCCCGAGGTAACGGCAACGGCAACCAGGGCCGAGGCCAGGGCGCGACGAAGGACCCCAGGTAACCCGGGGCCGCCGCCACCGCCGCCGACGAACGCGCACTTACCGGCCCGGCCCCGGATCAGCCGGGGCCCACGTCCGCACGCCCTCACCAGCACACCCACGTCTGCTGGTTGGGCCTCCGCCGGCCTGTCGCTGGTCGGCGACTCGCTTACTTCGGCCGGTCGGGTTCCGTCGATCTGTCTTCGCCGATCGCCCTGCCGGCCGAGCTTCGCCGCTCCTCTCCCACCGGTCGATCACCGGTCGCCGTCGGTGGTCGACAATGGCCCGCTTCCGCCGGTTGGCTACCGCCGGTAGGCCTCTGCCGGGCCACCTCGCCCGTCCCCGTCAACCGCCGTCGGTCGGCCCCACCGGCCCGCTTCCGCCCGTCGGCCTCCACCGGCCCGCCCCACCCCTCCGCCCCTCCACCCCGTCGGCCTTCGGCCCCAACCCCCCACCCCCTGGCCGAAGATCACGCGGCCGGAACCAACTCCTTGCTCGTCCTCCACATCGCCCTCACAATGCGCATGACAAACTGCGGTGGCCGGAAGATCTTCTGCCACCACGCAGCCATATAGCTGTAGTGAGGGGACCCCCACATGAGAAAGCCTCTCGTTGCCTCGCTGTTCGCCCTGGTGATCACCGGGGCGGGCGCGGCACCGGCGGTCGCGGCGCCCGAACCGGCGGCACCCGGGAAGTCGGCGGACGCGGCCGTGAAGTCCGTGGTCGGCGATGTCGTCGACGCGGCGAACAAGACCGTCGCCGGCCTCACGGCCCCCGCCCCGGCGGTCCAGGCCGTCAACTTCGCCGGCACGGTCTCGCTCAGCAACTGTTCCGGCTCCGTCGTCCGGATGCCCGACTCCGAGGACAACGACCCGGCGCTGGTGATGACCAACGGCCACTGTCTGGAGGGCGGCTTCCCGACCCCCGGACAGGTCATCGTCGACCGGGCCTCCACCCGCACCTTCGGCCTGCTCAACTCCGCCGGCACTCGCGTCGGCACCCTGCGCGCCAGCAAGATCGCGTACGGCACGATGACTGACACGGACATGGCGGTGTACCAGCTCACCACCACGTACGCGCAGATCAAGAGCACGTACGGCATCGACGCGCTCGTCTACGACACCGCCCGCCCGGCGGTCGGCACCGACATCAGCGTCGTCTCCGGGTACTGGAAGCGGATCTACAGCTGCGACGTCGGCGGGTTCGCGTACCGCCTGAAGGAGGGTGACTGGACCTGGAAGGACTCCATCCGTTACACCTCCGCCTGCAACACCATCGGCGGCACCTCCGGCTCCCCGGTCCTCGACGTCGCCACCAACAAGGTCGTCGGCGTCAACAACACGGGCAACGAGAGCGGCGAGCGCTGCACCCTCAACAACCCCTGCGAGGTCGACGCGAACGGCACCGTGACTGTCCGCCAGGGCATCAACTACGCCCAGCAGACCTGGCACGTCCCCGCCTGCTTCGGCGTGGACAACAAGCTCGACCTCTCGGCCGCGGGCTGCGTGCTCCCCAAGCCGTAGCGCTCCGCTCGGGGGCCGTGGAGACCGCCGTTGCCCCGTCGGTCGTTCCCCGGCCGCGGGTCGGTGGGGCTTCTCGCGCAGTTCCCCGCGCCCCTGACGGGGCGCGGGAGGCCGAGTACCCCTTCAGACGGCCCGCCGAACCGACCGGCCCGCCAGGACGTCCGTCCGGCGGCCGTCCTCGATGACGAAGCGGCCGTCGATCAGGACGTGCGGGATGCCGGTGGGCAGCGTGCGGGGGGCCTCGTAGGTCGATCCGGCGGCCACGGTCGCCGGGTCGAACAGGACCAGGTCGGCGCGGTACCCCTCGCGGACGAGTCCCCGGTCCGCGAGGCGCAGCCGCGCGGCGGGGCGTGAGGTGAGATGGGCGACGCACTCCTCCAGGGAGAGCACGCCCAACTCCCTCACGTACCGGCCGAGATAGTGGGGGAACGTGCCGTACGCGCGCGGATGCGGCTTGTCCCCGCGCAGGATGCCGTCGGAGCCGCCGGTGTGCACGCGGTGGCGCATGATGGCCCGCACGTTCTCCTCGTGCCCGACGTGCTGCAGGATCGTGGAACCGAGCCGGTCCTCGACGAGCAGCCGCCGGGCGGTCACCCAGGGCTCCTCGCCGCGCGCCCCGGCCGACCGCGCGATCGTCCGGCCGACGTACGACGACAGGGCCGGGTCGGTGACGCCCGAGATCTCGATGGTGTCCCACTCGATGGGCACGCCGTGGCAGCCGTCCGCGCCGACGACCTCCATGTGGTGCCGGATGCGCCCGGCCGTGTCGTCGTCCGCCAGCCGGGCCAGGATCGCCTCGGGGCCACCCTCGCTCGCCCAGCTCGGCAGCATCGCGACGAGGGTCGTGCAGCCGGGGGTGTAGGGATAGGTGTCGAGGGAGATGTCCGCGCCGGTCGCGAGCGCCCTGTCCAGGAGCGCGAGGAGTTCCGGTGCCCGCCCCTCGTTCACACCGAAGTTCATGGTGGCGTGGGCCAGATGCAGGGCACACCCGGCCTCCCGTGTCAGGTCCACCATCTCCTCGTACGCCTGGAGCGCGCCCGCCCCGTACGAGCGGTGGTGCGGGCAGTAGTAGCCGTCGTACGACGCCACCACCCGGCACAGCTCGGTCAGTTCGGCGTCCTTCGCGTACATGCCGGGGGTGTACGTGAGCCCCGACGACATCCCGACGGCGCCCTCCCTGAGCCCCGCCGCCACCGACTCCCGCATACGGTCCAGCTCTTCGGGCGTCGCCTCCCGGTCCTCCCAGCCCACGGCGAGCATCCGGACCGTGCCCTGCGGCACGAGGTACGCGGCGTTCACGGCGATCCCCTCACCCCCGAAGCCGTGGTCGAGCCGGTCCAGGTACTCGCCGACCGAGCGCCAGCTGAAGTCGATGTCCTCGCCGTACCCGTTCCAGCCGGTGATCGCGCGGCGGACCTCCTCCAGGGTGCGGTCGTCGACGGGCGCGTACGACAGCCCGTCCTGGCCGATGACCTCCAGGGTCACCCCCTGGGCCGCCTTCGCGGTGTGCTCGGGGTCCCGCAGGAGTGCCAGGTCGCTGTGGGCGTGCATGTCGATGAAGCCGGGGGCCAGGACGAGGCCCTCGGCGTCGATCTCCCGCCGCGCCCGCGGCCGTTGGCATCCCGCCGCGGCCGCCTCCTTGACGATCGACGTGATCCTGCCGCCCGCCACGACCACGTCGGCGCGGTAGGACGGGTCACCGGAGCCGTCCACGACCTCGGCGTCACGGAAGACCAGTTCGTCCATGCGCGCTACCCGTTCGTCGTCCATGCGGGGCACCTTTCAGGGCTCGGCGGCCGGTTTCGGAAGCGGCCGGGGCGGAAGCCACCGGAGTGGGAAGCAGCCGGCGCCCGGAGCGACCGGAGCCGGAAGCGGCCGGGGTCAGAAATACGTGCGGACGTAGTCCGTCACGGTCCCGTCCGCCTCCGCCACCGGAATCAGCTTCCACTTGTCGAACGACGTGCACGGATGCGACAGCCCCAGCCCCACCCAGTCGCCGACCTCCAGCTCCGCGCCGGACTCCGTGCGCAGCCACGCGTGCTGGTCCGACAGCCCCGTCACCGTGATCCCGGCGGCCTCGCGGACCGCACCCGTGCCCGCGTCCCGCACCACCTCCGCCGACGGCAGGTCGAGGTCGTACGCGGCGTCGCGCTTGCCCGCGTTGACGAAGGCCTGCTCGGGGGTGGGCCGGGAGACGACCTGGGCCCAGAGCCGGAAGGCGGGCTCCAGGGCGCCCTCCTCGGGGACCCGGTTGAAGGGGGTGATCCGGCGGTAGTGCCCGGCGTCGTGCGAGACGTACGCGCCGGACCGCAGCAACTTCAGTACGGGCACGGACAGTTCGGGCAGCTCGGCGAAGACATCGGCGACCGTGTCGAACCAGGCGCTGCCGCCCGCGCTGACGATCACCTCGTCCAGGCCCGCGAACCGCCCCGCCTTGTCGAAGTCGACGGCCAGCGCGGTGAGCCGGCGCAGCCACGCCGCCACCCGCTCCGGGTTCGCGTCCGGTACCTCGCCCTCGTACCCGGCGACCCCGACCAGACGCAGCGTGTCCGCCCCGGCCACCGCGTCCGCGACCACCGCGCACTCGGCCTCCGTGCGCACGCCGGTCCGCGCGCCCTCGCCGGCACCCAGCTCCACGACGACGTCCACGGGACGCGCCGGGGGCGCGCCCCGTAGCGCCGCGTCCATCAGCTCCACGCCGCGCACCGAGTCGACGTAGCAGACGAACCGGAAGTCCGGGTCGGCCGTCAGCTCGTCGGCGATCCAGCGCAGGGCGGCCGGATCGACGAGTTCGTTGGCCAGGAAGACCCGCTCGATGCCGAACTCCCGTGCCACACGCACCTGGTGGGGCACGGCGAGGGTGATGCCCCAGGCGCCGTGCTCGATCTGCCGCCAGAAGAGCCGAGGCGCCATGGACGTCTTGCCGTGCGGGGCGAAGGTGAGGCCGTGGCGCGCGGAGTACGCCTCCATCAGTGCCAGGTTGTGCTCCAGGCGCTCGGCGGAGAGGGCGAGCACCGGGGTGGTGAAGCCGCCCGTGAACAGGTTCCGGCGTTGCGCGGTCAGCTCGGCCACCGTCAGTCCGTCGGCGTCCGACGGAAGGCCCTTGAAGCGGTGGTCGACGCGCTCCCGCGCCAGCCGGCCGGTCACTTCGCCACTCTCGACGCTCTCGACACCCACGGGACCTCCCTGACGGGGTACGTTGCAGTGAGTGCAACGCTCATTGCGTATATCGCTCGCGGCTATCTAATATCCCAGCCAGCGCCGGGTCAACGGTGCCGCCCCGCCCCGGGGCCTGTCGACGCGACGAGGAGCCCTCACCATCGTGACCGCCGACGGACTCCGTTCCCCCGACGCCGCCGCTCCCGACGTCGTCGATGTCGTCGCGCTCGGCGAGTCCATGGTCACCTTCCTGCCCACCCGCCCCGGGCGCCTCGCCGACGTCCCCTCCTTCGACCGGGCCATCGGCGGCGCGGAGTCCAACGTGGTCTGCGTGCTGGCCGCCGCGGGCCACACGGCGCGCTGGGTCAGCCGGGTCGGAGCGGACGGCTTCGGCGACCACCTGGTGGAGGAGATCGGCTCCTACGGCGTCGACGTGTCGTCCGTGCGGCGCGACCCGGTACGGCCCACGGGCGTGTACTTCCGCACGGCCGGCGACCGCGCCACGGGCGCCCACGAAGTCGCCTACTACCGCGCCGGTTCGGCCGCCTCGGCGATGTCGACGCGGACGGTGGACCTCACCGCCGTACGCGCCGGTCGCGTCCTGCACCTCTCCGGCATCACGGCGGCCCTCTCCGACGACTGCCTGCGCCTGCTCCGCGACCTGACCGCCCCGCGGCCCTCCCACCACCCGCTGGTCTCCTTCGACGTCAACCACCGCCGGAGCCTGTGGCGCGACCCCGACGGCCCCCACGTTCTGCTCGAACTGGCACGCGGCGCCGACCTGGTGTTCGTCGGAGAGGACGAGGCGGAGGAGGCGTGGGGTGTCACGGGCGGCCCCGGCTCCATCCGCGCCCTCCTCCCGGAGCCCCACACCCTGGTGGTGAAACAGGGATCCCACGGAGCCACCCTGTTCACACGCACGCCCCCACCGGAGGAGCGGCCGCGCACGGACGGAAGGGGGCGTGCCGGGGGGTGTCCGCCCGCAGCGGCAGGCGTCCACCACCGAGCACAACCCCACCCGACGGCGCCCGCCGGACCGAGGACGGAGACCCCCCGGCACGCCCCCGACCCCACCCCCTCGGTGAGCGAACCGGTGGGCGAGCCGGCGGGCGGGCCCACGCCGGCACACCCCCGGCAGCCCACGGACACGACCACCTTCGTCCCCGCCCCCACGGTCCACGTCACCGCGGCGGTCGGGGCCGGTGACGCCTTCGCCGCCGGTTTCCTCTCCGCCACCCTCCGCAGCCTGCCCGCCCGCGACCGCCTCCGCCACGGTCACCTCATGGCCGCCGCCGCCCTCACCGCCCCCGGCGACCTCGCCATCCCACCCCGGCGGGGCCACGCCGACCGCCTCGCCGCCCTGGACGACGACGCGTGGGGGAGACTTCGACTCGCCCCCGGCTGGACTGACGTACCGGACCGGGCCGAGGAGGAGGTACACACCCCATGAGCCAGACCGTCGACCGCGCGCTCAGCATCCTGCCGCTGCTCGCCGAGGGCCCCGCCGACCTCGGCCAGGTCGCCGACCGCCTGGGCGTCCACAAGTCCACGGCCCTGCGCCTCCTGCGCACCCTCCACGAACACGGCCTGGTCTACCGCCAGTCCGACCAGCGCTACCGCCTCGGCGCCCGTCTCTTCGCCCTCGCCCAGGAGGCTGCGGAGAACCTTGACATCCGCGAGATCGCCCACCCCCACCTGGTACGCCTCAACGAGCAGTGCGGCCACACCGTCCACCTCGCCGTCCACGAGGAGAACGAGGTCCTCTACATCGACAAGGTGGAGAGCCGCTACCCGGTCCGGATGTACTCGCGGATCGGCAAGCCGGTCGCCATCACGGTCGCCGCCGTCGCCAAGCTCTGCCTCGCCGACCTCCCCGAAGCCGAGCGCCGCGCCCTCGCGGAGAAGCTCGACTACCCCCTGTACACGTCCCGTTCGACCCCCAACGCCTCCGCCTTCCTCAAGGAGTTGGCGCGGGTCCGCGAACAGGGCTGGGCCACCGACCTCGGCGGCCACGAGGAGTCCATCAACTGCGTCGCCGCGCCCATCCGGGGCACCGACGGCCGGGTCGTCGCCGCGATGTCGGTCTCGGCGCCCAACGTCGTCGTCACCGCCGACGAACTCCTCACCCTGCTCCCGCTGGTCCGCCGCACCGCGGACACGATCAGCGGCGAGTATTCCGGAAGAACCCCCACGTCAGGCCCCGTATGACGGACAAGGACCCCCGATGACCGACAAGATCGCCCTCACCCCGAAGACCCACACCGCACCCCCCGCGAAGTTCTCCCACGGCGTCCGGAAGGGCAACATCCTCCAGGTCGCGGGCCAGGTCGGCTTCCTCCCCGCCGTCGAGGGCGAGCCCCCCACCCCCGCCGGCCCCACCCTGCGCGAACAGACCCTCCAGACCCTTGCCAACGTCCGGGCGATCCTGGAAGAGGGCGGAGCCACCTGGGACGACGTGCTGATGATCCGCGTCTACCTCACGGACGTGGACCACTTCGCCGAGATGAACGCGCTCTACAACGAGTACTTCGCCCAGCACCTCACCACGGCCCCGGCCGCCCGCACGACGGTCTACGTCGGCCTCCCGGCGGGCCTCCTGATCGAGATCGACGCACTGGCAGTCCTGGACGCCTGAGCCGCGCCCCGTGCCCATAGGGCCGCAGGCCCTACAGGGGCGCGGGGAACTGCGCGAGCAACCCCACACGACCCGCACCCGGCCGCGCTCAGCACCACCCCACCCGCAACCCCCGCACCCCGCACGGCGCTACCCCCTGCCCAAAAACCCCAGCCATGCCCCCACCCAGAGGACCCCCCCATGTCCGAAACACCCCCACACACCGGCGGCTTGCTCCTCCTCATAGACGGCACCGCCGGCCTCCTCACCGTCGCCGCCCTCGGCATAGCCCTCCTCCTCTTCCTGATCATCAGGACCAGGCTCCAGCCCTTCGTCGCCCTCCTCGCCGTCTCCATAGCCGTCGGCCTCGCCGCGGGACTCTCCGTCACCGAACTCTTCGGCACCGTCCAGCGAAGCGACGCCGTCTCGACCATCGAGTCCGGCATGGGCGGCATCCTCGGCCACGTCGCGATCATCATCGGCCTGGGCACGATGCTCGGCGCGATCCTCGAAGTCAGCGGCGGAGCCGAGGTGTTGGCCTCCCGCCTCCTGAACCTCTTCGGCGAGAAACGCGCCCCGCTGGCGATGGGCCTGACCGGCCTGATCTTCGGCATCCCGGTCTTCTTCGACGTCGGCATCTTCGTCCTCGCCCCGATCGTCTACGCCGCCGCCAAGCGCTCGGGCAGGTCGATCCTCCTCTACTGCCTCCCGCTGCTCGCCGGCCTCTCGATGACCCACGCCTTCCTGCCCCCGCACCCGGGCCCGGTGGCCGCCGCGGGCCTCCTCCACGTGGACCTCGGCTGGGTCATCCTGATGGGCCTCGTCTGCGGCATCCCCGCCGTACTGGCCGCCTGGGCGTTCTCCGCGTGGGTCGGCCGCCGTATCTACGTCCCCGTCCCGCAGGACATGGTCGAGGCCGCCGAGGAGTCCCGTCAGGCGGTGATCGACGAACAGCGCGCGGCGGGCGTGGTGCCCACGGAGCACCCGGTCCCGCTCACCACGGTCTTCCTCATCATCGGCACACCCCTCCTCCTCATCCTCGCCGCGACCTTCTCCTCGATCGCCCTGGACCCCTCCACGCTCCGCTCGGTGATCGAGTTCTTCGGCAACCCCTTCGTCGCGCTGACGATCGCCCTGCTCCTCGCCTACTACCTGCTCGGCATCCGCCGCGGCTGGTCCCGCAAGTCGCTGGAGACGGTGTCGACGTCCTCCCTCAAGCCGGTCGGCAACATCCTGCTGGTGGTCGGCGCGGGCGGAGTCTTCGGCGCCGTGCTGAAGGCGAGCGGCGTGGCGCAGGCCCTGTCGGACACGTTCAACGACGTGGGCCTGCCCGTGATCGTCCTGTCCTACCTGCTCTCGGTGGTGCTCAGGGTCGCCCAGGGCTCGGCGACGGTGGCGATCGTGACCACGGCGGGCATCGTCGCGCCCCTCCTCGCCGAGGGCGACCACTCCCAGGCCTTCGTCGCCCTGGTCATCATGGCCATCTCGGCGGGCTCGATCTTCGCCTCGCACGTCAACGACGGCGGCTTCTGGATCGTCGCCAAGTACTTCGGCATCAGCGAACGCGACACTCTCAAGACCTGGACGGTCCTGGAGACGGTGCTGTCACTGGCGGGCTTCGCGGTAGCGGCGGTATTGAGCGTGTTCGTCTGAACGCCCTGAAACCCAGATACGGACATATGCCTGGCCCGACTGTCCCCGACACAGGGTCGTCGACCATACTGCCCGCTGTGGAGCAGCGTATCGGTTCGAACAACCAGCCCCTGGCCGCCGCCGCGGTCGACCCGTCGCACATCCCCGGACTCACGGCCCCGCTGTCCGTGAAGAAGGAGAAGCAGGAGGAGCCGGAGGACATCAGGCCGACGGAGTCCGCCGAACCGGCGGAGACCGACGAGGCGGACGAGGCTGCCCCGACCCGGGACGAGCCGTCCACGTCCGGGAAGCCCTCGGCCGAAGCCGAGTCCGAGGCCGAAGAAGGCGACGAGGCCGACGGGGCCGAGGACTCCGCCGGCGAGGCCACACCGGACGGCCCCGTCTTCGAGGCCTCCGACCGCCGCGCGAAGATCGTCGCGGACGCCGGCGGCGTACGGCTGCGTCTGGACGACCAGGAGTGCGAGTTCACCTGGGACGAGATCGGCGCGATCGAGACGGAGTCCCCCCGCTTCGGCAAGCGTTTCACGATCACGGTCCACACCCCCGACCGCCGCTGGTACTTCCTGGAGATCGAGGCCAAGGCCAAGTCGGAGCACGCGGCCTGGGAGAAGCAGATCGACGAGGTCCTCGACGCGTACTTCGACGACGGTACCGACCAAGAAGAGCCCGAGGACAGCGCCCCCTGAGGGGCGCGGGGAACTGCGCGCCCAGCCCCGACGGACGCGCAGTTCCCCACTCACAGAAGCCCCCGAGCCCTCACCGGCTCAGGTGGCGCAGCGCAGGCGGCGCAGCTCAGGCGCAGTACTGCGCTTCCTTGCCGATCGACCGGTACATGCAGTCCGAGTTCTCCAGCAGCTGCAACACCGCGTCCCGGTTCCGCGCGGTCTCCCGGGCGATCACCTCGTCGGGCGGATAGAACCCACCCCCCCACGCCGACCCCGGATACATCTCGAAGGTGTACCCGAAGATCTTCTGGTTGCCCCACAGCCAGTCGTCGATCGACCCGTCCGTGATGTAGAGGTCGCTGGACTGCTCGGGCGTGTACCCGTTGCTCGCGGCCATCTTTCCGCCGACCGTCGCGAACGCGTTGCGGTCGTCCGCCGTCATCCCGGTCGCCGTGTCCGCGGTCGTGTACCCGAACGGCCACAGCACCAGCTCGCTGTAGGTGTGGAAGTCGATGCCGGTCTTGATCTGCTGGACCCCGCCGACGACCCGGCTGCGCACGAAGTTGGCGACGACCTTCACCTCGGGCGCCGACTCGGCGGCCGTACCCCGGTAGGTGTCCGAGGACGTGGACCCGGACGAGCCGCCGCAGCAGCCCCAGCGGTAGTTCCAGTTGCGGTTGAGGTCGGTGCCGACGGCCGACGAACCGCTGTTGGGCTGCCGGTTCTTGCGCCACGAGCGGTACGAGCCGGTGGCGACGTCGTACTCGCCGCCGTCCGGGTTGATGTCCGGGATGATCCAGATCTCGCGGTTGTTCACCATGTTGGTGACGCGGGAGTCGGTCCCGTAGTCGGAGGTCAGCTCGTTGAGCAGATAGAGCGCCATCTCGACGGTGAGGTGCTCACGGGCGTGCTGGTGGTGGGTGAAGAGCACCTCGGGCTCGGCCTCGTCCGTGCCGACGTTGTCGCTGATCTTGATCGCGACGATGTTCCGGCCCTGGTACGAGGTGCCGATGACCCGCTGGCTGGCGATCGAACTGTTCGCCGCGACCACGGAGTTGATCTCGTTCGTCATCTCCGCGTAGTTGTGGTAGCGGGAGTCGGCGGACGGGAAGTCGAAGAGCCGTACGTCGTCCTCGCCGTTCGACCGGTCCGGGGCCGCGCCGAGCGGGGTGATCTCGTAGCCCTGCTGCTTCAGCTTCTTGATCTGGTCCGCGCGTCCGGAGACGAACACCGAGTGGTCGTCGGCGTCGTCCACGGTCACCCCGGCCTGCTGCAGCGCCGTGCGGGACTTGCTGTCCGAGTGCATGTGGACCTCGTACTGACGGATGTCGTCGGCCGAGGCCTTCGGCCGCTCGGCGCTGGTAGCCGTCGCGTCCGTGGTGGTCGCGGCCACCGGGGCCGCGAGGGCCAGCGCCAGCAGGGTGGCGAGGGCGGCGGTGCGGCGACCGGATCTCCTGCCGGTGCCGTCGGGCGTGGCCGCCCTGCCGCGTGTGCGGAGTCGCATCGAGTCTCCTAGTTTCTCCAGGAATTCCGGGGTCTCCGGAAGTGGGGAGTGGAGCGGGGGGTGGATCCTTGCGACGTGCCTCGGGCCCGGCCGGTGACCGTGGGGTGCCGGCCGGGCCCTGGTGCGGGTGTGGCGCTCATGGTGCGGGTCTGGCATGACCAGGTCAAGAGTGGGCCGGTGTGGGCAGGGGGCGAGATGGCCGGAACGGGGGCGAACGGGCCGGGAGTTCACGGCGCACGTAAGCCCTACGCAGCCGCGTATAAGGCCATCGGTCGCGTAGGCACCCAATTGCGGACGTACCCGGGCGGGAAACAGGTATATGCAGGGCCGGAAACGGGTAGTCCTCCCCGTGTGCCGCGTACGCGTGGCGGCAACCCTGGAAGCATGCTGCAACTCTCCGGGGGTCTCCTTCCGGATTCCGGCCCCCATTTCGCCTCGTACCCCCAACCCCCCATGGGTGCGGGCCACTTGAGTGTCGAGTACGACCCCCGTCCCGCCGCCGCCGCACAGGCCCGCGCGCAGGTGCGCAGGCAGCTGGAGGGATGGGGTCTGCTCGACCAGACCGACACGGCGGAGCTGCTGGTGAGCGAACTGGTCACCAACGCGCTGGTGCACGCGGAGAGCCGACTGAAGCTGACCCTGTCGGCCGCCCACGGGGTACTGCGCTGCGAGGTGTCGGACACGGACGGACGCCCGCCCCGGGTGCGCCGGGTGACGGAGATATCGGAGAGCGGCCGGGGGATGTTCCTGGTGGACGCGCTGGCCGGGCGCTGGGGCTGCCGGCAGGACGGCTCGGGCAAGACCGTGTGGTTCGAGCTCGGCACGTGCGGGGCGGACGGCTGCGTGTAGCTCCGCCGGGTTGAGCGGTTCGGCGGGGCCGGTGGCTTCGGTGGCATCCGGTACCGAAGCCACCCGCCGCTGGTGCCGTCGGTTGTCTGCGGCGCCGTCGTGGCTGGTCGCGCAGTTCCCCGCGCCCCTTCGGGGGCGCCGGTGCGGGCCCTCTTGCCCGATGCCGCCCCTTGGGGTTTCTTGACCCTCATGGCGGACACCACGGGAAACCCCACTGACACACCCGCATCATCCGACACCAACCCCCCACCCCGTAGATCCAGTTGGAAGTACATCGGCCCCGGCATCGTCGTCGCGGCGACCGGTGTCGGCGCCGGCGACCTGGTCGCGACCCTGATCGCCGGCAGCAACTTCGGCTACACCCTGCTGTGGGCCGCCGTCATCGGCTGCCTCGTCAAGATCTCCCTGGCCGAGGCGGCCGGCCGCTGGCACCTGTCCACCGGCCGCACCCTCTTCGACGGCTGGGCCAGCCTCGGCCGCTGGACGACGTGGTTCTTCGTCGTCTACGTCGTGATCTGGGGATTCGTCTACGGCGCCGCCGCGATGTCCTCCAGCGCCCTGCCCCTCCAGGCGCTGTTCCCGGACGTGATGGACCTCAAGTGGTGGGCCGTGCTGTGCGGCCTGAGCGGCCTGGTCTTCGTCTGGTTCAACAAGTACGAGGTCTTCGAGAAGGTCATGACGGTCCTGGTGGGCGTCATGTTCCTGGTCACGGTCTATCTGGCGATCCGCGTCACCCCCAACCTCGGCGACGCCTTCGCCGGGCTGCTGCCCGTCCTGCCCGACGAGAAGGACTCGATCCTCAACACCCTCGGCCTGATCGGCGGCGTCGGCGGCACGATCACGCTGGCCGCGTACGGCTACTGGGTCAACGCCAAGGGCTGGACGAACACCGGCTGGATGAAGGTCATGCGCCTGGACAACCGGGTCGCCTACATCACGACCGGCATCTTCGTGATCTCGATGCTCTTCGTCGGCGCCGAACTGCTGCACTCCGCGAACATCGCCCTCGCCTCCGGCGACAAGGGGCTCATCCAACTCGGCGACATCCTGGCCGAGGAGTACGGCACGGCCACCGCCAAGTTCTTCCTGATCGGCTTCTTCGCCACCTCGTACACCTCCCTCATCGGCGTCTGGCACGGCGTGAGCCTGATGTTCGCGGACTTCGTGGCGCGCTTCCGCAGGAAGGAGGGGGTGACGGGCGAGGAGGTCGCCTCAGGCCGGCACGAGAAGTCCTGGCCGTTCCGCGCCTACCTGCTCTGGCTCACCTTCCCGCCCATCGTCCTGCTCTTCCAGGGCCAGCCGTTCCGCCTGATCATCCTCTACGGCGTCCTCGGCGCGGCCTTCCTGCCGTTCCTCGCCGCCACTCTCCTCTGGCTCCTCAACTCCTCCCGCACACCCCGGGAATGGCGCAACGGCATCGTCAGCAACGGCATGCTGGCCGTCGCGGGTCTGCTGTTCCTCGTCCTGGCCGTGAAGCAGATCTGGGACCAGCCGTGGGCCGACTTCTTCTGACGCCGGGCCGTCAGCCGAGCGACTTCCATCGCTCGCTGACGGCGATCTCCCTCAGCTGAGCCATGGTGAGCGCGGGGGTCTCACGGGTCGCGGCGGTGTGCTGGGCGCCGGAGTTGAAGGCGCTGACCACGACCCGCAGTCCGTCCGTGCGGAGCGTGTCCACGGTCCACATGACGACCTCCTCGCCGCCCTTCTCCCCGGGCTGCTTCCTCTCGACGACCTTCGTGCCGTCGGGCAGGGTCCCGGCGTCCGCGCCGAACAACGAGTCGGCGAGGTCCGCCATGCCGGGCTGCACGTTGATCTGCACCAGGCTCCGCCCCTCGCCGTCGTCGAGGACGACATACGCGAAGTCCGACACCTGACTGTCCTCGCCGACGATGTCGACGCCGCCGGGGAGGAGGCTGACGAGGGTCTTGTGAATGGCCTGTCCCTCGACGACCGGGGCATCGAGGGACCCGCCCCCGGGAGGAACCGTCGACGACTCCTCCTTCTCCCCCTGGTCCTCCTGCGGGCCGGCCTCCTCGGGCTTCTCGGTGATCGCGTCGGCGACCGCCCGCCAGCCCGGGTCCCTGACGATCCTCTTCAACGCGGCGAGGGACAGCGGCGGTTCGGGACGGGTGACCGGCGCGTCCTTCTGCGCCTCGGCGTTCCACTCCATGACGCTGACCTCGTACCCGGCCGGATCCACCAGCTGGGCGTACCAGTTCTTGGTGTCCACCCGGCGGTCCGGGTACTCGTAGCCCTGGAAGAGCATCAGCCGCGCACCGCCCGGCAGGGTGCTCTCCTCGCAGGAGTCGTACGCGACGAGCGTCCTGTCCGGGCAGTCGGTCAGCCGCCGGGCCTCCTCGCTGTCGGCCTCGATCCGCCCGAGCACGAGCTGCACGGCCGCCGCGCCCCTGCCGTCGTCGTACACGACCTGGGCGTACGGCGGCCCGTCCGCGCTCGTGCCCCGCGCGGACTCCCCGCGGATCTTCCCGTCCGGCAGCATCTCCTTGAGCCTGCGGACGATTTCCGTACCGGGCACCGCGCCGTCGTCGTCCCTGACGCCCGCCTCGGTGGATCGCCCGGCCGCCACGGACTGCTTCCCGCCGCCGTCGCCTGCCCCGGGCAGCAGCAGCGCCCCGCCCACCCCGACGAGCGCGATCCCGGCGACCCCGCCCAGCATCGCCGCCCGCCGGCGGAACAGCAGGCGGCGGCCGCGTTCGGCTCCTGCGCCGACCAGCGCCTGGTGATCGGTCTCGAAGTCACCGCCGACCCGGCGCAGGGCGTCACCGAGCCTGCCCTCGAAGGGGACTTCGTGCTGTTCCTGGGGCATGACGAACCGCCGTTTCTGCGAGGTGGGTGTGCTGGTGTCGGTGGGTGCGGGGCGTGGTGCCCCAGGACGTCGTGCGGGACGTGACGCTCAGGGCGTGGCGTACTCGCCGATGGCGTCACCGAGCAGGGCGCGCAGCCGGGCGAGGGCGCGGACGCACCGGGTGCGCACCGCCGCCGAGCTGGCGTTCATCGCCGCAGCGGTCTCCTCGACGGACCGGTCCTCCCAGTAGCGCAGGACGACCACGGCCCGGTCCTTGGGCGGCAGTTGGGCCAGTGCCTCGACGAGGGTGAGCCGCAGGGACGCGTCGACGCCCGGCGCGGCGGGCCCGTCCGGGAGCACGTCGGTGGCCCGCTCACGGCTGCTGCGCCGCCGTTGATGGGCGAGGAACGTCCTGGTCAGCACGGTCTGGGCATAGCCGGCCGGGTTGTCCGCCCGCCGCACCCGCCCCCACTTCACGTACAACCGACCGAGCGTCTCCTGCACCAGGTCCTCGGCGAGATGGGTGTCCCCACCTGTGAGCAGACAGGCGGACCGGTACAGATGACCCGCGCGCGCCGCCGCGAACTCCTGGTATCCGTCCGCGCGGACTGGTCTCATGCGTGGCTCCCCCTGAACGGACTCGCGTTGTCGCCTCTCACTCCCTTGATGCGCTGACCCCCGGGGAATGTTTCACCCGAGGGCGAGAGATACGGTGCGGTACGAGTCACACCAACGGGGCAGAGGACACACACCATGGACCAGCCGGAACAGGGGCACCAGCCACCACCGCCGCCGCAGCCGGGGACGCCGCCGGGCGCCGGGCAGGGCTTCGGCCCCCCGCCCCCGCCGTACGCGCCCCCGCCCCCGCCTCCTGGCCCGCCGTACGTGCCCCCACCGCAGCCATACGCGCCCCCGCCCCCGCCGTACGCCCAGGCACCTCAGCCGTACGCCCAGCCCCCGCAGGGCCGGCCCCCGCAGCCGTACGGCCAGGCACCTCAGCCGTACGCCCCGTCGTCCCAGGGCCCGGAGTTCCTGGCCGTCGACCGGCACAACTCCGTCGTCGTCGACGTCAACGGGGTCGCCTTCGAGGACCACGGCGTCTCCGTCGACTTCTCGTGGCCCGAGATTCGCAGCGTCCACTACAAGGCGAGCGGCAACGGCAAGGCCCTCATGGTCGCCGTCATCCACCTCGACGGCGGCTTCTTCGAGTGCTCGGTGGAGGCCAAGCCCCGGGAACGCCTGCACCAGTGGTTCCCCCACCTCGCCCAGGTGCTCGGTCACTACCGCCCGATGGGCTGAACGCCCATTCAGCGCAGGGAGGCGGAGAACTCCCGTACGTCCGACGCCAGCAGGTCCGGCTCCTCCAGGGCCGCGAAGTGGCCGCCGCGGTCGAACTCCGTCCACCGTACGACGGTGTTGACCTGCTCGGCCCAGTGGCGGATCGCCACGTCCTCCCCGAAGTTCGCCACCGCGGTCGGCACCCCGGAGGTCGTCGTCGGGAACCGGTCCGGGGCATGGCTGTGCTCGTGGCGAGGTCGCGGAGGTACGGCAGCGAGGTGCTGTACGCCCAGCCCGCGTCCGGGAGTTCGTCGGGCCAGCGGGTGAGGTCCAGGCGGGTGTGCAGATCGTCCAGCTGGGCCTGAGGGATGTCGATCCGGTGGCTGCGCACGCTGTTGTCCGTCATGAGTCCAGTGTGGGAAGGCTTGCGGACAAAATGGGTCCGCAAGGGCGGACGGTTTGCTCTCACATGGGCCGTGTCCCGGTCGGCGGGGGCACGACCGGCCGCCGACCGGGGCACCGATGCTCACGTACCCTCCCGCGCCGGACAAGCCCTTCGTATCTGCTCGAAAGGGGTTGACCGACGAGCCTCCCCGCCAGTTCCGGTGACCTGTGCCACAGCCGTACGGGCACGCCCGGCCGGGCCCAGGTCACCCCTGCTCACCTACGGCAGTCCGTGCACATGCGGACCCACCGCGTTGGACCAGGCGTTGCCCGCCGTGGCGTCCCAGTTGGTGGACCAGGTCATCGCGCCCCGCAGGTCGGGGTACGTCCTGGGCGGCCTGAAGGAGCCGCAGTTGGTGCCCCGGGCCAGACAGTCGAGAGCGTTGTTCACCACCGTCGGCGACACGTACCCGCTGCCCGCGCCCCGTGTCGAGGCCGGCAGCCCGAGCCCCACCTGTGAGGGGGCGAGCCCGTTCTCCAGCTGGATGCAGGCGAGGGCGGTGAGGAAGTCGACCGACCCCTGGCTGTAGACCTTGCCGTCGCAGCCCAGCATGGAACCGCTGTTGTAGTACTGCATGTTGACGACGGTCAGGATGTCCTTGATGTTCAGCGCGGTCCGGAAGTAGGCATTCGACGTCGACTGCATGTCGATGGTCTGCGGCGCCATCGTGATGACCAGCGAGGGGCCGGCCTTCGCCGACAGCGACCGCAACGCCTGGGTCATATAGGTCGCGTTCAGCCCGTTCTCCAGGTCGATGTCGACGCCGTCGAAGCCGTACGTCCGCATCAGGGCGTGCACCGAGTCCGCGAAGTTCGCCGCGGAGGCCGCGTCGTTCACGGCCACGGTGCCGCGCTCGCCGCCGACCGACACGATGACCTTCTTGCCGGCCGCCTGCTTGGCCCGGACGTCCGCCTTGAACTGGTCGACGGTGTAGCCGCCGAGCCCCGCCGAGTCGAGGGTGAAGTCGACCGCGCCCGGGGTGGCGGTGGCGTCCGCGAAGGCCACGGCGATGATGTCGTACTGCGCCTGGACATCGGAGAGCCGCTGCACCGCCGCGCCATTGTTGAAGTTCTGCCAGTACCCGGTCACCGCGTGCTTCGGGACGCCGGTTCCGCCGCCCGGAGTCGCCGTCGTCGTCCCCGTCACCGTGGCCGAACGCGCCGACTCACCGGCCGCGTTCACCGCCGTGACCTGGAAGGCGTACGAGGTGGAGGCCGCCAGCCCCGTCACCGTGGCCGAGGTCCCGGTCACCGACTGGACCCTCGTGCCGCCCCGGTAGACCTGGTAGCCGGTGGCGCCCGACACCGGGTTCCAGGCCAGGGAGACCGAGGAGGACGTCGAGCCCGACACCGTCACCCCGGAGGGGGCGGACGGGATCGTGGGCGGCTGGTCGCCGCCGCCCCCGCCGTCGGGACCGAAGACGGACACGTCGTCGACGAAGTACGCGGCCTGCCCGTACCAGCCGTGCGTGTAGACCGTCACCGAGGTGGTCGAGGCGCCGGTGGTGAAGGTGGTCGACAGCTGCTTCCAGGCCGTCGAGTCGGGCGTCCACGTCGAGACGTCGGTCGTCCCGGTCCCGGTCGCGCCCAGGTACGCGTACCCGCCGCGCACCCAGGCGGTGAGCTTGTACGTCGCGTTGGGCTTCACCGCCACGGCCTGGGTGCAGCGGGCGTTGTCCTGCCCGGCCGGGGTGGCCCGCAGCGCGGCCGCACCGCCGTGCACGGGGGAGGAGACGGTGGTGCCGCTGCCCGCCGAGCAGTTCCAGTCGCTGAGCCCCGACTCGAATCCGGCGTTCCTGGCGTTGTTGATGTCCGCGGCGGACGCCTGTCCGGCGCCGACGAGCGGGAGGCCGAGGGCGAGGGAGACGGCGACGACTCCCGCCCGGAGCCGGGTCCGACCCGGCGCCCGCGTGCCCTCGCACCCCGGCGCGTTCATCCGCGTGCGTAGGTGTCTTCTGTGTCTGAACATACTCGTAAGTTGGTCCAGACCAATCGAGTTGTCAATACTCCCGCACGAGCCCCGTTCGCTCGTTCGTGGAGCCCAACACCCCCGCTCGCCTGCCGAGTTGAGGCATATGCGTCTCACTCTGTGTGGATACGGCCCCACCCCGCGTGAGTTGATCAAGGAGATTCAGTGTTGATCGGGCCATGCCGTGGATATGGTGCTGATGCAAGACGATGCGGGAGGGACGTCGACGCGGACGTCGCTCCCCACAGGGGCCGTCTGAGGCGGTGGTCGACCACTCCGCCGAAGTGAACGGGGTGGTGTGCAGCGTGCCGACCGCGATAGCCGTCACCAGTTCCGACCTGGTGCTCCCACCGCACGACCGGCAGACCCCGCCCGCAGTCGTACAGCCGCAGGAGACCCTTGAGGACTCCCTGTACGGCATGCACGCGCTCATCGAGCAGCACGGCTACGTCATTGCCCTCCACTCGTCCTCCGACGCGCCCGCCGTCACCCGGCGGCTGCACACCGTCCGCTCCGTGCTGGAGAGTGACCGCATCGCCCTGCTCGGCGTGGACCTGCCCCCGCTCGGGGTCGCCCTGCTCGCCCAGCAGTTGCGTCAGCTGTCCGTGTGCGACTTCAGCCCCGGAGTGCTCGCCTCCTCCGTGCGCCTCCTCGCGCACTACATCTACGCCGGCGCGCTCCTCGGCTCGGTCGCCAAGCTCGACCGGGTGCCGGTCACGCTGAAGTCGCACGCCAAGTCCTGGCTGCCG